>JALOPD010000073.1 GCA_025454075.1 Desulfobacterales bacterium | reverse complement strand
AACCGCTGGCCAACCAAAAACAGCCCGCGCAAATCCTTAACCTACCGAAATTTTAGGTTAAAAATGGAGGCGGCACCCGGATTCGAACCGGGGAATAGTGGTTTTGCAGACCACTGCCTTCCCACTTGGCTATGCCGCCACAAAAAAAATGGAGCGGGAAACGGGATTTGAACCCGCGACTTCGACCTTGGCAAGGTCGCACTCTACCACTGAGTTATTCCCGCTCAGCTTAAAAGATATTTTTAACGGCTGATCTCCGGTTTGTCAACAGAAAAGCCGGTTACAGCAATTTTTTAAATTTGGCGAAATAATCCGCACCCGACCACATCGTGAAGCCCAGGGCGAGCCACAGTAGAAACTGCCCGATGCCCTGGGTGTCGAGGCCCAGCAACGGGTAGTGGATCATGAGGGGGATGATGGCGGCGATCTGAAAACCGGTTTTGAGCTTTCCGAGGCGCGAGGCGGAGATGTCCATCCCCTTGCCGGCGATCACGCTGCGCAGCCCGGTGACCGCCAGCTCCCGGCCGACGATCACGCACACCATCCACGCCGCCACCCAGCCGTGGGCCGCCAGCAGGATGAACGCCGAGGAGGTGAGCAGTTTGTCGGCGACCGGGTCCAGGGCCTTGCCCAGGAAGGTCACCTTCCCCTGCCGGCGCGCCAGGAACCCGTCCAGGTAGTCGGTGAAAGCCGCGACGCTGAAGGTCAGGGCGGCCATGAAGCTCATGAACGGGCTTTCCGGGAATGAAAAGAGAAGGATGATGAAGGGGATGATGGCGATCCGAATCAGCGTCAAACCGTTCGGATGATTGGCGGTTCTCCGCAGGCGGCTCCACACGTCCGGCCGCTCCGTCGCGTCGGCAGCGGTCTCGCTGCGTTCCCAACCGTTCTCAGGGCCGGCGTTCTTGTCGACGCCCGAGGCCGGCAGGGTTCGCGGTGAAGGGTCCATCTGTCCCATGGCGACCGCTCAGTCTCCAGATTCGGAACGGGCGACGAGATATTTGTCTCGGCACTCCCGGCTGCAAAACAGCAAGCCGCCTCCGGCGGAATTCAGGGGGATGCCGTCCCGCCGCGGAAAATAGGCCCCGCACTGCGGGTCCTTGATCATCACATCGTCGATGCGGCCGTTGTCGCGGTGGTTCATGCGTCCGGATACCGTTCGGCCCCGCAGCCATCGTCTCGCAAGGCGGAAGGCAAGATATCCCAGAACCAGAAGGACTAAAATTCGGATCATCTGAGCTCCAGCACCTGCTGGTGGTCCTCATCCAATGCGGCCAGCAGCGTTGCCGCGGTCCGGCCCAAGACCGGGTGCACCGTGTCAGGGTCTATATCACACAACGGCTTTAAAACAAAACGCCGGCGGTGCATGCGCGGGTGCGGCAGGGTCAGCCGCGGGTCGTCTATGACCAGCCGGTCGTACAGCAGGATGTCCAGATCGAGCACCCGCGGCCCGAACCGAACGCCCCCCTCGGCCCGTCCGGCCTGCCGCTGCAGGGACTGCAGCCGAGCGAGCAGCTCGAAGGGACCCAAGCCGGTCTCGACCCGGATGACGCCGTTGACGAACCACTCCTGGTCGACGACGTCCACCGGTTCGGTCCGGTACATGCGCGACCGGCCGGTGATGCGAATGTCTCCGCCCGCGGCCAGCGCATCCACCCCCCTGCGGCACTGCGCAAGTTTGTCTCCCAGGTTCGACCCGACGGAGATGAAGGCGCTGTGCGGGGCGTTCACGGCGCCGCATCCGATTGCCAGGCCTCGGGGTGCAGCACCCCGGTGTAGATCAACCGCGCGTCGCCCTCTTGGTAGACGTTGCGATAATCCCCCGACCGGTTTTCGAAGTAAACCGTCAGGCGCTCGCCGCCGGCCGTACGAACGCTCACCGGCGAGCCCAGCCCGAGTTTGCCGGCCGCCACCAGCGCGCCGGCCACCGCTCCCGTGCCGCAGGCGAGGGTTTCCCCTTCCACGCCGCGCTCGTAGGTGCGGATCGCGATCCCGCCGGAGGATTCCGTGCAGATGAAATCGGCGTTGGTCCCCGCCGGTGCAAACTGCGGGTGAAAGCGGATCTCGCGCCCGAGGCCGGCCACATCCACCCCCTCGACGCCATCCGTCAGAACCACCGCGTGGGGAACCCCCGTGTTGACGCTGCTGACCGCGAGCGGCCCGGATGCCAGATCGACCCGGAGGTCGAGCCGCAGGTCCTGCGGGTCGGGCATCTTCACCTTGACCCGCATCCCTTCGACCTGGGCCTCCACCCGGCCGGCGCCGGTCTCAAAGCGCAGCCGCGCGCCGCAGATGCCCTGCAGAAAGGCGAAGCGTGCGGCACAGCGCGCCCCGTTGCCGCACATCTCGGCCGGGCTGGCGTCGGAGTTGAAAAACCGCCAGCGGAAATCTGCGGTTTCCGATGCCTCGATCAGGATGACCCCGTCGGCGCCCGCCGACAGCCGCCGCCGGCAGACCCCGGCGATGAACGCGGCGAGCTTCGACTCCTGCAACACGCGGGAGCGGTTGTCGATGAGGATGAAGTCGTTTCCGCTCCCGCTCATTTTAGCGAACGGCACCTGGTCCATGAATGTCTCTGCCTTCGGCCTCGTCCGCGATCTCACGAGTTCGGGTGCACGATGTTGGAGTCCTTCGAATCCACTCCCGCGGCGGAGGTGCCGATGACCTTGTAGCGGTATTTGTAGCCCGGCTCCAGCCGGTCCTGGAACTGCAGCCGCTCCGAAGGGTCCCGGCCGGCGAGCCGCACCACCCCGACCGCTTGGAACCGCACGCTGCAGCTCTGGCACTCCGCCTCACTCGCCGTCTGACGCGCGCGCAGGACCTTGAAGCTGACGGCGGGGTTTTCCTTGTCCCTTTCCTTTTCAGCCGCCGGCAGCGTCCAGAAGAGGGTCAGGAGGCCGTCCTGCAATTCAAAAGCGAGATCTTTCACCGCCGGCGGCGGGTAGGTCCCAGGCTGGATCGGATCCATTTTCCGCCCGCACCCGTGCATGGCGCCGATCAAAAGGACGGCCGCCGCCATCACCGCGAACCGGCTGCGGAACGCCATGATCGTCAGCGGATGCATGCCGTTCGCTCCAGCCGTTTTTCCGCCGCCTCGATGGCGGCCCGCACCACGGACTCCGCCGTGCCCCCCGGGCAGGATCGGCGGTTGATGGTCTCCCTCGCTTCGAGGCACCCGAAGATGTCCGGCTGGATCAGCGTGCTGAAGCTCTGAAGCTCCGCGAGCGGCAGTTGGTGCAGTTCGAGCCCCTGGTCGATGGCGTGGCGCACGGCCTGCCCGACGCAGTGGTGCGCTTCCCGAAAGGGCATCCCCTGCCGCACCAGATAGTCGGCCAGGTCGGTGGCGTTGATGTACCCGCTGGAGGCGGCCTGCTCCATCCGCGCGCGCACAATGCGGATCCCGGGCAGCATCTGGGTGTACACCTCGAGGCAGGCCGTGAGCGTGTCGACGGCATCGAACAGCGCCGCCTTGTCCTCCTGTAGGTCGCGGTTGTAGGAGAGCGGCAGCCCTTTCATCAGCGTCAGCATCGCCATGAGGTGGCCGTAGACCCGGCCGGTCTTGCCGCGCACCAGCTCCGGCACGTCCGGGTTTTTCTTCTGCGGCATGATGCTGCTGCCCGTGGCGAAGGCATCCGGCAGCTCGATGAACCCGAACTCGGACGTGGACCACAGAACCATCTCCTCGGAGAGCCGGCTCAGGTGCAGCATGCTCAGGGACGCCGTCGCTAAAAACTCGATGATGAAATCCCGGTCCGAGACGGCATCCAGGCTGTTCGCGGACAGCGCCGGGAACCCCAGCAGGTCGGCCGCGTAGGCGCGGTCGATCGGGAAGGTCGTGCCGGCCAGGGCGGCGCTGCCCAGCGGCATGACGTTCGTGCGCGCCCGGCAGCCCTCCATGCGCTCGGCATCCCGCGCGAACATCTCGACATAGGCCATGAAATGGTGTGCCAGCAGCACGGGCTGGGCCCTCTGCAGGTGGGTGTAGCCCGGAACCATCACACCGATGTGGGTCTTGGCCAGGCCGATGAGGACCCGCTGCAGCTCGGCCAGCCTGCGCAGAATGTCGTCCAACGCATCGCGCAGGTACAGGCGCACGTCGAGGGCCACCTGGTCGTTGCGGCTGCGGCCGGTGTGCACCTTCTGGGCCGTCTTTCCCACGATTTCGAACAGCCGCGATTCGATGTGCATGTGGATGTCCTCGAGCGTGTCGTCGAACCGAAAACGGGCGGCCTCGATTTCCCGTCGGATCTGGTTCAACCCCTGCACGAGGGTTTCGGCGTCCGCCTCGGTGATGATGCCGGTCTTGGCCAGCATGCGGCAGTGGGCGATGCTGCCCTCGATGTCGTAGCGGTAGAGCCGCCGGTCGACATCGATGGAGGCGGTGAACCGTTCGACGACCTTGGCCGTCTTCTCGCTGAACCGGCCCTTCCATAACTTTTCGGACATGGCGCCTCGCCGACCCGTTAACCCGCTTCGCTGAAAAGCGCATCCAGGCACACGATCAGCGCGTCGATCTCCTCCGGGGTGATGACCAGCGGAGGCACGAAGCGCAGGATGTTGCCCTGCACGCAGTTGATCAGGAACCCTCGGTCCATGCACTTCACGACGAACCCCTCGCCCTCGACCGCGAGCTTGAGGCCGAGCAGCAGGCCGAGCCCCCGGATCTCCTCGACGACCGCATGACGGTTCTTGAGCCACTCGAGCCGGGAGCGGAAGTACTCCGAAGTGCGCCGGCAGCGGTCGGGGATGCCCTCGGATTCCATCAGCCGGCAGACCTCCAGGGCCGCGGCCGAGACGACCGGCGTGCCCCCGAACGTCGACGCGTGCGCCCCCGGCCCGAACGCAGCGGCCGCCTTTTCCGTGGCGAGCATGGCGCCCATGGGCAAACCGTTGGCCAGGGCCTTGGCGAGGGTCATGATGTCGGGCGCGACCCCGAATTGCTCGTAGGCGAAAAGCGTCCCCGTGCGCCCCATGCCGGTCTGGATCTCGTCAAAGATCAACAGCAGGCCGGCCTCGTCGCAGACCGTGCGCACCTGCTTGAGGAAATCCGGGGCCGGGCAGCGCACGCCGCCCTCCCCCTGAATCGGCTCGAGCATGACCGCGCAGGTGGACGGCCCGATCGCCTTTCGGACGGCGTCGACATCGTTGAACGGCACGAAATCGAAGCCGTCGAGCAGGGGGGCGAACCCGTGCTTGACCTTTTCCTGTCCGGTGGCGGACAGGGTCGCCAGGGTCCGGCCGTGGAAGGATTGGTCCATGCTGATGATTCGGAAGCGCTCCCCCGCGCCGGCCTCCTTGAAATACTTGCGCGCGAGCTTGATGGCCGCCTCGTTGGCCTCGGCGCCGCTGTTGCAGAAAAACACCCGGTCGGCGAAGCTGTGGCCGATGAGCCATTCGGCGAGCTCCAGCTGCGGCACGGTGTAGAACAGGTTGGACACGTGCCACAGCGTCCGGGCTTGGGCGGCCAGGGCCTCGGCAACCTTCGGGTGCGCATGGCCGAGGTTGCACACGGCGATCCCGGCCACGAAATCGGTGTAGCGTTTGCCGTTTTCATCCCAGAGCGTGGAGCCGCTGCCGCGGGTTAGGACGACCGGAAACCGTTTGTAGGTCTTGAAGATGACGCCGTTGGCCCGCTCCATCGACTGCGAGACTTCCATCCGTGGCCTTCCTTTCCGATTTCAGGCAAACGGTAAGAGCGCTGTTATTGATCGGCTCGAAATAGTGCCGTCATGCCGGACTTGATCCGGCATCCAGAACAAGTTGAATTCACTGGATTCCGGCGAAAAACATGCCGGAATGACAACGTAAAGACAATTATGAGACCGTTAATAAGTCTAAAAACCGAGTTTTCAGTTTTTATCCCTTAACCCTCAAACCTTAAACTTTAAACTTTCAACCGATTTAGAGGATGTAGCGGCTGAGGTCCTCGTTGCCGGCGATGTCCTTCAGGCGCCGCTCCACGGTGGCAGGGTCGATGACCACCCGCCCGCCGGCCACGTCAGGCGCATCAAAGAGGACGTCCTCGAGCAGGCGCTCCATCAGCGTGTGCAGCCGCCGGGCGCCGATGTTCTCGGTGCGGGAATTGACCTCCTCCGCCAGCCGCGCCACCTCGCGCACGGCCTCCGGCTGAAAAATAAGCTCGACCCCCTCGGTCTTGAGAAGCGCGGTGTACTGCAGCAGCAGCGCGTTCCTTGGCTCGGTCAGGATGCGCACGAATTCGTCCCGCCCCAGCGCGCTGAGCTCGACCCGGATCGGGAAGCGCCCCTGCAGCTCTGGAATCAGGTCCGAGGGCTTCACGGTGTGGAAGGCCCCCGAGGCGATAAACAGCACGTGGTCGGTCTTGACGGGCCCGTACTTGGTCGTCACCGTGCAGCCCTCGACCACCGGCAGCAAATCCCGCTGCACGCCTTCGCGCGACACGTCCGGGCCCTGAGCGGCCCCTTTGGCCACGATCTTGTCGATTTCGTCGATGAAGATGATCCCGGTCTGCTCGACCTTCTCGATCGCCTGCTTGACGATCTTGTCGACATCCACAAGCTGCTGGGCCTCTTCCTGGGCCAGGACGGCCATGGCCTCGGGCACTTTCAGCCGCCGCCGCTTCACGCCCTTGGGGAAAAGCCCGCCGAGCATGTCCTTGAAGTTGATCCCCAGCTCCTCGAGGCCCGCGTTCGAGAACACCTCCACCATGGGGACGTTCCGGTCGGCGGTCTCGACGTCGACATACCGGTTGTCGAGCTTGCCCTGCCGCAGCAGTCCGCGCAGCTTTTCACGGGTGGAAGGGGCTTCCGCCGCGCCGGATGAAACCAGCTCGATCTGCGGGTCGCCGGCTTCGGCCGGGCGCGCGCCCGGTGCCGGTCCGGCCTTCGGCAGCAGGAGGTCCAGCATGCGCTCTTCTGCCAGCTGGCGGGCCTTTTCCTGGACGGCCTGCTGCTCCCGCGCCTTGTCGAGCGTGATCGTCTGCTCGAGCAGCTCCCGCACCATGGACTCGACATCGCGGCCGACGTAGCCCACTTCGGTGAACTTGGAGGCCTCGACCTTGTGAAACGGCGAGTCGGTGAGGATCGACAGTCGCCGCGCGATTTCGGTCTTGCCCACGCCGGTGGGCCCGATGAGGATGATGTTCTTCGGCGCGATTTCGTCGCGCAGTTCGGCCGGGACCTGCCGCCGGCGCCAGCGGTTGCGCAGCGCCACCGCCACCGCGCGCTTGGCGTTGTGCTGGCCGACGACATAGGTGTCTAGAGCGGCCACGGTTTCAAACGGTTTGAGGGTTTTCATGCTCGTGAAGTCCAAGGGCCGGGGTCGACGACCGATTGCCCGGCGTCGCGTTATCCCAGCTCTTCCACCGTAATGACATCGTTCGTGTACACGCAGATGGACGCGGCGATCCGGAGCGCTTCCTCCGCGATGCGCCGCGCGTCCATATCCGTATGCCGCATCAGGGCGCTGGCCGCCGCCTGGGCGACGGTCCCGCCGGAGCCGATCCCGATCACCCCCTCGTCCGGCTCGATCACGTCCCCGCTGCCCGAAATAAGGTACAGGTGCTGCGCGTCCACGGCCACCATCACCGCCTCCAGCCGCCGCAGGAGCTTGTCGGTTCGCCAGTCGCGCGCCAGTTCGGCGGCCGCGCGGGTGAGATTGCCGTTGTAGCGCTCGAGCTTTTCCTGCAGCCGTTCCGACAGGCTCAACGCGTCCGCCGTCGCCCCGGCGAAGCCCACGATGATGGACTCGTTGAAAATCCGCCGCACCTTGCGGGCGCGGTGCTTGATCACGCTGGCGTTCAGCGTGACCTGACCGTCGCCGGCGACGGCGGTGCGGTCTTTGTGGCGAATGGCGAGAATCGTCGTGCCGTGGGTGGTCATCCCCTGTCACCTTGCATGGCGGCGGTTGGCCGAAAGGCTACGCAGCCGTCATTTGCGCGGGTGCGCCCGGTCATAGGTTTCCATCAGCCGGTCGATGCTGACGTGGGTGTATTTCTGGGTGGTGGAGAGGTTCTTGTGCCCCAGCAGCTCCTGCACGCTGCGCAGGTCGGCCCCGGCATCGAGCATGTGCGTGGCAAACGTGTGCCGCAGCGTGTGCGGCGAGACCGGGGTCAAAATCCCGCAGGCCGTCACCAGTTTCTTGAGAATGCGCGCGACGGACCGCGGGGTGAGCCGCCGCCCCCGGTGATTGAGAAACAAGGGCCGGTTCACCCCGGCGCCGGTCCCTTTTTCGGCCGGCAGCGCCTCCCGGTAGCGGGCGATGGCCTCCAGCGCCTTCCGCCCGACCGGGACGATGCGCTCCTTGGCGCCCTTGCCGAGCACCTTCAACGTGCCGCTCTCGAAATCGATGTCGTGCACGTTCAGCCCGGCCAGCTCCGAAACCCGGATGCCGCAGGAGTAGAGCGTTTCGAAGATGGCCCGGTTGCGGGCCGCCAGCACCGAATCGGTTTCGATCGAATCCAGCAGGTGAAAAACGGCATCGACCGGCAGATAGCCCGGCAGGGGTTTTTCCCGCTTGGGGGTGAGAATGCCCTCTACCGGGTTGGCGTCGACCACCCCTTTCTTGACCAAGAACTTGAAGAAGCTGCGCAGCGTGGACAGCTTCCGGGCGATGCTGGATTTCTGGTTTTTCTGGTGCAGCATCCCCAGGTACCCGCGAATCGCGACCGCGGTTACATCATGGGGGCCGAGGGAGCCCTGCGGGCCGGAGGCCGCAGCGGGGCGGTGTCCGTTCTCGGACAGGTACGCGGCGAATTCCTCTAGGTCCCGGGTGTACGCCCGGCAGGTGTGAACTGAGTAGCCTTTTTCCGCTGGAAGCGATTCGATGAAACCACGCACGGCTTCAACCAAGGGGGACGGCGTCATGACGGACACTACCTTTCACCAGCGGATCAGCTCCTCGATCTCCCGCCAGGACGACACTTCCTTAAACGGGTGCGGCTCCCGGTTCCACGGCTGCGCAAAGAGCACCGGTGTGATGCCGGCGGCATTCAGGCTGAAGCAGGTCTCCAGCCGGTCTTCGACGAAATGGGTGATGCGACGATCCTGCAGCACTTCGGTCTTGCCGTCAAACGAGCCGGTCGCAACGATGTCGAACGACCCGGGGTCGCCCGGCAGGATGCTGCGAATGAAATCGCCGATCGGGCCAAGGTGCGGCCGGGCGGTGACGAAGAGGACCCTGCCGGAGCGCCGGGCCAGCCGTTGGAGCACCTCGGGTGCGCCGGGCACGGGCTTCAGTCGGCCGCGGTATCCGCCGTCCAGCAGGCGCACAAGGGCGCCGTCGATCACCTCGGGCTCCATGTCGATGCAGTCCGCCAGGTTG
Organism: Desulfobacterales bacterium; assembly: GCA_025454075.1. Next base: position 5,514 of record JALOPD010000073.1, on the reverse strand, counting down.
TAGCAGGTGATGTCCTCGTAGCGGATGCCATGGACATCGAACTCGTCGCGCGCAATCTCGAGAAACAGGGTCATGGTGTCCGCGATGACCCCGTCGATGTCGAAGGCGATGGCCTCCGGCTCGATCGCGCCGGCCGCCACCGGAATCGTTCTCGGCAGATCGCGCGAGGCCATAGCAGCGGTCAGGCCGCGGCCCGGCGCGTCTTTTTCTTCAACCGGGAGATCTTGCGCCGGAAAATGGTCGCCAGCTTGCGGTCCTTGGCCGCGATTGCGGCGCTGCGCTGGGCCCGCATCGACCGGATCTGCTTCTTGAGGGAGTGGATGGAGGCGTCGACCTTTTTTACGGCCTCGACGACGATGCCCTTGGAGGCGCGCAGGGCCCCGATCAACTCCTCCTTCTTCATGCCGTGAACGCCGGACACGCCCTCGAGCCCCTTGGCGATCTCCCGCAGGTCCGTGGTGGTCATTTTTTCCAGGGGCCGGCCCCAGATTTCGATTTCCTTCTCGCTCATGGGTTTATCCTTTCTGCTGGCCTTTCCGCCGGCACTCTTTGGGGCCGGCGGCGGAAAGCACGGACGGAGGCTGAAAAGCCCCCGCCCGGTGATGGATATCGTCGCCGCCCCACCGCATGCCGCAACGATGACGGCGCTGCCTCAATCGCTCCGTCTCATAGACTATTTCTTTTTGCGATGTCAAGGCTAACCCTTCGCCGGGCCGTCCTTGCCCTCAGGCTTCTGGAAGAAGGGCTTGAACAGCTCGATCGGAATGGGCAGGAAGGTGGTCGAGTTGCTCTCGACCGCCATTTCCCTCATGGTCTGCAGGTAGCGCAGCTGCAAGGCCACCGGGTGGTTTTCGATGATGCGGGAGGCTTCCGCGAGCTTGGCGGCCGCCTGGAACTCCCCCTCGGCGTTGATGACTTTGGCGCGCCGCTCGCGCTCGGCTTCGGCCTGCCGCGCAATGGCCCGCTGCATTTCCTGGGGCAGATCGATTTGTTTGAGCTCGACCGTGGCGACCTTGATGCCCCAGGGAGCCGTGTGCGCGTCCAGGATCTCCTGCAGTTTGGCATTGATTTTTTCGCGTTCGGACAACAGGTCGTCAAGTTCGGCTTGGCCGCAAACGCTGCGCAGGGTGGTCTGGGCCAGCTGGCTCATGGCGTAGGCGTAGTCCTGCACCTGCACGATCGCCTTCACCGGGTCGACGACGCGGAAGTAAAGCACCGCGTTGACCTTGACCGAGACGTTGTCGCGCGTGATCACGTCCTGGGGATCCACGTCCAGCGCCACCAGCCGCAGGCTCACTTTGACGATGCGGTCGATCACGGGGATAAAAATGATCAGGCCGGGCCCCTTCGCGGCGATGATCCGGCCGAGGCGGAAGATCACCCCGCGCTCGTATTCATTGAGAACCTTCAACGAGGCCGACAGAAAAAATAGGATCAGCAAAATGACTGCCAGTCCGGCGTACATGGAGACCTCCTTATCGGATGGGTTGAGATGCAGACGGCACCGCGCTCACTCCTTGCGGGGCCCCTCTTCGGCCGGCTCCACCTCCAGCAGCAGGCCCGAGACGGCGACCACCCGAACCGGCACATTTTCGCCGATGGGGGTTCGGGCGGCGGCATTCCAGAGCTCCCCGTGGACGAAGACCTTGCCGCGGGGGGCCAGGGCTTTTTTCACGACCCCGATTTCCCCCACCAGCCCGGCCGAACCGGTCATTGGTCTGGACACCTGGGAGCGGAACACCAGAAAGGCCACGGCGGTGAAAAACCCTGAAACCACCAGCAGCGTCGGGGTGAGCACCCCCCAGGAAACCTGCCCCTCGGGGCTTTCGCCTTCGAAAAGCATGAGCGAGCCCAGCAGCAGGGAAACGACCCCGGCCACGCTCAGCAGGCCGTAGCTCGCGATTTTCATCTCCATGATGAAAAAGATGACGGCCAGCGCGATCAGCAGGATGCCGGCATAGTTGACCGGCAGGGTCTGCAGGGCAAAAAAGGCGAGCACCAGGCAGATGCCGCCGACCACCCCGGGGAAGACGGCCCCGGGGTGCGAGAACTCGAAGTAAAGACCGGCAAGCCCGATCATGAGCAGCAAATAGGCGATGTTGGGGTTGCTGATCGCCGTCAGGATCTTGGTCCGCAGGCTCTCCTCGATCACGGTTTTCCTGGACGATTCAAGGCGCAGGGTCCCCTTGCCGGCAACGACCCGGCCGCTGAGCTGCCGGATGAGGTCGTCCGTGTCCCGGGCGATCAGGTCGATGACGTTCTCCTTCAGCGCCTCGGTTTCGGTGGCCGACACGCTCTGCCGGATGGCCTTTTCCACCCACTCGGCGTTGCGGCCCCGGCGTTCGGCGACGCTGCGGGCCTGGGCCACCATGTCATTGACCACCTTTTCGGACATCTTGCCGTCGATCTCCTGGCCGCCGGCGCCCACGGGGTGGGCCGCACCGATGTTGGTCCCCGGCGCCATGGCGGCGATGTCGGCGGCCATTGTGATCATCACCCCGGCCGACGCCGCCCGCCCGCCGCCGGGGGAGACGTAGACCGCCACCGGCACCGGGCTGGCGAGGATGTCCTGCACGATCCGGCGCATGGACTCGGCCAGCCCGCCCGGGGTGTCCAGCTCGATGATGAGGCAGGCGGCCTGCTGTTTCTCGGCGGTCTTGATGCCGTGGTGAATGAAATCGGCCGTCCCGGGGCCGATGGCGTCCGCCACGCGGATGATGAGCACCTCGTTCGCTTCGGCGCCGGCATGGCCGGCGGCGCCGATCAGAAGCGCCGCCGCAATCAGCCACCGGGCGATATCAGCCTTCATAGGGATACTCCTTCATCAGCCGCTTCATGTCCTCCCACACCTCGCGCTTCTTTTCCGGGTTGCGCAGCAGGTAGGCCGGGTGAAACGTGGGCAGCACCCGGATGCCGCCGACGTCGAAAAAACGGCCGCGCAGCCGCGAAATGGGTTCCGTCGTCCCGAGCAGGGTCTGGGCGGCGCACCCCCCCAACGTGCAGATGAACATCGGCCGGACCGCCGCGATCTGCCGCCGCAAAAACGGCATGCAGGCGGCGATCTCCCCCGGCTGCGGGGTGCGGTTGCCGGGCGGGCGGCACTTGACGACGTTGGCGATGTAGACCTCTTCGCGCGTGAGCTTGATGGCCTCGATGATGCGCGTCAGCAGCTGGCCGGCCGCACCCACGAAGGGCTCGCCGGCGCGGTCTTCCTCCTGGCCGGGTCCCTCGCCCACGAACATGAGCCTGGCGTCCGGGCGGCCCCGGCCGAAGACGATCCGCGTGCGGCTTTCAGACAGCCCGCAGCGCACGCATTCGCCGAGGTCCGCGCGGATCTCTTCCAGGGTTTCGAGGGCGGCGGCCCGCGGGGCGGGCCGGCCCCAGGCCTTCAGCGAGTCCAGGCTTTTTTCCGAGCAGTCAACCCCTCTGACCCCGCTCTCCGCCATGCGCCTCAGCGTATGCGAGAGCTCGACGATCACGTTGCTGAAATTCCGGCGATCGATCATGGCGAACCCGGCAGGAGGCTCCCCCCCGTCACTTCGGCGGGGCGTAATCGAGGGTTTCGTTGCGCGGCACCACCCAGACGTCGACAAACGTCTGGAAAGTCGCATCCTCGAGCAGGATCAGGCACACGCGGTTTTCCTTCTCGAACATCATGAGCGACTGGGGCGCATGGAACTGGCTCGCCATCCGCCAGCCCTCGTTGGCCATGTTGGTCTGGAAATACCGCATCAGCGACTTGCTCTCCACGCGCCCGGAAAGCCTCAGCAGCCCGGCGTTCAGACCGCTGCGGGTGTAGATGAAAGAGGCATCCTTGTCGATGTCCATCTCCCGCGGGATCATCACATCGCCGAACTCCTTCACATCCGGAAGGTTTTTGGGGTCGGAAGCCGATTTTTTCCCGGTGGCCTGGTTGGCCGCGGCCGTGCCCGTAGCCGACATCAAACCCGATTCCAATCCCGAGCATGCCGTCATCAACAGCACCAACGTCATGGCGCCGAGTCGGACAATGAGGTGGTGAGCTTTCATCAACAAGCATTCCTCCTTTCATTTCGCGTTGCGGATGTTTTGCGAGGGGACGCAGGTCATGGGCCGGACGCTGTTGCCGGCCGATTTCACGTCAAGGGTATTCGAAAACACGCGGCGCTACAATCTTTTTTTATGAACGGAAGAGTCCCTGCAGGAGCCGGGGGGCCTTGAGAAATTCCTTGAAGAAATCGATCGTGCGCCGCAGGCCCTCCTCCAGTTCGATCGTCGGCTGCCAGCCCAGTTTTTGCCTGGCCAGGCCGATGTCCGGCCGGCGCTGGGTGGGGTCGTCGGCGGGCAGCGGCTGGAAGACGATCCGCGAGCGCGATCCGGTCAGGCGGATGACGCGCTCGGCGAGTTCGAGAATGGTGAACTCGTTGGGGTTGCCGAGGTTGACGGGCCCGGTGAACCCGTCGGGGTGGTTCATCATGCACAGAAAGCCCTCGATCATGTCGTCCACGAAGCAAAAGGAGCGGGTCTGGCGGCCTTCGCCGAAGACGGTGATGTCGCGGCCGGTGAGCGCCTGCATGATGAAGTTGCTGACCACCCGGCCGTCGTTGGGGTGCATGCGCGGCCCGTAGGTGTTGAAGATGCGCACCACGCGGATGTTCAGGCGGTGCTGGCGGTGGTAATCGAAGAACAGGGTCTCGGCGCAGCGCTTGCCCTCATCGTAGCAGGAGCGCGGGCCGATGCAGTTGACGTTGCCCCAGTAGCCTTCGGTCTGAGGGTGAACGGCCGGGTCGCCGTAGACCTCGGAGGTCGAAGCCTGGAGGATCTTGGCCCTCACCCGCTTCGCCAGCCCCAGCATGTTGATGGCGCCGTGCACGTTCACCTTGGTCGTCTGCACCGGGTCGTTCTGGTAGTGGACGGGCGAAGCCGGGCAGGCGAGGTTGAAGATCTCGTCGACCTCGAGATAGATCGGAAAGGTGATGTCGTGCCGGATCATCTCGAAATAGGGGTTGCTCATCAGGTGGGCGATGTTGCGCTTGGATCCCGTGTAAAAATTGTCGCAGCAGATGACATCGCAGCCTTCCTGCAGCAGTCGCTCGCAGAGGAAGGACCCCAGGAAACCAGCCCCGCCTGTCACCAACACCCGTTTTCGAAGGTGCATGCTCAACCCTTTCTATCGTGGAATGCCGTCCGGTCGGAGAGGCTGCTGCCTGCGCCGCCATGGGCAGGGCAGACGCCCGAGATTGAATTGCACCGACCGCAGGAAGGGATCCTACCACGGGAAAGTTTCCCGGGGCAACTGCAAAATAAATTTATTCTTACTTATTTTGATGAGTTATATGCAATCAACCAACGACCCTCCCGGACCCCGGGAGCAGGGGCATCACGGTTGTGGAAATCCTGCCCGGCCTGTTTTTCGTTCCGCGCGGCTGCCTGGATGGCAAGCACTTGATAAAATCGTCGAGATTCATGTAAGCTGCCCCGTGTTGGACGGCTGGCCGAACTGTGAACGTGGGCCGGCAGTCGCAAATTGAAAAA
>JALOPD010000274.1 GCA_025454075.1 Desulfobacterales bacterium | reverse complement strand
CGTGCGGTCGGCGGCCGGGTCACGCCGCGGTTCGAGGAGCCCGTGGCCGGGGTGATCACCCGGGCCGTGGAAACCATCGAACACACCCTGGAGCGGGTGACCGGCTGCCTCGCCGGGGACGGGCTGGTGATTTTCAGGAAGGGGCCGCGCTGCGATGAGGAACTCGCAGCGGCGCAAGCCCGCTGCGGCGACGGCTACACGCTGGTGGCCGACCGGCCCTACCGCATCCCCGGCACGCGCCATGAACGCCGACTGGTCGTCTACCGCCGGAGGGATGAGCCGCTTTACAGCCGCCGCGCCAGGGCCATGCAGGGGCGTCTCGTGCGCAGCATCGTCAGCGAGAGCAATCCGTTTTTCAAGGATCTGAAAAAGACCCTGACCGGCCGGGGCATCCGCAAAACGGGCCAGGCCCTGGTCGCCGGCGAGCGGCTGGCCGGCGAGGTCCTGGCGGCGCATCCCGGATCCTGCCGCGGCTGGCTGAGCCGGCCCGACCAGCCGCCCCCCGAGGCGGCTGCGCAGCTGCCGTGGTACCAGCTGTCGGCTGAGCTCCTGCGCGAGCTGGACATCTTCGGCACCCGCGCCCCCTTGCTGCTCATCGGCCTTCCGGAAATGCCCCCCTGGACGCCGGCGGACGGCTTTCCGGCCGGCGTCAGCGTGATCATCCCTTTCCAGGACCCCGAAAACGTGGGGGCCGCCATCCGGTCGGCGGCGGCTTTCGGCGCGGCCCAGGCGATCCTGCTGGCCGAAAGCGCCCACCCGTTCCACCCCAAGGCCCTGCGCGCCTCCGGCGGCGCCGCGCTGAGCCTGCCGCTGCGCCCGGGGCCTTCCCTGAAGGCCCTTCCGCCGGAGCTGCCGATCCTCGCGCTGTCGGCCGACGGGGTCGACCTCCGGGAAACGACCTTTCCGGAAGCGTTCGGCCTCCTGGCCGGCCTGGAAGGCCCCGGACTGCCGGAAGCCTGGCGCCGGCACGCCCTGCGCATCCCCATCCGGCCAGAGGTGGAGTCGCTGAATGCCGCCGCGGCCGTGGCGGTGGCGCTGTATGAATGGAAGAGGAGGCAGGGGGAAAGGGAGAAAGCTGAAGGCGGAAGGTGGAAGGTGGAGAAAAAGGATGATGGAGGACACTGGAAAACCTGAAACCGGGGAGGGCGTGCAACCCGAAGGGTCTGAGTCCCGGGAACCGCCGGCGGCGGTTCCCGGCGGCGTCTACCTCTGCCAGGTGAGCGATACCGTCTCCTGCGGCGCCTGCTGCGGCCTCTACAACAGCGCGGACGCGTCCCGCGAGCGGCTGCAGGAACTCCTGCGGGAACGCACCGAGCAGTTTGCCGGCGTGCGGCGCGAGGTGGACGCGATCGACGCGTTCCGGCTGCGACGCGAAGCCGGCGCCCTCGAAGAACGCCCCTTTCGCGATTTCTATGTCTGTCCGTTTCTCGGCTTTATAGGCCCCGGCGGACGCCGGGTGGGGTGCCTGCTGCACCCCCTGGCCGCCGGCAACCGCGGCGTCGACTATCGCGGGCTCAGCTTCTACGGCGGGCTGGCCTGCCGCAGCTACTTCTGCCCCTCCTACCGCAATCTCGATGCGGCTTACAAGGAAATCATCAAGGCCGTCTGCACGGACTGGTATCTCTACGGCCTTGTGACCACCGAGGATCGGCTGCTGGGAGCCATTTTCAGCGAAATCGAGAATCGCCTGGGCCGCCCCCTCCGCCCGGCCGACCTTCCACGGCACCCGGGACTGCGCCGATCGGTCATCGAGCTTCTGTCACTCAAGCTGGACTGGCCCTTCCGTGCGACGGGCGCAAAGGGACCGGGAAACTATTTCTTCGACGACGGCCTGCACCCGAAGCCGACGATCGACTATGCGCGGCTGGGAGCGCTCCCGTCCCGGCTCGATCCCATCTTGCGCGAACTCTCGTCCGCCTTCGAACGGCCGGCGGAGCTCGCGCAGGCGGAGGCCAGGGTCGACGGGCTGCTGGACCGCATCCTCCGGGCGGTCGATTCCGGCGGCCCCGCCGCCTATTGAAACTCATCCGGCGGCTGTGATATAAGCGCCACCCATATGGATCTCATACCAATCTGAGCAGCTGCCAAGGAGGAAGACCAATGGGCAAAGGCGATCAGCGATCCAAAAAAGGAAAAATCTGGCGCGGAACGCACGGCAAGGTTCGGCCCAAGAAGAGAAAAGCCAAGGAAAAGGCATGAACGCCAGGCCGCCGAATACGCGCTCGCCCGACTGGGACATCGACAGCATGTTCGTCGACCGCTGGTCGCCGAGGGCGTTCCGCGACGACCCCCTCACGGCGCGCGAGATCCATACCCTTTTCGAGGCCGCGCGCTGGGCGCCCTCCTGTTACAACGAACAGCCCTGGCTTTTCGTGTATGCCACCGCGCCGGAGCACCGACGCAGGCTGGTCGCCTGCCTGGCCGCCAAGAACCAGCTCTGGGCCGGTCAGGCGCCGCTGCTGATGTTTGTGCTGGCCCGCCGCAATTTTCAGAAAACCGGCAAGGAGAACCGCCACGCCCCCTACGATGCCGGCGCCGCCTGGATGGCGCTGGCGTTGCAGGCCCGCAAGCTCGGGCTGTATGCGCACGCCATGGCCGGCTTCAACATAGACAAGGCCTACGAAACCCTGGGGGTTTCCAGGGAGGAGTTCCACGTGATGGCGGCGGTGGCCGTCGGCCGCCTGGGCGAAGCCGACGCGCTGCCCGACGATCTGCGCGCCATGGAAGCGCCCAACAGCCGCAAGCCGCATGCGGACGTGGCCACGGACATTTTCCCGCTTTCTGATCGCTAATCACCCCCACTCAGCTCGCCCCATCTTTACTCCTCCCCTGCCCTTGCGGGAGGGGTCGGGGGAGAGGTAATTCTTTAATGGACTCAAATCGCCTTTCCCTCATCGACACCCACGCCCACCTGTGCGCGCCGGAGTTCGACGATGACCTTGGCGCGGTCCTGTCCCGCGCCCGGGCGGCGGGGGTGGCGGCGGTCATCGCCGTCGGCGAGACGCTCGCGGACGCCGCCCGCAACCTGGAGCTCTCCCGGCGGCACCCGCTGATCCGGCCGGCCGCCGGCCTTTATCCCACCGTGCTGGAGCCCGGTCAGGCCGAAACGCTGCAGGACCTCATCCGCCGCAACCGATCGGAGCTTGTCGCCATCGGCGAGGTCGGACTGGACCACTGGGTGGTCAAGGAGGAAAAGGACCGCGAACTGCAGAGCGCGATTTTTTACGGGTTCATCGCCCTGGCCCGGGAGCTGGACTTGCCGCTCAACGTCCACTCGCGCTCGGCCGGCAGACAGGCGATCGAACTGCTCCTGCGTGCCGGCGCCGCCCGGGTGCAGATGCATGCCTTCGACGGCCGTGCCTCGTCCGCGCTGCCGGCGGTGGAGGCCGGCTACTTCTTCTCCATCCCGCCCTCGGTGGTGCGCTCGCGCCAGAAGCAGAAGCTGGTCAAGCAGCTCCCGCTCGGCTGCCTGCTGGTTGAAACCGACAGCCCCGTGCTCGGCCCGGAGCCCGGAGCCCGGAACGAGCCCGCCACCCTTGCGCTGGCCGTTCGGGCGATTGCCGAAATCAAATCCCTGCCGGAACAGTCCGTGGCTGAAGCCGTGACCGCGAACACCGTGCGGCTCTATGGCCGTCTGGGCGGAAACCGTTCATGACCTGCTGCGCCGCCTTTCACGCTGACGGAAGCGCTCGGCGCTGCGCCTTCCGTCTGCCTGCGCGTTAAAGGGAATCGGAGGGTTTTTGCGACCGGCCGTCCCAGAAGTGCAGAAAATCCCCGCCGGCCGCGGCACCTACGCCCTTCTGCTGTTCTGCCCCCGCTCCCGGACCCTGGGGATCGGCCGTCTCGGCAGCCGGACGATCCCCCGCGGCTGGTACGTGTATGTCGGCAGCGCCTTCGGCCCCGGCGGGCTGCGGGCGCGCTGCCGCCGGCACCTCCGTCCGCCGCGACGACGGCACTGGCATATCGACTATCTGCGGCCGGCGGCGATCCTGCAGGCCATTTGGTTCACTGAAGACCCTGAGCCGCAAGAACACCGGTGGGCGGAGATCGTCGGCAGCCTTGCGGGGGCCGAGGTTCTCATCCGACGCTTCGGATCCAGCGACTGCCGATGCCCGAGTCATCTTTTCCGCTGCGCGTCCAGGCCCTCTTTTGCGACCTTCCGGCGGCTGGCCCTGCGCGGGGTGCCGGCCCCGGACCGGACCGGGATATTTTCGGCGGCCATGCCTCGCCAAGCATGCCGGGATGCGTTATAGTGAGGCCACTCGATTCATCCCAGCCGCAAGGAGCAGAAGACCATGATCGCCTACTTCGTCCACGACCCGCAGAAGCAGTCCGATACCATCTACCTGCCCGACATGAGCTGTTTCGTCCCGGTCGACAAGGCCGCCATGGAGCGCTTCATCGCGGTCAAGCCGGATTTCGCGAACTGGACCGGCCGGGCCTGCACGTTCGTGAAGCCCGAGGAGTTCGGGACCGTGGTGGCCACCCGCGACGACCAGGGCGACGTCTGCATCGTCAGGCAGGACCTATGGCGCGAGCGCATGTTCGCCAACCTGGGAAATCCGCTGGACCAGCCTGCATGAGGCGGACCGGCGCCGGGTCACCGGCGCGTGGATGCCATCAACCGCCCCGTGGAGAACCACCGCGAAGACGAGAACCATGACGACCTTCCGATTGCGCGACTATCTCGATTTCGCCGTTCAGACCGCTCATGACGCCGGCCGACTGACGCTCGGTTATTTTCAGACCGGTCTCGTACCGGAGATGAAGCCCGACGACACGCCCGTCACGGCGGCCGACCGCAATGCGGAGAAGCTGATCCGCGACCGCATCGCGAGCCGCTACCCCGGCCATCGCATCGTCGGCGAAGAGTACGGCGCCCAGGGCGCAGACGCCTCCGCGCCCTGCTGGTGGATCGACCCCATCGACGGCACCAA
>JALOPD010000273.1 GCA_025454075.1 Desulfobacterales bacterium | reverse complement strand
CGCGCTGGCCGCGGGCGGCGCCATCCAGGCGGCGACCCTCGGGCTGGCGGAGCCCTGTTTCGCCGCGATCCGCCCGCCCGGCCATCATGCCTCGGCCGGATCGTGCTGGGGGTTCTGCTTTTTCAACAACATGGCGGTGGCCATCGAAGCGCTGAAGGGGCAGGGCCTGATCCGCTCGGCCTACATCCTGGATTTCGACCTGCACTTCGGCGACGGCACCGAAAACATCCTGGGCCGCAGAAGCTATGTCGGCATCCACAATCCCGGGTCCTACGACCGCGAGGCCTATCTTCAGGAAGTGGAGCAGGAGCTGAAGCGGTTCGAGGTGGACATCATCGGCATCTCGGCCGGTTTCGACAACCACCGCCAGGACTGGGGCGGCCTGCTGCAGACCGACGACTATCACGCGATGGGCCGCATGGTGCGCGATGCCGCGCGGCGAAACGGCGGCGGCTGCTTCGCGGTCCTCGAGGGGGGCTACAACTACGACGTGCTTGGCCGGAACGCACTGGCGCTGATCAACGGGCTGAGCGGGTGATCGGTCGGTCCGTCGGCCGCGGCCGGGGTCAGTCGGCGCGATCGAACTCGCGCAGGCGCTCGGCGCTGAGCGGGTGGGTGGACAGGTAGTTCGCCCAGCGGCCTTGAAGGTCGGGGCCCTCCGGCCGCTGTTGCGCCTCGATCCGGCGCATCAGGCGGGCGAAATGCCGCGGGGATACGGACTGCGATGCCAGGTAGTCCAGCGCGTAGCGGTCCGCCTCGCGTTCGAACTCGCGCGAGTAGGCGAGTTCCGTCAGCGCCACCGGCAGACCCAGAAACAGCTCCGAGGTCCCCGATACATCCCCCGTGACCGCCCTGACCGCGAAGGCCAGCAGGGACCCCTGAATGATCCGCTGCACGCCGTGGCGATGCGCCACATGCCCGGCTTCGTGCGCCAGGACGGCCAGCAGTTCGTCTTCGTGACGGGCCGCGTGCACCATTTCATCCGTGAAAACAATGGTCCCGTTTGGAAGCGCGAAGGCATTGGCGCCCAACGGGCCGCCCTGGCGGAAATCCACATGCAGGCCGAAATCCGCGTGAGCCTCGATCAGGGGTTGAAAGCGAGCGCGCAGGCGCGCCCGTTCCGGCGGCTCCAGGCGCGACGGCGTGAAGATCGATCGGTCCAGGATCGCCAGGGTCCGGCTGCCGGCCTGCTGGATCACGGGCGCCGGCAGATGATGCGCGATCAGCCGCGCGGCCGCGGGCACTCCATAGCGGCCGATGCCCCAGGCGATCGCGAGCATGGCCGCCAGGCAGACCAGGATATAGCGTCTGCGGCTTTCCAGCCGATGCACCGCGTCCAGCCGCGGGCGTTTCCGGAAACGCCGCAGCGCTTCGTCCACGCTGCGGTGGTCCTCGGTCGCGAAGGTCTGACCTCCGGGGAAATGCAGATGGCGCCGGGTGCGGGCCAGGCGCGGCGACGCCGTCAGGTCGAAGCCGGGCAGCTTAAGAAGGACCTGCGCGTCTTGCACCGCGGAGACCTGCACGGCGCCGCTGTCATCCACCCGGCATTCCGCCGGCACCCGGGCCGAGGTGCGGCCGTCAAGGAAATCGCCGCGGATGGCGATCATAGCCCCAGATCGAAGTCGAAGAAGTCGCTGGAGGCATCGCCCACGGCGCTGACCGCCGACTGCCGGCCCGCCGCGAAGGCGTCCAGGTCACCGGCCGCCAGCAGGCTGAGATGCCGCGCTTTGTAGCGCAGGCTGCGGACCCGGGCGTAGGGATGGAAAAGCCCCAGGGTCGCCGCGGTGGCGAGGGTGTTGGTCAACACCAGCATCAGGTAGCCTTTTACTTCCATGGATGCTTCCAGTCGGTGGCGGCCCAGGCGGCTCGAATTGTAGAGCAGGTTTCCGCTTTTGACCGAAAAATAGGCAAAGACATACAGATAGACCGGCAGCGCCATAACCATGAGCGGTGCGAAGGTGAAGGCGGCCACGACGACGATGGCCACCGCCAGGAGCGCCAGGAGCGAGGCTCCCATCATCATGCGGTAATAATCCTTCCATGTGGCGTGGAAGCTGAAACGGTTCCGGCCGAAGGAGCTGTTCTCGACCAGGAACTTCTTCTGGCGGTAGAACACGTAGGGCGAAAGGAGGCCGAGTGTCAGGATGGTCAGCACGGGCCAGAGGATGAATACGTTGAACGCCTCCCGGTAGCCGGCGGAAAAGCCGAAACGGATGTGTCTCCAGGCCGTGTGGTGCGCGTTGAACGCGAGCGCGCGCACCATCAGCCAGGGGAAGGCGCAGGCGAACGCCAGAGCGAACAGCGCTTCGACGTAGGGCAGGAACATGCTGAGGCCCCAGTAAGCGACCAGGACCCCGCCGACCAGCGCCCGGCTCTTGAGGATCTGCATGGGGCTGGCCAGGTACTCGAACCCGTCGCCCTGCAGCCGGGTGTTGCCGTAAAGATACTGTTTGTTGCGGACTTTGGCCCAGGCCGAGTAGACGCCCAGGGTGAGGACGCTCAACAGGATGTTGACGAGCCAGATTCGGAAATACTCGGAGCCGGCGCCGCTGAACTCGAAGGGGACGCGCGCCGATGCGGACGAGGCCGAGGGGCTGGGATGCTCCTTTGCGATGGTTGGGCCTTCGAAGGACGCGGCCGGCGCGACGGCCTCGTCCATCGGTGGGGGGGCGTTGGAAACCACCGGGGTTTTGGCCTGGACCGGCGGCAAGGCGCCGGAGATGTCCGCCGTCGGGCCCGGTGGCGGCACGCCCAGGGCCACCCGGAGGCCGGCTTTCTTGAGAAGAATGCATTGGCTTCTGGCCGTGGCTTCGTCCAGGCCCTTTTTCAGAACCATGCGACTGCCGTTGACGATCTCGATCGCTGATTCGGCGCTGATGGCCATAATGTCGGCCACATTTCGGAAAACCGTTTCTTTTTCGAAACCGGCGAGGATCTCGCCTTTGTAAATGACTTGATAGGTGTGTGTGTTCATGTCCTGGCCCGTGTCTTTTGGTGTCGTCGAAGGTGGAATATGCGACTCCGATCGAAGAGAATGATGTAACTATCGGCTCGACGCCCCGACTTCTTAAGGATCGGTTTTGTCCAAAACGATGCCGTCTCGACAGGCGGCGGCGGAGGAGGGATAACCGGTGATGCGGACGGTGAAACCAGCGGTCCAATTGCACGCCTTCCGCTGCGTGATGCGGCGCGAATGATGAGCGTGCGACATGTTTTAAGGATGAAAGCCGGATCAGGAATAAAAGCTTGATTTACAGAAAATAGCTTGATAAAAGCGACCACGTTTCACGTGCGGATCGGAAATCAAATTAAAGGAGAATCGCTATGCCGAAGAGAAAGAAAATCGATGCAAAGATGTTAATCAAGGCGGTGGAATCCGGCAAGACTCAACCTGAAATCATGGCCGAGTTCGGATACAAGTCCTCGGTGCAGGTGAAAACAGCTTATATGAATGCGCTCATCGAATCGGGAAAAGTGACTCCGATTATCGGCGGCCGGAAATCAAAAACATCCAGCGCCAAAACGGTGGGAGTGGGCAAGCGCGGCAGCATCATCCTCTCGAAAGAGATTGTGGACAGTCTGGACATCGCGGCGGGGGACAAGTTCGCGATTCGAAAAACCAAGGCGGGCGTCGCGTTGAAGAAAGTATGATGTTCCCAAGCGGCTTTTCGCTGGAAATATTTTTTTTTAACGGGGGGCAGGAACGATCCTGCCCTCCGTATTTTCAGGCGTGTTGAAAGCGGGTTTCATTTGCCAAACCGTATGCCGTTTCGTTGCCGGCACCCTCGTTTTTGCAACCCGTCGGGCGGAAAAAGCGTAATCGTGCGCTGACTTTTCAGGTGATGACCATTGGGCGTCAAAAAAGCTATTTTGCCCTGCGTTCCAGCAGCATGACGACACCCGCAACAATCAGTGTGATCGGCCACCATTTTCGCAGCAGCGGCCATAGTTGCGGGACCAAACCGAGGTTCGACAACAGAAACATCGCTCCAACGACAATCAGTACCCACGCTCCTAAATTGGATCGCATAGACGGTTGGTTTCTCCTTCGATTCAGCGGGCGTGCGGAGCGGTGGCTGGAGTTTTATCCCGACCCGACGTCGGACGACATCTTCATCGGCAGGGAAACCTACTACCGCCCGTTGTAGGCCTCCGGGGGCGGCTGCGGGCTCAACCAGCGCTCTTCAGCCTTCCTTCGTTTCTTCCTTTTTCAGAAATTCCTCCGGCTTTTTCATGATCCGCTTGGCATGGTCCTCCGACAGTGAAAACGGGAATTCGCTGGCGGAGGAGACGGCGGGGTGGTCTTTGGCATCGGCCGTCGCCGGCGTGAAAATCGCGAGCGAATGTTCCTGCGGGCCTTTCAGTGTCACCGAATAGAGCGGCTGCCCCAAGGATGCCTTGTCGCGGCCGTCGATGAAGGCGTCGGCCTGCAGGCTGGCGAGTTCTCGGAGGAGCGCCTCCACCGCGGCGGCGTTCGCGGGGCGGCCGTCGGCGGTCTGCCAGGCGGCCGGCGGGCCTTGACCGGCCGGGGGGGTCTCGGCCGGCGCGGGCGTGCGCACGAGAGTGAGGCGGGCGTCGCCCTGGGCGATATGGATCTCCTTGATCTCCTGGCGGTCGAAGGCGAGTACGGTCTTGTCGCGCAGGTCCTCGATGCGGGTCCGGAAGCGGAAGCTGAAATTGTCCTGGCCGTGGAACACGCGGTCGTCGCCGGCGATGCGCACGAAAGTGTGGCGGAAGGAGGGTGCGGCCTTGCCGACATCGATGTCGCGCCTGAGCTGGTCGTTCTGCCAGGCCTTGACGTTGGCCTTCTGGGCCTCGTCGAGCTCATAGAGGGCGAAGTTCCTGGACTCGGACACCAGGGCCGTGAGGGTCAGGCCGCTCAGGGTGTCGAGCATTTCCTCGGCCAGCCGGGGGTCGACCGGGTATCCCGGGGGCTCGATCC
>JALOPD010000072.1 GCA_025454075.1 Desulfobacterales bacterium | reverse complement strand
CCGGACCGACCTGGTGAAGCTCGACATCCTGATCAACGGCGAGCGCGTGGACGCCCTGTCCCAGCTCGTGCACCGCGACAGCGCCGTCCCCCGCGCCCGCACGGCCTGCGAGAAGATCAAGGAGGAGATGCCCAAGCAGATGTTCAAGATCGCCATTCAGGGGGCGATCGGCGGCACCATCATCTCGCGCGAGACCGTCTCCGCCCTGCGCAAGGACGTGCTGGCCAAGTGCTACGGCGGCGACGTCACCCGCAAGCGCAAGCTGCTCGAAAAGCAGAAGAAGGGCAAGAAGCGCATGAAGATGGTCGGCAAGGTCATGATCCCGCAGTCCGCCTTTCTGGCGGTTCTGAAGACGGACACCGATTAGACATTTTCCAGCCGCCCCGAAAAGAGGGGCGGTTGGAAAATGTCTATTTAAACTGAAAGAAAAAAACATGGGAAAAACCGTTGCGGAGAAAATTTTCGAGAGCCACGTGGTGGACCGGCCGGCGCCGGATGTGTGGGTTTTGCGGCTGGATTCCGTGCTCTGCCACGAAATCACCACCCCCACCGCCATCCTGGACCTGATGGAACGCGGCAAGGACCGCGTCTTCGACCCCGCCCGGATCAAGGCCGTCATCGACCACGTTACGCCCGCCAAGGATTCGAACACGGCCCGGCAGGGCAAGGTGCTGCGGGACTGGGTTCGGCGCCACGGCATCACGGACTTTTTCGACGTCGGCCGCAACGGCGTCTGCCACGTCCTCTTTCCGGAAAAAGGGTTCATCCGGCCGGGGTACGCCGTGGTCATGGGAGATTCCCACACCTGCACGGACGGGGCCTTCGGCGCCTTCACCCCGGGTGTCGGGACGACCGACCTGGCTGTCGCCATTCTCAAGGGGGTCTGCGCGTTCCGCACGCCGCGCACCATGAAGATCACTCTCACCGGGCGGCTGGCGCCGGGGGTCTTCGCCAAGGACGTCATCCTCTCCATTATCGGCCGCATCGGCATGAACGGCGCCACCCACCGCATCGTCGAGTTCGACGGCCCGGCGGTGGCCGGCATGGACATGGAGGCGCGCATGACGCTCTGCAACATGACGGTGGAGGCCGGCGGCACCTGCGGGATCTGCCGCCCGGATGCGGTCACGGCCGACTACCTCTGGGAGTTCATCCGGGGCGACTACCCGAGCCGGGAAGCGGCTGCGACGGACTTCCGCCGCTGGTGGCCGGACCCGGACGCCGCCTACGAAGAGGTGATCGTGCACGACGTGTCCGCGCTCGAACCCGTGACCACCTTCGGCTTCAAGCCGGACAACGTCAAGCCGGTGCGGGAGATGGAGGGCACCCGGATCGACCAAGTGTTCATCGGCTCCTGCACCAACGGCCGCATGAGCGACCTGCGCAGCGCGGCCGACGTACTTCGAGGGAGGAAGATCCACCCGCTCGTGCGCGGCATCGTGTGCCCGACGACCCACGCGATCTACTCCCAGGCATTAGCGGAGGGGCTCCTCCAGGTGTTTCTCGACGCGGGCTTCTGCGTCACCAACCCCACCTGCGGCCCCTGCCTGGGGATGAGCACCGGCGTCCTGGCCGAGGGCGAGGTCTGCGCCTCGACCTCGAACCGGAACTTCAACGGCCGGATGGGCCGCGGCGGCACGGTGCACCTGATGAGCCCCGCGACCGCCGCCGCGTCGGCCGTGGCCGGCCGCATTACCAATTCCCCGCTGTATCAAAGATAGGAACGCAGACATGAAAGATTTCAGCGGCAAGGTCCTGTTTCTGAACCGCGCAGACATCAACACGGACGAGATCATCCCGGCCAAGTACCTGACCGAAATCGAACGGCAGGCGCTTCGGCCATACCTCCTGGAGGACCTGAAGCTCGACGGGTTCGACCCGAAGCGGGACATCCCCGGCCGCGGGGTGGTGGTGGCCGGCGCGAATTTCGGCTGCGGCTCCTCGCGGGAGCACGCCCCCTGGGCCCTGGAGGCCAACGGCATCCGCCTCGTGGTCGCCGAGAGTTTCGCCCGCATCTTCCGACAGAACATGTTCAACTGCGGCCTGCTGGCGGTCGAACTGCCGGCCGAAACCATGGCCCGCCTTTTCAGGGACTTCGCCGCGCGGGAGACCCACGCCGCCGCGGACGTCGCCCGCGGCGTGATCGAATTCCGGTCCGGACCGCGTGTGGAAGAGATCCCGTTCACCCTGGCCGACTTCGACCGGGCGCTGGTGGAGGCGGGGGGGTGGCTGGGATACGCGGACAATCGCTACTGAAGGCTCCGAGGGTTCAGGTGGAAAAAAGGATCGCGGTATTGCCGGGCGACGGGGTCGGCCCGGAGGTGATGCGGGAGGCCATCAAGGTGTTGACGGCCGTCCAGCAGCGGTTTGATCTTGCGCTGAAATTCACCGAGGCGGACGTGGGCGGCGGGGCCATCGACCGCTGCGGCGAAGCGCTGCCGGCAGAAACGCTCAAGCGCTGCGAGGCGAGCGACGCGATCCTGTTCGGGTCGGTGGGCGGCCCGCAATGGGAATCCCTGCCCCCCGAACGACAGCCCGAGCGGGCCTCCCTGCTGCCCCTGCGGCGGCACTTCGACCTGTTCTGCAACCTGCGGCCGGCCCGGGTGTTCAAGAGCCTGGCCGGCGCAAGCCCGCTGCGGCCGGACATCGTCAAAGACGGGTTCGACATCCTGTGCGTGCGGGAGCTGACGGGCGACATCTACTTCGGCCGGCCGAAGGGCCGCGAGGGAGAGGGGGCCGAGGAGCGCGCCTTCGACACCATGGCCTACCGGCGCTTCGAGATCGAGCGCATCGCGCGCTCGG
The DNA here is from genome assembly GCA_025454075.1 of Desulfobacterales bacterium. Next base: position 12,121 of record JALOPD010000072.1, on the reverse strand, counting down.
CCTTCCGCCTGGCCCGCGGCCGCCGCAAACGCGTCACCTCGGTGGACAAGGCCAACGTGCTCGCAACCAGCGTGCTCTGGCGCGAGGTCGTGGGGTCTCTCGCCGCCGAATACAGCGACGTTGCGCTCACCCACATGTACGTCGACAACGCCGCCATGCAGCTTGTCAGGAACCCCCATGCGTTCGACGTGCTGCTGTGCGGCAACCTGTTCGGCGACATTCTCTCCGACGAGTGCGCCATGCTGACGGGGTCCCTGGGCCTGCTGCCCTCGGCCAGCATCAACGCCGCGCAGTTCGGCCTCTACGAGCCGGCCGGCGGGTCGGCGCCGGACATCGCCGGCAGGGGCATCGCCAACCCCGTCGCGCAAATCCTCTCGGCCGCCCTGATGCTGCGCATCAGCCTGGGCGCCGAGGAGGCCGCCGCCGCGGTCGAGCGGGCGGTGGCCGACGCGCTGCAGGCCGGTGTGCGCACGGCCGACATCGCCGCAGCGGGGCAGGAGGCGGTCGGGACCTCCGAAATGGGGACTGCCGTCGCCGCGCGCATTCTGGGGTGAGGCTCCGCGGGGGTCCGCCGGTCGGCTCGTCGCCGGTCGGCTCGTTTCGAAGGGGTTGCCGACCCATCGATTTTCAGCCGTCGCCGTTGCGGTCTTTGGATTGCTTTCCCTGCTCGAAGCAGTGTTTCCCGAACCAGTCGATCTGGCGACAGATGCCCCGGATGATCTGCACCTCCTTGGCGCGCAGCTGCATGCGGGTGCCGAAGTGGCGCAGGTTGTTCATGAAGTAGTCCGGGTTGGCGGGGTTGATGAAGCAGATGCGCATGAGGACGTCTTTCAGCTGCGCGTACATCGCGTCGAGCTCGAAGCGGTTGGCCAGGCGCGGCGTGAATTCTTTGGGGGTCTCCAGGCTGCAGCGGAAAAGCTCGTAGCAGACGACCATGACCGCCTGCGCGAGGTTGAGCGAGGAGAAATCCGCCGTGGGGATGGTCGCCACCGAGTGGCAGACGCGCAGGTCCTCGTTGGTCAACCCGCGATCTTCGGGCCCGAAGAGGATGGCCACCTCGTTTTCGGCCGTCATGGGGGCCAGCATCTCCGCGAGGCGCGCAGGGTCGCCGATGACCTGGCGCTGACCGCCGCGACGCGCCGTCGTGCCCACCACGTAGCCGAACCCCCGCAGGGCCTCGCCCAGCCCGGCGAAAACCTCCATCTCTTCCACCACGTCCAGGGCGGCATGGGTGGCCATCTTGCAGACCCGGGTCAGGTCGCAGCGCGGCGGGTCCACCACGATGAGGCGGCGCAGGCCCATGTTGCACATGGCGCGGGCGGCCGCGCCGATGTTTTCGGAGATGTTCGGCTGGACCAGGACGATGGCGACGTTCGCCCGGTTGACCGTGACCGCCATCAGGCGACGATCTCGAACCGGTTGAAGAAATAGCCGATTTCGAAGGCCGCGGTCTCGGGGGCATCGGAGCCGTGGACCACGTTTTTCTCGATGTCGGTTGCGAACTCCCGGCGCAGGGTCCCTTCGGCCGCCTTGCGGTAGTCGGTCGCGCCCATGAGCTCACGCCAGCGCGCGATCGCGTTATCGCCTTCGAGCACCATGACCACCGCCGGCCCCGAGCTCATAAAGCCGGTGAGCCCATCGAAAAACGGGCGCTCCCGGTGCACGGCGTAGAACCCCTGGGCCTGGGCCTGGGTCAGGTGCACCATTTTCATCGCGACGATCTTCAAGCCGAGCCGCTCGATGCGCTTGACCACATCGCCGATCAGTCCGCGCGCGACGCCGTCGGGTTTGATGATGGAGAGTGTGCGTTGCATGGGGTTCGTCCTTTCTTTCAACGTGATTTTTGCCCGAGGGCATAGCAGATGGACCAAGGCAAGTCAACTCGCCGCAGCCGGCCGTACGTTGACCGGCGCGGCGTCGGTTGACAACCCATGGATTGATTTTTTATAATTTTTAGAAACACGCGCGCCATTCGATCGAAACGTAAAAAGAGGGAATCATGCCGATCTACGAGTTCTACTGCGACCACTGCAACACCATCTTCAATTTCTTCTCCCGCTCCGTGAACACGGCCAAAAAACCAAAGTGCCCGAAGTGCAAAACCCGCAAGCTGTCCCGGGTCATGTCCGCCTTCTCCTTCACCGGCCGCGCCAAGGAAGCGGGCGACACGGACGACCTGCCGTTTGATGAAAGCCGGATGGAGAAAGCCATGCAGACGCTGGCCGGCGAGGCCGAATCGATCAGCGAGGACGATCCCCGCCAAGCGGCCAACCTGATGCGCAAGCTCACCGACATGACCGGCCTCGAGCTGGGCCCCGGCATGACCGAGGCCCTGCAGCGCATGGAGAGGGGCGAGGACCCGGACCAGATCGAGGCGGAAATGGGGGACCTCCTCGAGGGGGAGGACCCCTTTCTGCTGCCCGGCAGGAAGGGGGGCAAGAAGAGCGGAAAGCGGGCGGCACCGCAAAGAGATGACACCCTGTACGATCTGTGAGGCGCTATGAACAAGGACATTTTCAATAAAATCGAAGTCCGGCAGGGCGACATCACGACGCTGGAGGCGGATGCCATCGTCAATGCCGCCAACACCTCGCTGCTCGGCGGCGGAGGGGTGGACGGGGCCATCCACCGGGCCGCCGGCCCCGGGCTGCTCAAGGAGTGCCGCGGCATCGGCGGCTGCCCCACGGGCGAGGCGCGCATCACCCAAGGCTACCGCCTGCCGGCGCGCCACGTGATTCACACGGTGGGACCGGTCTACCGGGGCCTGCCGCGCGACCGGGAGCTTCTGGCCGCCTGCTACCGCAACAGCCTCGAGCTGGCGGTTCAGCACCGCCTCGCCTCGATTGCATTTCCGGCCATCAGCTGCGGGGTCTACGGCTACCCGATCGAGGAGGCCTGCGGGGTGGCCGTCGACGCCACCGTCACGTTCCTGGAAAGCCACCCTTCCCTTCAAAAGGTGGTCTTCATGCTCTTTTCAGCCGGAGACCTGAAGGTCTACCAGGACCGCATCGAGCGCAAAAAACGCGAGCCGTGACCCGCGTTTCCGGTTCCGAATTTTGGATTGACAATGCATCAGAGGATCCATAATATAGTCCGTCAAAAGAGGGCCAACGGCTTGACAAGGATCAAGCCAATTACAGGAGGTATATCATGGTAGAGGTCACCCCTTCAGCTCATCAACAGATCGCTGAGTACTTCAAAAACAAGGAGGCTTCGCCCATCCGCATCTTCTTGAACGAGGGCGGGTGAGGCGGGCCGTCGCTGGCCATGGCTCTGGACGAGCCGCGCGACACCGACAACGTGTTCAATGTCAACGGGTTCCAGTTCATCGTCGAAAAGGAATTCTACGAAAAGGCCAAGCCCGTGACCGTTGACTTCATGGGATATGGTTTCCGGATCAGCTCAAGCATCAATTTCGCCCCCGCCGGCGGCGGCTGCGGCGGCTGCCACGGGTCCTGCAGCACCGAACAAAAATAGCTCCCCGTCCTGACCGAGGGCGACGCCCGCCGGGCGTCGCCTTTTCTTTTTGATCTCCCCTGAGCCTTGTGCTACGGTTGCAAGCGAAACGGCGGCGCGGCTTCGCTTTGAAGGCCGCCCGAACCTCCGGGTGGAGAGCCAAACATGTGGAACGCCCTGTGGGTGTTGCTGGCGGTTCTGGCCGTGTGCGCATTCTTCGGCTGCATGCGGAGTTGGAGCACGTCCCGCAAGCGGGCGAAGGACGTGTACGTGTGCAGGGACTGCAATGAACACCACTGCAGCTGCAGCAAGGAAGAGTGACAAGCAGGGGAGGCGCTGAAATGGCGGATTTCATGGACATCGTGAGAGGGCGCCGGAGCGTCCGCAAGTACGACGCACGCGAAGTGCCGGCCGAGGCGCTTGACACGATTCTGGAAGCGGTGCGCTGGGCGCCTTCCTGGGCGAACACGCAGTGCTGGGAGATAGTGATTGTCCGGGACCGGAGCGTCAAGGAGCAGCTGCAGGCCACCCTGCCCCCCAAGGGCAACCCGGCCTCCGGGGCGATGGTGCAGGCGCCGGTGGTTTTGGCCCTGTGCGGCAGGCTCAAGAGCTCCGGCTGCTACAAGGACCAAGCCACCACCAAGTTCGGGGACTGGTTCATGTTCGACCTGGGCATCGCCTGCCAGAGCATCTGCCTGACGGCCCACGCCCTCGGCCTCGGCACGGTGGTCGTGGGCCTCTTCGACCACGACCGGGCCAAGGCGGTTTTGCAGGTGCCCCACGGCTATGAGCTCGTCGTCATGATCCCCCTGGGGTTCCCCGCCAAAATCTCCTCGGCCCCGAACCGCCGGGAGATCAGCGAATTCACCCACCACAACGCCTTTTAGCACCGGTTCGGGTTTCGAATTTCGCGCTTCGAATTTCAAACCTCGGCGCTTCCTGATGCCGGCGGACCCGAACCTTTATTGGGAAGTCACTAATAGTGCCGCCATGCCGCATTCCCCAGCCGAAGGTATCCTGCGCTACCACGAGGAAACCAAGCACCACCCCGACCGCTACGCCCGTTCGGCAGGGTACATGGACTGGGACAACCAGCCCGACCCTTTCCGCGTCTACGAGGGCGCGCCGATCGTCAACCTGCCGCTGCTCCCCCAAGACCCGCCGGGGGGCCATCGCGCACTCTACGAGCCCGGCCGGGCCGGCGCGCCTCTGACGCTTGCGAACGTTGCCGGGTTTCTGGAGCTGTCGATGGGTCTCTCGGCATGGAAGGCGATTTCCGGCTCGCGCTGGCCGCTGCGCATGAACCCGTCCAGCGGCAACCTGCACCCCACCGAAACGCACCTGGTGCTGCCCCGCCTGCCGGGTTGCGAGGCCGGCATCTATCACTATGCGCCGCTGCAGCACGCCCTGGAGCGCCGGGCCGAGGTCCCGGACGACCTTTGGCGGGCGGCGGTCGCGCATTTCGGCGGCGAGGGCTTCCTGGCCGGGTTGACCAGCATCTTCTGGAGGGAGTCCTGGAAATACGGGGAACGCGCGTTTCGCTACTGCAACCACGATGTCGGCCATGCCCTGGCCGCCCTGCGGTTTGCGGCCAACCTCTTCGGTTGGCGGGTCGCCTGTCTCACCGGTCTTTCCGACGAGGCGGTCGCAGCCGTCCTGGGGCTTCGGGGGACCGCCTACCCCTCCCAGGACGAAGAGCACCCGGACCTGCTTTGCTTCGTTCATGACGGCAGGCTGAGCCCGGCCCCTCATACGCTCCCCGAGGAACTGGCGGCGGCCTTCGACCAGATCCCTTTCGCCGGGCGGCCGAACCCCCTCAGCCGCGAGCACGTCGACTGGGAAATCATCGGCCGGGCGGCCGAGCTCAGCCGCAAACCGGCGACACCCGCCGCACCGTTGAGCTTTGATCGGCCGGAGAGGGTCGGGGCCGATGCCTCCACGCTCGGCGCGGCGTCGATCATCCGCCGGCGACGCAGCGCCACGGACTTCGATCGGCGCAGGGGGATTCCCCGCTCCCATTTTCTTGCCATGCTCGACCGGACGCGCCCCCGCGATGGAACGGCCCCGTTCGACACCGGCCTGGGCGAGCCGGCCCTGCACCTGCTGATCTTCGTCCATCACGTCGAGGGCCTCCCGCCGGGCCTTTACTTCTTCAGCCGCAACGACCGGGACCTGCCGGAGGTACGCGGGCTCGCCCGACCGGAGTACGCCTGGGAACCCGTCGAGGCGGGCTTCCCGCTGTTTCTGCTCGAACCGGGCGATTTCCGCCGGACCGCCGCCATGGTGAGTTGCCATCAGGACATCGCCGGCGCCGGCGCCTTTTCCCTGGGCATGCTCGCGCGGTTTGGCGAGACGGTGCGCAGGGAGCCCTTCCGCTACCGTCATTTGTTCTGGGAAAGCGGCATGATCGGCCAGGTGCTTTACCTGGAGGCCGAGGCTCACGGCGTGCGGGGCACGGGCATCGGCTGCTTCTTCGACGACGCCGTGCACGGGCTCCTCGGCCTGACCGACGACCGCTACCAGAGCCTCTACCATTTCACCGTCGGACACCCGCTGGAAGACCCGCGGCTGACCACCCTCCCGCCCTATTCCCACCTCCGCAACCGCTGAAGGAGAAACGCGACCATGACCACGCAGATGGAAGCCGCCAAAAAGGGAACCCCGACCGAGGCGATGCAGGTGGTGGCCCAAAGTGAACGCATGGACCCGGAGCGCCTGCGTGAACTGGTCGCGGCCGGCCAGGTGGTCATTCCGGCCAACAGGAATCACCGGGCCCTTGTGCCGGCCGGCATCGGCCGGGGGCTGCGCACGAAAGTCAATGTCAACATCGGCGTCTCGAGGGATTGCTGCGATACCGGCATCGAACTCGAGAAGGCCCGCATCGCCGTTGCGCTGAAGGCCGACGCCGTCATGGACCTGAGCTGCCATGGCAAGACCCGGGAATTCCGCCGCCGGCTGATCGAGGACTCGCCGCTCATGATCGGCACCGTCCCGGTCTACGACGCCGTCGGGCTGCTCGGCAAAGAGCTGCAGGCCATCCGCGTGGACGAGTTTTTCCACGTCGTGGAAACCCATGCCGAGGACGGCGTCGACTTCATGACGATTCACTGCGGGATAAACCGCGCCACGGCCGAGAGAATCAAACGCAACAAGCGGCTGACCCGCATCGTCTCGCGGGGCGGCTCGCTGCTTTTCTCCTGGATGGAGCTGAACCGGCAGGAAAACCCCTTTTACGAGCACTACGACCGGCTGCTCGAGATTTGCGCCGCCTACGACATCACCTTGAGCCTGGGGGATGCCTGCCGGCCCGGTTCCATCCACGATTCGACCGACGCGGCCCAGGTCGAGGAGTTGATTGTCCTGGGGGAGTTGACGCGGCGGGCCTGGGCCAGGAACGTCCAGGTGATGATCGAGGGCCCGGGCCACATGGCAATCAACGAGATCGCCGCCAACATGGTGATGGAGAAACGCCTCTGCCACGGCGCCCCGTTTTACGTGCTCGGCCCTCTCGTCACCGATGTCGCGCCCGGCTATGACCACATCACCAGCGCCATCGGCGGGGCGATCGCCGCCGCGAACGGGGCGGACTTCCTATGCTTCGTGACCCCGGCCGAACACCTGCGCCTGCCCAGCCTGCAAGACACGCGGGAGGGGATCATTGCCGCCCGGATTGCCGCGCACGCGGCCGACATCGCCAAGGGCATCCCGCAGGCGCGCGAGTGGGACGACGCCATGAGCCGGGCACGGGCGGACGTGGACTTCTCGAAAATGATCGAACTGGCCATCGACCCCGAAAAGGCCCGCAGCTATCGAAAGGACTCCACGCCCGCGGAGGAGGGCACCTGCACCATGTGCGGCGACATGTGCCCGATGCGGAGCATGAAAACCATCCTGGGCTGAGGCCCCGCCGGGCGGGGTCTTTCGCGCCCCTTCCACCTGGCGCGCAACCGCCCCACGGTACCGCGGTCCCGACTCCGCGCCGGTCGGCGCGCTCCCGGATTGCCATGCCACTTCCCCATGCCTATAGTCTGCATCGGAGGTGAATTCAGACGAGGATCACGGTTCATCCCCTTGTGGATTTCCTGAACCCCGGCCTCTCAGCCGCCGTATTGGCGAAGGCGGGACCCCGAACCCTGAGCCGTTTCAAAGGACCCCCATGAAGGCCAATCGCCTCATCGACGAGAAAAGCCCCTATCTGCTGCAGCACGCCCGCAACCCGGTGGAGTGGCACGCCTGGAACGACGAGGCCTTCGCCCGGGCGGCCGCCGAAAACAAGCCCATCTTTCTGTCCATCGGCTACGCCACCTGCCACTGGTGCCACGTGATGGAGAAGGAGTCCTTCGAGGACGAAGAAGCGGCGCGGTATCTGAACGACACCTTCGTCTGCATCAAGGTCGACCGCGAGGAGCGCCCCGACATCGACGCCGTCTACATGGCCGCCTGCCACCTGCTGAACGGCAGCGGCGGCTGGCCGCTCACCGTCTTCATGACGCCGGACAAAAAACCCTTTTTCGCGGCCACCTACCTCCCCCGGCGCAGCCGCCTCGGCCGCGCCGGGCTGATCGAGCTCTGCGAGCAGGTGAAAACGCTTTGGGTTCAGGCGCCGGAAAAAATCGCCGATACGGCGGCCGGCGTCACGGGCACGCTCGGCAAGGCCTTCGAGTTTGCGCCGGCCGAAGCGCCCGGCGTTCGTCTGCTGGACCGCGCCTACGACGACATCGCCTTCAGCTTCGACGGCCGGCACGGCGGTTTCGAGCCGGCGCCCAAGTTTCCCACCCCGCACCGGCTGCTGTTTCTGCTGCGCTGCCACGACCGCACGGCCGAGCCCCGGGCGCTCGAGATGGTGGAGCGCACGCTGGCCGCCATGCGGCTGGGCGGCATCTGGGACCACGTGGGGTTCGGCCTGCACCGCTACTCCACCGACGGCCGCTGGCTGCTGCCGCACTTCGAGAAAATGCTCTACGACCAGGCGCTGACGGCCATGGCCTGCCTGGAGGCCTTCCAGGTCGCCCGCACGCCGCTGCTGGCTCAAACCGCCGGCGAGATCTTCACCTACGTGCTGCGGGACATGACCGCGCCGGAAGGCGCCTTCTTTTCGGCGGAGGATGCCGACAGCGAGGGCGTCGAGGGGAAGTTCTACGTGTGGCGCCTGACTGAGTTCCGGCAGGCCCTCGGCCCGGCCGAAGCCGCTTTCTGGGAGCCGGTCTTCAACCTGACACCGGACGGGAATTTCCAGGAGGAGGCCGGCGGCGGCCGCACCGGCGCCAACATCCTGCACCTCACCCGGCCCTTCGGCCGCTGGGCGGTGGAGCTGGGGCTGACCGAAGAGCAACTGCACCTGCGGTGGGAAGAGGCCCGGGCCCGGTTGTTCGCCGTCCGCAAAACCCGCGTGCACCCGCTCAAGGACGACAAGGTCCTGACCGACTGGAACGGGCTGATGATCGCCGCGCTCGCCCAGGGAGCAAGGATTCTCGGGCGCAGGGACTATGCCGAGGCCGCCGGGCGGGCGGCGCGATTCGTCCTCGGCACGCTGCTCGGAAGCGACGGCCGGCTCTTCCACCGGTTCCGGGAGGGGGAGCGCGCCATCCCCGGCCAGGCCGGCGATTATGCCTTCTTGATTTACGGCCTGCTGCACCTCTACCGCAGCACCTTCGACGTCGCCTGGGCCGAGCAGGCGGCCGCCCTGCAGGAGGTGATGCTGAAGGAGCTCTGGGACGAGACAAGCGGCGGCTTTTTCCTGGTCGGCGCCGAGAACCGGGAGCTCCCCGTACGGCCCAAGGAGATTTACGACGGTGCCATCCCCTCGGCCAACTCGGTGGCGCTGATGAACCTGCTCTGGCTCTCCCGGCTCACCGGGGACCCGGCCTGGGAGGAGAAGGCCGACCGGCTGGTGCGCGCCTTCGCCGGCACGGTCGGCCGGCAGCCGTCGGCCTTCACGTTTTTCCTGTGCGGGCTGGACTTCGCCCTGCGTCCCGGGCCGGACATCGTCATCGCCGGCGAAAGCGGATCGCCCGATGCCGAGCGGCTGTTGTCGGCCCTCAACCTGAAGTTCACGCCGAACCAGGTGACCCAGCTCAAATCGGGCGACAATGCCTCGCAGCTCGCCCGGTTCGCCGGCTACACGGACGGCCTGCAGGTCGCGCAGGGAAAGACCGCCGCCCACCTGTGCGTGGGTTCCGCCTGCAAGGAATCCGTCACGGACGTGCAGGGCCTGATCGACCGACTCCTGGGCAGGAAATAAGGGAAAAGACACACCGGACAGGATTTACAGGACAGGCCGAAGCTGGGACCCGCTATGGCCCGTGGGGTTATGCTTTCGTGAACGGTGAAAGTGTTTGCGCCGCTTTTTAGTTTGCACATAGAGGGCATCTCCCCTATCCTGTCGATCCTGTAAATCCTGTCTAACACATTTTTTGTAACCATTCGACTGCCAAGAAAGTTTCATGGCATTGATGCTTAAAATAAGCGGCAGCAAGCTTGCTCCTGCCGCTATTCGAACCCTGCGCCGCCGCCTGCTCGCCTGGTATGAGAAAAGCCGCCGACGGCTTCCCTGGCGGGAAACGCGCGACCCTTACCGCATCTGGGTATCCGAGGTGATGCTGCAGCAGACCCAGGTCAAAACGGCCCTGCCTTATTACCGACGATTTATCAGAGAATTTCCGACCCTACGGAAGCTCGCCGAGGCCGACCTGGGAGACGTGCTCAAGCGGTGGGAAGGTTTAGGCTACTACGCGCGGGCGCGGAACCTTCACCGGGCCGCCGGAATGTTGGCCGCAGGCAGCGGCGGACGCGTCCCCGACCGCTGGGACGAATTCCGCGCGCTGCCGGGGGTCGGGGATTACATCGCCGCGGCCGTGTTGAGCATCGCCTTCGACCGTCCGCATGCCGTGGCTGACGGCAACGTCAAGCGCGTGCTCGCGCGCCTGTTGACGATGGGAGACCCCGTCAACCAGGCGGCATCCCACAAGCGATTCCAGGCGGAGGCCGACCGCCTGCTGGACCGCCGCCGCCCCGGGGATTTCAACCAGGCCCTGATGGAACTCGGGGCCCTGGTCTGCACCCCCGCCTCTCCGGACTGCACCCTCTGCCCGCTGATCCGATGCTGCGCCGCCCACCGCGGCGGCGCGGTCGCCAGCTACCCCCGCCGGGACGCCTCCCGGCCGGTCCCCGAGGCGCAGATCGCCGTGGGCGTCGTGTTCAAGAACGGCCGCGTGCTGATCACGCAGCGCCCGGCGCAGGGGCTGCTGGGCGGCCTGTGGGAGTTCCCGGGCGGGAAGCTCCGGGAGGGCGAGAGCCCGGCGGCGGCCTGTGTGCGGGAAATCAAGGAGGAAGTCAACCTCGATGTGTCCATCGCGGAGCCCCTAACGCAGATCCGGCACGCGTACTCGCACCTCCGCATCCACCTGCACGTCTTCCGCTGCCGGTTCACGGCGGGCCGCGTGCGGCTCAACGGTCCGGTGGATCACCGCTGGGTCCGCATCGCCGAAATCGACCGCTTTGCCTTCCCCAGGGCCAACCTCAAATTCATCCCGCTGTTGAAGCAGCGCGCCGCGGCAGGAAAAGCCGTCCGGAAAGGCGGGCGATCCGCATGACCGACGTGCTCCTCGTCCAGCCTCCGATCCGCGACTTTTACCTGACGGCCAAACGCACCATCCCCTACGGCCTGGCCAGCATCGCCGCCGCCGTGGCCGCGCGTGGGTTCTCGGTCGAAATCCTGGACGCGCTGGCCGCCTCCAAAAACCGGCCGGTTGCGCTGCCGCCGGAGATGGCGGATCTGAAGGAATTCTATGGCCGGCCCGACGTCTCGCCCTTCGCCCTTTTCCACCGCTTCCGGCATTTCGGTTCGAGCTTCGACACCATCGGCCGCAGAGCCCGGGAGTCGGGCGCTTGGCTCGTGGGCGTCTCCTCGCTCTTCACGCCCTATGCGGAGGAAGCGCTCGCCGCGGCGGCCGCGATCAAAACCCGGCACCCGGGCTGCACGATCGTCATGGGCGGCCACCACCCGACGGCGATGCCGGAGCACGTTCTGGCGTCGCCCTCGGTCGATTTCGTGCTGCGCGGGGAGGGGGAGGCGTCGCTCCCGCTCCTGGCCGAGGGCCTCCGGGGCCACCGCCCGCTGGATGACATCCCCGGCATCGCGTTTCGGCGAGCGGACGGGGGGCTGCATGTCAACCCGCCGGCCGCCATGGCGTCCCCCGACCGTTTTCCCCAGCCGGCGCTCGAGCGGGTGGACCGGAGCCGCTACCTTCGCAACGGCCGGGGAAGCGCGGTGGTCGTCGCCAGCCGCGGCTGCCCGCTGCGCTGCTCGTACTGCAGCGTGGGCGGCTCGCCCTGGCTTCCCTACCGGCTGCGGCCGGTTCCCCAGGTGGCGGCCGAAATCGAAACGGCGGTGGTCCGCCACGGCGTCGGGTTCATCGATTTCGAGGACGAGAACCTCTCTCTGGACCGCGGCTGGTTCCTGGAGCTTCTGCAGGAGATTCGACAGCGCTTCGGCGAAAGAGCGCTCGAGCTGCGCGCCATGAACGGCCTCTTCCCCCCCACGCTGGACGAAACGGTCGTGGCCGCGATGGCCGGGGCCGGGTTCAAGGCGCTCAACCTCTCCCTGGGCTCGACCCATGCCGAGCAGCTCCGGCGGTTTCACCGCGCCGACGTGCGCGCGGCCTTC
>JALOPD010000003.1 GCA_025454075.1 Desulfobacterales bacterium | reverse complement strand
AAATACGGCCGGAAGCTCTCCTGGGCCGACCTGATGATCCTCGCCGGCAACTGCGCGCTGGAGTCGATGGGATTCAAGACTTTCGGCTTCGGCGGCGGGCGCGAGGACATCTGGGAACCTGAAGAAGACGTCTACTGGGGTTCCGAAGAGCAATGGCTGGCTACGAGCGACAAACCGAAGAGCCGCTACACCGGCGACCGGAATCTGGAAAACCCTCTGGCCGCCGTGCAGATGGGCCTGATCTACGTGAACCCGGAGGGCCCGGACGGCAACCCGGACCCGGTCGCCTCCGGCCGGGACGTCCGCGAGACCTTCGCGCGCATGGCCATGAACGATGAAGAGACCGTCGCGCTCGTTGCCGGTGGCCACACCTTCGGCAAATGCCACGGCGCCGGCCCTGCGACGCATGTGGGGCCCGAGCCCGAAGCCGCACCCATCGAAGAGCAGGGGCTGGGCTGGAAGAGCAGATTCAGGAGCGGCAAGGCCGGCGACACCATCAGCAGCGGTCTCGAGGGAGCCTGGAAGCCGAACCCGACCCGATGGGACATGGGTTATCTGAAGGTGCTGTTCAAATACGAGTGGGAGCTGGTCAAGAGCCCGGCCGGTGCGCACCAGTGGCTGGCCAAAAACGTGGCTGAAGAGGACATGGTGGTCGACGCGCACGACCCCTCGAAAAAGCAGCGGCCGATGATGACCACGGCGGACCTCTCTCTGCGCTTCGACCCGATCTACGAACCGATCGCGCGGCGCTATCTGCAGAACCCTGCGGAATTCGCGGATGCCTTCGCCCGCGCGTGGTTCAAGCTGACGCATCGCGACATGGGGCCCCGCTCGCGCTACCTCGGCCCGGAGGTTCCGGCCGAAGAGCTCGTCTGGCAGGACCCCATCCCCGCGGTCAATCACAAGCTGATTACCAAAAAGGACATCGCCGCCCTCAAGAGCAAAATCCTGGATTCGGGGCTGTCTGTCTCCCAGCTGGTCTCGACCGCCTGGGCGTCGGCGTCCACGTTCCGCGGCTCCGACAAGCGCGGCGGGGCGAACGGAGCGCGCATCCGGCTCGAGCCGCAGAAAGATTGGGAAGCCAACGAGCCGGCCCGGCTGAGGAAGGTGCTGAAAACGCTTGAGGGGATCCAGAGCGAGTTCAACCGCACGGCCACCGGCGGCAAGAAGGTCTCGCTGGCCGACCTGATTGTTCTCGGTGGATGTGCGGCTGTCGAGCAGGCGGCGAAGAAGGCCGGGCATGATGTGACGGTTCCCTTCTCGCCGGGACGCATGGATGCCTCGCAGGAGCAGACCGACGAGGTGTCCTTCGCCGTGCTCGAACCGTGTGCAGACGGATTCCGCAATTACCTCAAAACCCAATACGCCGTATCGGCGGAGGAGCTGTTGGTGGATCGGGCACAGCTGCTGACGCTGACCGCACCGGAGATGACGGTACTCGTCGGCGGCATGCGCGTGCTGAACACCAACTTCGGGAAGACTCAGCACGGCGTTTTTACCAAGAAGCCGGGGACGCTGACCAACGACTTTTTCGTGAACCTGCTCGACATGGGCACGGAGTGGAAGGCGGCATCGGACGCGCAGGACGTATTTGAAGGACGCGATCGCAAGACCGGCAAAGTCAAGTGGACCGGTACGCGGGTCGACCTCATCTTCGGTTCGAACTCGCAGCTTCGGGCTCTGGCCGAGGTCTACGGAAGCGGGGACGCTGAGAAGAAGTTTGTTCAGGACTTCGTGGCGGCCTGGGCCAAGGTGATGAACCTCGACCGCTTCGATCTTGTCTGATCGCAGCTTCAGGCCGAGGCGGCTACATCACCCTTCATCGAATCAATCTTCGGCGGGGCCTGGCGTTCAGGCCCCGCCCTTCCTTTTTGATGCGAAGGAGGTGAGCCATGCGTGGGGTTGCCTGAGGCAATCAAAAAAAGCCGGCCCTCCTGTCATTCCACCGGCCTCATTTTCCTTTGAAGATTATCCACTACCTGGTGGGCGTCAGCCAGAGATCAGCGCTCCATTGGATTTTTCCGGGCGCAATCACATCCATAACGCTTCAATCCGGCCGGCAGGTGCCGACTTCGGCGATCGCGTGAACATCCAGAAACGAGCCGGCGGCCGTGTGGGCGAAACGGCCGCTGGTCTTATCGATCACGATGGTGTCCACGCTGCCGCTGATCGCCGCCACCAGTTGGATGACGAGGGTCTTCTCGGATTCGAACACCTTGGGCATGGAGGAGCGCACGTAGTTTTCGAAAACGGCCTGAGGCACGGCGCTCGTCAGGCCGCTGACAATGAACCGCCTGCCGATTTCGGTGGGGGTCGACGACGCCTCGACGGTGCACGTGAGGGTGTCGGCCATTTTGAAATCCGGTCCGCCCCACGCGGGGGTTGCCGCCGCGGCGATCAAAACCACCAGCGCCCGGGCGAAGGTTTCTGCACCTTTTGCCATCAGAACCGCATCTTGACGTTGTAGGTCAGCTTCACTTCCTTGCCCTTGGGGACCGTCAGCGTGAACTCGGCCGCGTGGGCCTCGGTTTTCTTGTACTCCTGCGAAGCGCTGAGCATGGTCCAGGCGCCGGGGATGGGTTCCAAGACCTTGACGACGACGTCCTCTTTTTTCTGATTGCGGACGGCGATCTCGAAAGCGGCTTCATAGGTGTCCGCGGCGAGCTTTTTCCAGTCCGTCTGTTTGCGGCTGCCCACGACGTCAAAAGCGCTGCCCATCTTGATGCGGATCTTTTCATCCTTCGGCGTGTGGTCGACGGAGTCCTCGCCGACAAACTGCAGGCCGCCCTCCGCGTCCTGTTTGAAGACCCGCACCACGCCCTTGGGCAGGGGAAGGCCGAGGTTGCCCTCCTTCTTGTTCTGGAGTTCGACGACCACGCTGATTTTCTGGCTTGAAAACGCATCCGTGTATCGATTTTGGTAATACGGGCGCGCCCCGAAAAAGACGAGCTCTTTTTTGACGGGCACCTGTTCGGCTGTGACGAGGCTGATCTGCTTGGTCTGGTTGTTCTTGAGAGTGGACGGACGCTGCAGGGTGTAGATGTGGTATTCGAAAAACTCCTCCTCATTGAACTGGGATGGCGCCGCCTTGGGTGCGGCCCCTTCCCTGGCAAGAACCCGGGCGCGCACTTCCTGGTCGTCCTTCACCCGGTTGACGTCCCCGGCCACCAGCTTCAAGGTGGCGTTGGCGTAGGCGGCCCCGCTCTTGTTGTCGATGGTGACCCATCCCGAGAGATCGGCGCGGTCGTCGCGGGCGTTGAGCGTCAGGGCATAGTCGGCGCGCCAGTTGATGGCGTTGGTGAGATAGGTGGCCTCGAGCCGCTGGGGCTTGGTCTGGGTGTTCTCGAGCAGCCATACCAGGGTGGGCCTGGAGGCCAGGCTGTCGGGCACCTTGGGGAACAGGATCCGCCCGGGGTGGCCGAAGGTGATATCCTCGTCGACTTTGAAAACAGGGCCGCCGTCGACGGACAGCAGGGTGGCCGTCACGGTCTCATCGCGCTCGGTGTATTGGTTTTCGGTGTAAAGCCTGACCTCCTTGCCGACGTATTTTTCGAGGAGCCGCTGCGGGTTGAGCAGGTCGTATTCGTATCTCTGCTCGAGGACGCGCAGGCTCGGGGGGCCGGCCAGCGACCGGACCTGCACGCTGGCGGGGATGATCTGGGAGGCCACGTCCATGAACCGCAGTTCAAAGGTGCCCGCGGGGAGCGTCGTCTGCCGCTGGTCTTTCACCAACCCGAGGTTGACGTTGTAGATGGTCAAGGCGACCGCCGACTGATCCTCGACGCCGGTTGCCAGCCGCTTCGGGCCTTCGCTTTTTTCGGCCGCCGCCGCGCCGGCCATGTCGACAACGAGGGCGACAACCAGCGCCAGAAGGGCGGCGCGGTAAAGTTTCCGTTCCATCAGTGGTTCTCCTTTACACGGCCTCCGAAAAATGGAGGCCGTGAGCGCCCGCGATAATAGCAGGAAGACGCGGTCTTAAACAAGGGCCTCCAGCCGATAAAGCCGGCACGTGTTCGCGAACACCGTGCGGGCCAGCTCCTCCGGGTCCTCGCCGCGCACCTCGGCGAGCTTGAGCATAACCGAGCGCACAAAAGCGGGCTCGTTGCGGCGGGAGCGGCGGCGCTCCGGCTCCGGGACGAGGTAAGGGGCGTCGGTCTCCACCAGGAGTTGATCCGATGGGATCCGGGGCACCAGCCGCCGCAGGGGCTCCCCGCGCTCTTTGAGCGTCAGGATGCCGGTGATGCCGATGTAATAGCCCATGTCCAGGTAGCGCGTCAGCTCGGGCCGGGTCCCGCTGAAGCAGTGCACCACGGCGGCCCCCGGGGGCGGCGGGCAGGTTTGCAGCAGCTCCAGGAAGCGGCCCTGGCTGTCGCGTTCGTGAAATATCATCGGAAGCGAACGCTCCGAGGCTGCTTCCAGCTGGCGCACGAACCATTTTTCCTGCTCGTCCCGCGGCGAGTGCATGCGGTTGAAATCAAGACCGGTTTCACCCCAGGCCCGGACCTCCGGGCTGCCGGAGAGCCGGACCAGCTCGTCCAGGACGTCGTCGCTGCATTCCTGTGCGTCGTGCGGGTGCACGCCCACGGAGGCGCAGACGCCCGGCCGGCTTTCGGCGATCGCGATCGCCCGGCGCGATGTTTCAAGGGTGACGCCGACCGTCATCATGCGTGCCACGCCCGCTGCACGGGCGCGCACGACCAAGGCATCCAGATCGTCCTTGAAGGCGGGGTCGTCGAGATGGCAGTGGCTGTCGAAAAGCATCATCCTCGGAATCCCGAGCACTTATGCCGGCAAGGCGATCCCATTGATCGGGGATCCCGCACCCTTGCCCTGGCGGAAGAGCCTGTCTACCACCGTGGGCGGCGGAATTCAATCTTTTAGCCTTGATTTTGGCCGGCTAATCTGAGACGATATGCGCCTGTTTGCAGCTGAAACTTCTCACACATCTCCCCTGGAATCTTTGGCTTGGAGGTCGGTCATGTTCAAAATCGTCAAACGCGAAGAAATGTCCCAGGGCACCGTGGTGCTCAACGAGATCGAGGCGCCCCTCATCGCCAGGAAGGCCAAGCCCGGTCAGTTCGTGATCCTCAAGGCCAACGAGTCCGGTGAGCGCATTCCGCTGACCATGGCCTATACCGACGCCCAAAGGGGGATCATCGCCGTGATCTACCAGGTGGTGGGCAAGTCCACCGCGCTGTTCAAGACGCTCAAGGTGGGAGAGGGCTACCAGGACGTGATCGGACCCCTGGGCAAGGCCACCCACATCGAAAAACTCGGTAAGGTGGTCTGCGTCGGCGGTGGCACCGGGGTCGCCGTGCTGCACCCCATCACCCGCGGCATGAAGGAGGCCGGCAACCACGTCACGGCCGTCATCGGCGCCCGGACCAAGGACCTGCTGATCCTCGAGGATTTCATGCGTGCGGCCTCCCATGAGCTGCACGTCTGCACCGACGACGGCTCCTACGGCCGGCACGGGTTCGTGACCCATGCGCTCAAGGACATCCTGGACAAGGAGAAAATCGACCTCGTGGTGGCCATCGGCCCCGTGCCCATGATGAAGTTCGTCTCCAAGCTGACGAAGGAGTACCATGTGCCGACCATGGTCAGCCTGAACCCCATCATGGTGGACGGCACCGGGATGTGCGGCGGCTGCCGGGTGTCGGTGGGCGGCAAGACCCAGTTCGCCTGCGTCGACGGGCCCGAATTCGACGGCCACCAGGTGGATTTCGACGAGCTGATGCTGCGGCTGCAGGCCTATTGCGAAGACGAAAAGCTTTGCCACAGCGAGTTCTGCATGCTGGAGGAGTCCTGGCACAAATGAGCGGCCGCCCGAAAAACAGGGCGGCCGTTCATTTGTTCATAAAATACCGGGCCCGGTAACCGGCCACCGAAGCGGAGGAAACAACATGTCGGAAGAAGCAGCCCCGAAAGACAAGAAGCAGAAAAAAGGCAAAGTGCGGATGCCCGAGCAGGAGCCCAAGGTGCGGGCGCGGAACTTCCTCGAGGTCCCGACGGGGTACACCCCGGAGATGGCCAAGGAGGAGGCGGCGCGCTGCCTGCAGTGCAAGAACCCGGGCTGCGTCGAAGGCTGCCCGGTCGGCGTCGACATCCCCGGGTTCATCCGGCTCGCCAAAGAGGGCGATTTCACCCAGTCCATCCGCCACATCTGGAAGCAGAACAGCCTGCCGGCGGTCTGCGGCCGGGTCTGCCCCCAGGAGATCCAGTGCGAGGGCAAGTGCATCCTGGCCAAGAAGGGCGACCCGGTGGCCATCGGCAACTTGGAACGGTTTGTGGCGGACTGGGAGCGGGCGCACGGCACGGGCGCCCTGCCGCCCAAAGCGGCGGCCACCGGCAAGAAAGTGGCCGTGGTGGGCGCCGGCCCGGCCGGGCTGACCGTTGCCGGCGACCTGATCCAGAAGGGCCATGACGTCACCGTGTACGAGGCTTTCCACAAACCGGGCGGGGTGCTTCTCTACGGCATCCCCGAGTTCCGGCTGCCCAAGGAGATCGTGGCCCAGGAGGTCAACTTCCTGGAACGCCTCGGCGTCAACGTCCAGTGCAATGCCGTGGTCGGCCGGACCGTATCCCTGGACGAGCTTTTCGAGGAGGGCTACCAGGCCATCTTCCTGGGGCTGGGCGCCGGGCTTCCCAAGTTCATGAACCTCCCCGGGGAAAACCTGGTGGGCATTCTCTCCGCGAACGAATACCTCACCCGGGCCAACCTGATGAAAGCCTACCTCTTCCCGAAGGTCGACACCCCGATCCCGCGCGGCAAGGACGTGGTGGTGCTCGGCGGCGGCAACGTGGCCATGGATTCGGCCCGCACGGCCCTGCGCCTGGGGGCGGACCGGGTGCGGCTCGTCTACCGGCGCTCGCGGGACGAGATGCCGGCGCGGGCCGCGGAAGCTCACCACGCCGAGGAGGAGGGCATCGAGTTCTTCCTGCTCACCAACCCGACCCGCTACATCGGCAACGAGAAGGGGCGTCTGACGGGCATGGAGTGCATCAAGATGGAACTGGGCGAGCCGGACGCCTCCGGCCGCCGGCGACCGGTTCCCGTGAAAGGCTCCGACTTCAAGCTCGACTGCGACCTGTGCATCGTGGCCGTGGGCACCGGCGCGAACCCGCTGCTGACCAGTTCCACTCCCGACCTCAAGATCAACAAGTGGGGCTACATCGAAGCGGACCCCAAGTCCGGCAAGACTCTCAAGAAGGGGGTCTGGGCCGGGGGCGACATCGTGACCGGCTCGGCCACCGTGATCCTGGCCATGGGCGCCGGCCGCAACGCCGCCGACTCGATCCACGACTACCTCATGCGCGGCTGGTAATAATGCCGCGTTGCTAAGTTTTTCAGCTTTCAGGACAAACGCCGGGAGGTTTTCCCGGCGTTTGCTTTCTCACGCCCCGGCAATTGAAAAGGCCGGTCCTCCGCTGTCGATCCATCGCAGATACCTACATTTTTAGCATTCATTTTTCCCGTCGTATAAAACTGAAATATTTGATTGTTAAGTTAGTTTTTTTCGTATAAAGCCTATCTCGTTTCCATTCCGAGGGTGCGGCATACCTTGCAGCAAGCCTTTCTCCGGAAACCAATTGCAGTGGATGCGAAGGAGGGGCCATGTCATTCCGACTTTTTCCGAAAGCGCCCAAGTTTTTCGGATTTTTTCGAGACCAAAATCGTATCATTGTCGAGGCCGCGACCGTGCTCAACACCATCCTTCTCGACTTCGGCGACTGCGACGTGCGCTGCCAGATGATCAACCGGCTTGAGGCCGACGGCGATGCCCTCAACCGGACCATCTCCCAGTTGCTCTCGACGACCTTCATCACTCCCATCGACCGCGAGGACATTCATCTGATCAACTCATCGCAGGAAACCATTCTCAACCATATTCAGGCCATTTCGAACCGCATCGGGGTCTACGAGTTCACCCGGATGCGGTTTCCGGCGCAACGGATGGTGTCCAACGTGAAGGACATGGTCACCGCGATCGGAGTCCTGCTCGGGATGCTGGAAAACAAGGGCGAGGTGGCCGACTACGTGGGGCAGGTCAAGCATCAAAAGAAAGAGTGCGAGATGCTGCTGTTGAGCGGCTTGGGCGAGCTGTACGACAGCCCCAACACGTCTCCGGCGGAGTTGATGGAAATCATCAAGTGGACTCATGTGTACGATCGCATCGACAAAGCCTTCAACCGGGCGTGGCAACTGGCCAAGGCCATCGAAGGGGTCGTCTTGAAAAATGCCTGACCGGCGGGGAGGGGGCCACTCGCGGACCCTGGTCGTCGGCAGGGGAGGCAAGCCAATTTGGAACTGACCGGACTCTGGTTGCTGGTGATCGGCACCGTGGCGGCGGCGCTGGTGTTCGATGTCATCAACGGCTTTCATGACGCCGCCAATTCCATCGCCACGGTGGTTTCGACGCGGGTGCTGTCGCCGCGGGTTGCCGTCCTATGGGCGGCCTTTTTCAACTTCGTGGCCATGTTCGTGTTCGCCCCCAAGGTGGCGGACACGATCTCCAAGATCGTCTACATTCAGCAGGGGGACCCGGATTACGTAGAGGTTGTGCTGGCCGGTTTGGTGGGTGCCATCGCGTGGGACCTTCTGACGTGGTGGTGGAGTCTGCCCACCAGTTCCTCCCATGCGCTCATCGGCGGGTTCGCCGGCGCAGGCATCGCCTTCAAAGGGTGGGAAGCCGTGCACTGGGACAAGCTGCTCACGGCGATGGCGTTCATTCCCATCGCACCGCTGATCGGCTTGACCTTCGGGTTCGGGCTCATGGTCGCCGTCTTCTGGATCTTCCGCCAATGGCGCCCCGCGGCGATCGATCGGTTTTTCCGGAAAGGGCAGCTGTTTTCAGCCGCCCTTTATTCGCTCGGCCACGGGGGGAACGACGCCCAGAAGACCATGGGCATCATCGTGGCGCTGCTGGTGGCCCACGGCACATTCACCCAGGATACCCAACTCTCGCTGACCGATTACAGCACGGCCTGGATCATTCTCTCCTGCCATCTTGCCATGGCGGTCGGGACGATGCTGGGCGGCTGGCGCATCGTCAAAACCATGGGGATCAAGGTCACCAAGCTTCAGCCCGTGGGCGGATTCTGCGCTGAAACGGCCGGCGCGGCCACGCTGTTCATGGCGACCTTCCTGGGCATACCGGTCTCGACCACTCACACCATCGCCGGAGGCATCATCGGCGTCGGCGCCACCCGCAGGCTGACCGGCATCAAATGGGACATCGCCTTCCGGATCGTCATGGCATGGATCGTCACCATTCCCTGCTCGGCGATCATTTCAGCGCTGACCTTCTTCGCCATCGCCGCCGTGCGGTGAGCGGCATTTCTACCCGAACAGCTCCACCCACCCCATGAACCGCTCCACCTTGTCCGCGCCGTAGGGCCGGAGGCTGGCGACGATTTCGGCGATGGATTTCTCTCGGGGAGCCCCGCCGCCGTTTTTCGAGAAAAACTTATCGGCGTAGCAGATGATCTGCTCCTCAAGGGTGACGGGCCGCATGTCCCGCACCGGCAGGGGCAGGTTGAAGCGGCCGATGTCCTCGGCGCTGATCCCCACCCCCACGTGGCGCTCGCAAACCAGCCCGTGGCGGTGCATGTCGAGGGCATCGAGAATGTCCCGGCCGAGGACGCCGTGCCGGACATACGGCTCGGCGCCGTGGCAGTCGATTCCCGGGCTGTCGGTCTGAAAGATCGCGATGTCGTGGAGCATGGCCGCTTCCCGAATGAAGGCCAGGTCGGGCTTGAGATGCCCGACCCGGCCGGCAGCCTTCAGCGACCTTTCGGCGACAAGCTCGCCGTGCTCTCTTAGGATTCGGAAGGCCTTCGTGGCGGGGTCGTAATAGCGTGCGATGATGTCGAGAGGGTGCATGGGTCCGGTGCCGGCAGGCTTTTCAGGCGGCCTTGACGCCCCGGGCGAGCAGCACCCCTTCGATGAAGCGATCGATGCCGCCGTCCAGCACCTCGTTCACGTTGCCGATCTCGAGGCCGATGCGGTGGTCCTTCACCATCTGGTAGGGCTGCAGCACGTAGGAGCGGATCTGGCTGCCCCAGGCAATGTCCTCCTTGCTGTCGTGTATTTCCTGGAGCTTCTCATCCTGTTTTTGCTTTTCCCGCTGGTGCAACCGCGCCCGCAGGACTTTCATGGCCAGTTCCTTGTTGCGGTATTGGGATTTCTCCTGCTGGCACTGGACCACGATGCCGGTCGGCATGTGCGTGATGCGAACCGCGCTGCTGGTCTTGTTGACGTGCTGGCCGCCGGAGCCGCTCGCGCGAAAAACGTCGATGCGCAGGTCCTTCTCCTCGATGTCGACCACGATCTCGTTTTCGAGCTCGGGATAGACAAAGACCGAGGCAAAGGAGGTGTGCCGTTTGCCGCTGGCGTTGAAGGGCGAGATCCGCACCAGGCGGTGGACGCCACCCTCGGACTTGAGATAGCCGTAGGCGTTTTCGCCGGAGGCGGTGAACGTAGCGCTCTTGATGCCGGCTTCCTCGCCCGGTTGGTAGTCGATCAACTCGAGCTTGTAGCCTTTGCGCTCCACCCAACGGGAGTACATGCGATAGAGCATCTCCGCCCAGTCCTGGGCCTCGGTCCCGCCGGCGCCGGCGTTGATGGAGACGATGGCGTTCTTTGCATCGTCCTCTCCGTCGAGCATCAGTTCGAGGGCGAAGCGGTCCACCCGCTGCAGAAGGTCGGTGGTTTGGCGCGAAAGATCTCCGAGAGTCGCCTCGTCGGACTCTTCGACCGCCATTTCATAAAGGCCCTGGGTGTCCTCGATCTCGGAGGCAAGACCCTTGAAACGCTCCAGGCGATTGCTCAGGACCGTGCGCTCCTTGAGGACGGTTTTGGCCCCGTCGGGCTTGTTCCAGAAACCTTCTTTGGCGACGAGGGCTTCGATTTCAGCCTGCCGTTGCTCCATGCCCCCCAAGTCAAAGACAACCTCGGATCCGATCGAGTTTGGCGGCGGCATCCTTCAGGGCTTGTTTGATTTCGTAAGACATTTTTCTCCCTCCTGAGCCGGGGTATTAAATTTTACGTGTCAAGCTCCAAGCTTCATATCATGGCTGCAGTCAGCAGATGCATGAATTTCTTTTTTTGCTTAACACGTCACACTTAAATCTTAAAACGGCTCTGCCGGTGCCGCAAGAGCTCCCATGCGGCGCTCACGATTGAACCTATCAGGCAACTTGCGGCAAAAATATCCCCCCACCGGGTGTAGACGGCCGTCGTTTCCAGCAGCGGCAGCTCCCGCACCACCGCCGCTTCTTTCATCAACGGTGTCCGCTCCAGCACCCGGCCCGCCGGGTCGATAAACCCGCTGATGCCGGTGTTGGCCGCACGCGCCAGCGCCCGTCGGTTCTCCACCGCCCTCAGCACCGCCAGCGAGAAATGCTGATAGGGGCCGGCCGTCGTGCCGTACCAGGCATCGTTGGTAATCGTTATCAGGAGCCCCGCGCCGTTTTGAACCATGGCTCGCGCCAGCGCCGGGAAGATGATCTCATAGCAGATCTGGACGCCCAGCTTGCGGCCCTGCATGTCCAGGGTTTGGCCTTGGATGCCCGGTTTGAAATCGCCGACGTGCTCCACAATTTTGCCGAGAAAAGGCAGGTACTCCTTGAACGGCGTGTATTCGCCGTAAGGCACCAAGTGGGCCTTGTCGTATTTGCCCAGCACCTCGCCGCCGGGTCCGACCAGATAGGCGCTGTTGAAGTAATCCGCCTGCTGGCCACGCAGGTCGAAAGAGGGCGCTCCGATCAGAAAATGGGCGCCGGCGGCCGTGACCCCCTGCATGACCATCCGGGTCGGCGGCACTTCCGCCAGGAAGTAAAACGGGGCGGCCGATTCCGGCCACACGATCAGCTCGGGCTGTTGCGGCCGGGTGGAAAGCGACAGTCGAATATACGTATCAATCGTCGCTTTCTGGAACGCCCGGTCCCATTTCTGCGATTGCTCGATGTTGCCCTGGATGACCGCCACCCGCATCTTGGGGGCCTGTGCGACGAGCTGATCGACCTGGGCGATGCGCAGGTCGCCATAAATCCACGCCGCCCCGACCCACAAAGCTGCCGCGGCAATGCTTCCCAGGGCCAGGCGCAGCTTCACCGGCTGCCCCCGCCAGGGTTGCCTCAAGACTGCAAGAACTCCCAGAAAGAGCGCGGCGTTGGCGCATGCGATCAGACCTGAAAGGCCGTACACCCCAGATATATCCGATAGTTGAATCAGATGCAATTGCTCATATTGGGAATATCCCAAGAGCTCCCAGGGAAACCCGGTGAATAAAAATGAACGCAGAAATTCGGTGCCGACCCAGAAAAGCGGGAAAAAGAAGATAACGCGCTTGGGGGTTCGGCAGACCAGGCTGATACCGTATAGGGCCGGTGCAATAAACACCAGGCTCAGAACGGCGGCAAACAGGAAGAGGATGCCGATGCTGAGAATGAACGGGAGGCGGCCGTAGGTGACCATCGTCGGCACCAGCCAATAAAGCAGCGAAACGAAGTGGGCCAGGCCGAACACCATCCCCCGGCGAAAGGCCTCGCCCGGGGTAACATCCTTCAGCGCCCACAGCAGCGGCACTAGCGCCACCCATGCCAACCCGTGCAGGCCGGTCTTGGGGAAAGACGCCGTCAGCAGCAACCCGCTGAGGATCGCGACGCCCGTGGTTTTAAGTTCGATTTTCAGCCATGTGTTCATAAAAAAACCCCGGTGAACGGGGTGCCATGTGCCATCGTCGTTTGCCGCCGGAGATAATGGCTCCATTCTGTGTGAAAAGGGGTTGACCTGTCAACATGATTTATAGCTACCACAAGTTGTGCGGTCGGGAACTCTGAAGCGCCTTAACCCATCTGGGTGGCGGCCCAAAACCCGATCACGGATACGGTCGCCGAAAGCCCCATCCCCCAAAAGATGTCCACCACCACAATCGGAATCGGCCACTCCCTCAGCGTTGCGAGGTTGGTGAGGTCGTAGGTGGCATAGGTGCATAGCCCGTAGAGTGCCCCCCGCACCAATGCTGCTGAAAAAGATCCCTGCGCGACAGCGGGATGAACGGCGAAGATCATCATCCCGGCCATGAACAGGAGATAAAACAGGCCGGCCGCCGGCCACTTGACCTTGTCCGCAAACAATTTTTCGAGATGTTTCATGTAAAAATGTCTGGCGAGGATGCCAAGCCACAAGAGATCCAGAACCAGAAAAACAAAGAGCGCCAGGAAATAGGTCGTCAACACGTCTCCGATAGCCATGCTTGCCCGTCCTGATATGTGAGTCTCTCGTTGATTGCACGCGTTGCCTTGGATTCAACTCGCCTGCGATTCGACAACCGCCTTTGGAGGGTCCGGCTTTCTTATGGAAGCTCACGATCGGAGCTTGACATTTAATCCCACTAATATAGAAACAGGATCTCCTTAAACAATCCCTGATTTGCATGGTCTCTGTGGAGCGGTGCAAATGGTCAATAAGTTATGATAGGTTGCCGGATGAAAGGAAGCAAGTGATGCCCAAACCGATCGTCATCAAAATCGGAAAAGTCGAGCTGAAAGGGGAGTTCAATGATACCCCTGCCGGCATGGCCATGGCGGATGCCCTGCCCATCGAGTGCCGGTGGTCCCGCTGGGGGGAGGAATATTACGGCAGCACCCAACCTGCCTTTGGGACCTATCCGGGGCCGACCACCGACCTCATGGATGTCGGGGACCTGGCCTACCACGCCCCGAACGGCTGGTTCTGCCTCTTTTTCGGCCCTACCCCGGCCAGTCGCGGCAAGGAGCCCCGCGCCGCGGTGCCCGTTCTAAAAGTCGGCAAGGTCAAAGGCGACTGGGCCGCCGTCAAGGCCTTGAGCGAATCCGTGAAAGCCACCATCCAAGCGGGGTGACGGCGTCATTATTACTCCGGCAAATAAACAGGTGCACCCCGCTCCGCCGCTGCGTGAGGTGATGGAATTAGACATGTTTACTTGCCGAGATAATAAATCGGCCCCACCGGGTAAGGCCAGCGCTCGCTGACCGTATCAACCCCTCCGTTATGCGCTTCAAAGCCACCGGTAGCGTGTAAACCTTTTCCGGGCGCCGGTCATCTAACCAACCCAAAAGGAACCGGTTACCGTGGGAGGGGACCATGAAAAACAACCTCTTGAAATTGTTATTAGTTGTGGTGGCGCTGATCGTGTTGGGAACCGGTGTCGCGTTTGCCGGCGGATACAAGAATCGTTCATCTTGCTATAGCCGCCCGAGCTACGGAGGCGCCTATCACGGCGGAGGGGGCTATCATCAACCCCCGTATCACCGCCCCAACCCTGGCTACTGGCACCCGAGGCCACATCATTACGGGCCTCCGGCCCGATATTACCACCACCCCAATCACACCTACAGGGGGTATGGCCGGTACGACGGAGGGTATTATTTTTCAGGAGCCTTCGCGGAGCCGGGATTCGGGTTTGTCTTTGGCACACGCGGCGGTTGGTGATATAGTGCCTGGTTGTGAAAAACAGAGATTCCATCGGAAGAGCGCCCGGCGGGGCCCCTCCGGTTGCAACCAGTCCCCAGAGCGCCGATGGTGTGCGCCCGGCCGACGGCGCGCAGCCGGCCCCGCAGGGTTCACCAGCGGCGGCGGACGAGATGGAGCTCATCCGCCGCGCTCGGGACAACGATCCCTGGGCCTCCGATCAGCTGGTGCGGCGCTACCAGAAAAAAGTCTACGGGATCGCTTACCAGCTTTGCGGCTTCGACCCGGAGGAGGCCCGCGATACGGCCCAGGAAGCGCTCCTGCAGGTGTTTCGCAACCTCGGGCAGTTTGAGGGCCGGTCGCGATTTTCGACGTGGCTGCACCGGATTGCCGTCAACGCGTGCCTGGATGCACGTCGGCGTCGAAATCGATGGTTCAGGATGATTCTGCCGCGGCGCACCGAAAGACATGACGAGGGGGACTTCGAAGACCCCATCGAAAAGATTCCCGCCCCGGAGGACGGCATGGACCCGGTTTCGAACGTGAGAGGCGCCGAGCTCAAGCGGGATGTGATGGCTGCGCTGCGCGGGCTGTCGGAACATCAGAGGAAGGTCTTTCAGCTCAAGGTGTTTCAGGAAATGAGCATTCCCGAAATCGCCCATGCGACGGGCATGGCCGAGGGGACGGTCAAATCCCACCTGTTCCGGGCGACCCAGAGCGTCCGCGAACAGCTGAGCCAATGGGTCGATCGCTGAGCCGCAAGGAGATGTGCCATGGAGAAGGCCTGCCGTACTCAAAACGAAACGTTGATGCTGGATGTCCTGGGGGAGCTGACCGATTCCCGGATGCGCCGCGAATGGGAGGGGCATCTCAGGGCTTGCGACAGCTGCCGCAGGGAGCGTTCCCGCATGCTTCAGCTGCTGGGGAAGGTGCGCGAGGCGGGGATGCCTCCCGAGCTCTCGGCGGCCCAGGTGGATGCCATGGCCGGGGCGGTCGGCTGGCGGCTGAGAAACGAGCGCCTGTCGCGGCCGCAAAAGACCGGCTGGCGCCTGCGGCTGGTGCCGGCATTGGCAGCGGCCTGTGCGCTTCTTGTCGTGGTTGCGTTCGGATACCGTTTCAGGGACCGTTGGGCGGGGCCCGAGGGGGGCGGCGAGATCACCGCGGAGCTGCAAGCCGAGGACCTCGACATCATCCAGCATCTTGACCTTTTGAAGGACATGGGTACGATAGAGAAGCTGATTCACGTCGTCGACGTCGACCCTCCACAGGAGGGGCAGGCCCCGGATCAGCCTGCTCCGGAAACCCAGGGAATGCATCGGGATGAAAACGGGAAGGCATACTCCTAAAGGGAAAGGGTATCGCTGCCTGAGAGTTCTGACGTCGGCAGCGGTACTGGCCGTCGCCTTTGCGGGAATCGCATATGGCGCGGTTCGGCCGACCGGACACCGCATCGCTCCTGCGGCAGCGGATCTATCAGGAATCGATCAGCTTCCCATCGAAACGCCGCTCTATTTGTCCCAAAGCAAGGGGCGCCCAAACCCCACTTTCGACAACCTGCCGCCGGACGACCGGACCCGCATGCAGCGACAGTACAGGGAATGGCAGTCGCTGCCGCCCGAGCAGCGAGACGCCATGCGCCGGCGCATGGATGAGTGGAACCGGATGCCGCAGCAGGAGCGCGATCGCTATCAGCAGCGCTACCAGCAGTGGCGGCAGCTGTCGCCGGAAGAGCGTCGAAGGATGGAAAACAATCTTCAGCGGTGGGACAACCTCTCCCCCCAGGAGCGCGACTCGATCCGCCGGCGTTTCAAGAACTAGCACGAACGGCTGTGGCTTTCTGCCGCAGCCGCACATCTTCTTCTCCCCGCAGCAGTAAATAAAGAAGTAAAAGAAACGCTTTCCTGTTTCGCAAAATGCCCCCTCCGAATACGCCCATCAAAGATTTAAGTAAATTAACAAACACTTACATTATCATTATTTGACCGCCCACTCATCGCCCGAGCAGGCCATGGGCAAGGGTTTTTATGGTTGGCCCTGAAAGAGTGTTTTCGGGCGATACGAATGGAACTGGATTGCTTCTGGGAAAAACACTTCCCATTTCTCTTCCATGGTGCATTTTGTAGAGTGATCTAACTGAAATGATGTGATAATACTTCTAAAAGTAAACCGGTTCAATGTCTGAATGTAGCCAATGCCAGAATGGGTGAGCATTTTCGGAACACCAAATATGGTGTAATAATAATGCTTGACACACAATTTTAGCTTGTCTATAATCCCAACAAATCCATTTTGTGTGGTAACTATCTGACTTCGAGGGTAAAACCAAGATTTTCAGCAGCAGGTGGCCGATTCCTTTAATGTCAGCCACCGCCGGGCAAAGAGCGAGCATTCGAGACGGACCCTGCAAGGCGGGGGTGCACAGAGAAAGCCTGCTTCTCTAAAGTCATCAAAATTCCAGGTATGGATCCGAGACAGTTGCCGGTGCAACTTTTTTAATATCGTTTTTTGGATGTTGGCAATTCGTTGCATCGCCTTGGGTCACCGAGATGCGGAGAGGAGGCTGTGAGTGTCTGTTGACTTTTCCCCGTCGGAAATGAACGTGTTGCTGCTGTATGATTACAACCCGCAGTGGACACCGAACGAAAAAGATGAAGTCGCCGAGGCCCATTCCCGCCTCACGGGCGCACTCTCATCGGCAGGGTTTTCCATCGATCTGCTCCCGGTCGTCGACCAGCATTTCCCCCAGCGGTTGAGTTCATACGACTCCCAGGATTGTGTTCTGTTCAACTGGTGCGATGGAATCCCCGGCCTTCATCACAGCGAGTACCTGGTGGTCCGCCAGCTCGAGCAGCTGGGGTTCGTCTTCACGGGGTCAGGCTCCGCCACGTTGTCCCTCAGCTACGACAAGCACCGGGTCAAGGAGATCCTGGATCGAAACGGTGTGCCGACCCCCCGCTGGCGGTTGTACAAGTCCTCGAAAAGCAACGGCTGGCATGAGTTCCCGGCGATCGTCAAGCCCGCCGTGGGGCACTGCAGCGAGTGGCTTACCTCGGAGTCGGTGGCCATGAACGAAAAGGAGCTGCACGACCGGATATCCTACCTGGTGGATGACATCGGCCTGCCGGCCCTGGTCGAAGACTTCATCGACGGCCGGGAATTCCACGTCTCGCTGTGGGGCAACGGTCGCGTTTCGATGCTGCCCCCGGCGGAAATGGATTTCTCGGCATTCAGCGACGTGCACGACCGGCTGTGCACGTACGACGCCAAATTCAACCCCGGCTCGGTTCACTATGAAAACATCCACACGGTCCTTCCCTCTTCCCTGAACGATGCCGAGCTCGCCGAATTGGAGCGGGTCTGCATGGCCGCCTACAAGGCCATCGGATGCCGGGACTATGGCCGCATCGACTTGCGCCTGCGCAACGGGGTGTTCTACGTGCTCGACATCAACCCCAACCCCGACATCAGCGAGGACGCCAGCATGGCCAGTGCCGCCGAGCACGCCGGCTATTCCCACGGGGAGATGGCGGAATATCTCATCAAGCTGGCCTCCAAGCGGCATCCGGTATTCGGCAAAAAAGCCGCACCCGAAGCGCACTGAGCCCACCCCGGTTCCCGGTGTGCCCGGGCCCGCCGCAAGCGCGGAACGCGGCTGCCGCTTCGACATCGAAGCACGAACGTGCGTTTGCCTCTTGTGGGGGCGCCTACCAGGGCAATGCGAATTTCGCGCGGCCGTGCGAGTCGAAAACACCCCAGTGCGGCCCGACTTCGCCCGTCTCTGTTTTCCACGGTTCGTCGAACATCTCAAACACGAAAACGCCGACGGCGTTCGACCGCGCGTAGCGGAACAAATCCCGAATGAATTTTTTCTGGTTTTCGAGGCCGGGGACGGCCGGGCCGTTGGGGGTGCCGGCGCTCGGCCAGCCGGTTTCGCCGACAATGATCGGTTTGCCGGTTTGCGAGTAGAGTTCCGCCAGTCGGCGATAGGACCCGCCGAGATTCGAAAGGACCGCTTGCTCGACCGCTGCGGGTGCAAAAAACGGATGGATGTTCACCATGAGGACGTCGCAGTGTTCCGCGACCCGGCGCCCCTGCGCGGCATGCTCTCTCACGGCGGCGACCATCGAAAGCGCCGATGTGACCTGGACCGTCTTTCGCGTCTCCGGGGCCAGCCCCTTTTTGACGTAGGTGAGATCCTCCGTCAACTGTTCCACCGACACCGGCTGCGGGCACGCCTCGGGTTCGCCGGCGAGGCATTCATTGCCGACCACGATGCCGGCCACGTTGGGATACCGGTTGGCCAATCGGACGGCTTCGACCATTTGGGACCGCGTGCTGCGAGGGTTGCCGAGATCATCGTGGTTCAGGCCGCAGACATAGACGCCGACAAAGATGCGGAGTTCCGGGAAATGGCGGTGGGCCAGCGGGACAATGCGGTGGAGGCCGTTGTCCACGCCATAGGTGCGGACATGCCGGAACCCGGCCCCGGCGATGGTGCGGAGGTCTTCCACGAGCTGACCTTCCGGGATTTCGGCGGCCGCATCGGGCCGTTGACCGTCCCGGTGAAACGGGCCGTAGTCGACCCCGATGAAGGGCGCCGGCATCGGGCCGCCCGCGGGGCAGCACAAGGGCCAGAGCCACACGGCACAGGCGCAGACCACGGCCCGCCAGGTGGTTGAAGGACGAACGTGGTTCACGGCTCACCGCAGGCGCTTCCAGCGCACGGTGTGGCCCGGCCGGATGCCGAACCGGTCCGCAAACCCGGCTTTCGCTTCGACCACATATTTCGTGGGGCCGGCCGAGGGATAGAGCTGGTCCGACATGGGGGTGGTGTAGGCGGCAATGTTTATGACCTTCCCGCCCGCATCGACGAACAGCATGTCAAGGGAGCTTGGCGTGTTGCGCATCCAGAAGGTCTGGGGCTGCGCGGCTTCGAAGATGAAGAGCATCCCGGCCATGTAATCCGGGAGGACCTTTCCCATGAGCCCGCGGGCGCGCGCCTCCGGGGTTTCGGCGATCTCTACGACCAGCGTCGCGGCCACGGAGCCGTCCGGCTTCAGCATCTCCACGGTCCCGTCCG
Organism: Desulfobacterales bacterium; assembly: GCA_025454075.1. Next base: position 27,006 of record JALOPD010000003.1, on the reverse strand, counting down.
GGCGAATGACGGGCCCGGCCTCGGCCGGCGGCGGCCCGATGCCGGCTGGACCTGTCCCCAATGCCATGGGAACGGCCAAGACCGCTGCGATCATTGCCATGCGGGGCCAGTTCATGCAACTGCTTTTACAGGATCTCCCGCGGAAAGGCAATCCGCAGCGGGGATGTGTTTTTGCATTGACACGCCGCGGTTCATTTCTTAGGCTTGCCGCGGTCGCTCCCGTACCCGGAGGGGGCGCACTGAAGTCGGGTTCTGAAATCCCAAAATCGAATCGGAGAGCGGATTATGCACGTAACCTTTTACGGCGCCGTGCGAGAGGTCACCGGTTCCATGCACCTCATGACCACGGGGCGCGACCGCGTCCTGCTCGACTGCGGGCTTTTCCAGGGCCGGCGCCGGGAGGCGGCTGAAAAGAACCGGGTGCTGCCCTTCGACCCCGGCATCCTCACCAACGTGGTCCTTTCTCACGCCCACACGGACCACTCCGGCCGGCTGCCGGTGGTCACCAAAAACGGCTTTAACGGCCGCATCGTCTGCACCCGGGCAACGAAGTCGGCCTGCGAGTACCTGCTGCCGGATTCGGCGAGCATCCAGGTGTCGGATGCGGACTACCTCAACTACAAGACCCTGCGCGCGGCGCTCTCCCAGAAAAACACCTTTCCCCGGGGAAAAAACGCAGCGGTCCCGGACCTCGGCGAAATCAAGCGGCTGCTGAAAAAAGGCCGGCACGAGCTGAATGTCGAAACCATCGGCGACCTCATGGCCAAGCTGCGCCTCGAGGTCGTCAAACCGCTTTACACGCTCCCGGACGCCGAGAAGGCCCTGTCCCATTTCGACCCGTACCCCTACAAGACGTCGGTCGACATCGGAAATCAGATGACCTGCACCTTTTACGACGCCGGCCACATCCTGGGGTCGGCCATCAGCATGGTCACGGCGCGGGAAAACGGGCGGGCCGTGAGGGTGTGTTTTTCAGGCGACATCGGCCGGTTCGACAAACCCATCATCAACGATCCCGAGCTTGCGTTCGACGAGGCCGAGCGCGACGTGGATCTTCTCATCATGGAGAGCACCTACGGCGACCGGCTGCATGAACCCGTGGCCGACCTGAAGGGCCAGCTGGCGGGCGTGCTGGAGGAGACCCTGCGGAGAGGCGGCACGGTCCTGATCCCGGCCTTCGCGTTCGGCCGCACGCAGGTGCTGCTCTACATGCTGCACGAGCTCTGCAATGAAAAACGCCTCTCCCGCGTCCCGATCTACGTGGACAGCCCGCTGGCGGTCAACCTGACCAAGGTGTTCGTTGAGCACCCCGAGGTCTACGACCGAGAGACCCAGGCCACGTTTCTGTCCAAGGGGCAGAACCCCTTCCTCTTCGACCAGGTCCGGCTGGTGGGCTCGGTGGAGGAATCCATGGCCCTCAACCGGGAGGAAAAGCCGCAAATCATCATCGCCGCCTCGGGGATGTGCGAAGCCGGCCGCATCCTCCACCACCTGCGCTTCAAGATCCACAACGAACGCAACACCATCCTGATCGTCGGCTACATGGCGGAGAACACCCTGGGGCGACGAATCGAGGAACTGGGGCAGGAATACGAGCGGTCCGGCAGAAGGGGGGAGGCGCCGCTCGTCAAATTTTTGAACAAGGAGTACCCTCTCAAGGCCCACGTGGCCAAGATCGGCGGCTTCAGCGGTCATGCCGACAAGGCCGAAATGCTGCGGTTCCTCAAGCAGTGCAACCTGCGGATCAAGAAAATCGCGCTGGTCCACGGTGAAGAGGCGCAGGCGCTGCATTTTGCCGAGAGCCTCCAAAGGGAAGGCCATGCCGTGATGGTGCCCCGCCGGGGCGAGACGGTGCCGGTGGGATAGGCTGCCAAGCGGAGTGCGACAGCCAGGCGGAGGAATCGTCAAAAGGAGAGGGCGCTGATGAACGTGTTCTGGAAATCGGGGTGGGCCGCCAGGTCGAGCACCCGGGCGGCGCGTGCCATCTCACGGGCCTGCGTGAAACACTCCTCCCGCAGGAGCGCCAGGACGGCCCCGGCCCCGGCGGCGTTGCCCACCACTTCGATCGCATCGGGTTCCATTTCGGGAAACATGCCGAGCGTGAGCGCATCCCGCCGGTCGATGAAGCTTCCAAAGGCCCCCGCCAGAAGGATCCTGCTCGGGCGGGGCATCCCGTTCTCACGGCAGAGCAGGTCGATCCCCGTGCGCAGGGCCCCCTTGGCCAGCTGCACGGCCCGCACGTCCGCCTGGGTCAGCGCGATGGCGCGGCGGTTGCGGCGGGGCTCGGCCGGGACGATGACGAACTCGAGCACCCCGCTTTCCCCCGGCCGCAGGCAGGGCGAGCCGCAGCCGGCGTTGAAGCTCCCGCTTTTTGACAGGATGCCGGCCCGCAGGAGTTCGGCGACCGCGGTGATGACTCCCGAGCCGCAGATCCCCGCCGGCGGCTTGGGCCGGCCCGGCCCGCGCTGAATGACGGTGTGTTCGAGGCACCCCGTGCTGCGGTTGAAGCGAACCGAGTCCACCGCCCCGGAGGTCGCCTGCATCCCGTGGCGTATGGCCGCACCCTCGAAGGCCGGGCCCGTGGCGCAGGAGGCGGCCGCCGGCCCTTGCTTCGATTGAAAGATGATTTCACCGTTTGTCCCCACGTCCACGAGCAGGGTCCCGGGCGGGGTTTCGTCCAGGCCCGCGGCGATGGCCGCGGCGATGATGTCCGCCCCCAGATACCCGCTGATCAGCGGCAGGGTGCGCAGCCGGGCGGAGGGGTTGAAATGCAGGCCCGCGCTGCCGGCGGTGACGGTGCGGGCTTCGGAGAATTTGGGCGTGTAGGGGAAAACGCCGATGGACGAAGGGTCCTCGCCCAGCAGCAGGTGGACCATGGTGCTGTTGCCGACGGCGACCATCTCCCCCACGGCGGCCGGGTCGATGCCGGCGCGGCGGCATAGCGCGGCGGCCGCCCAGTCGATGGCGCTGACGGCCATGGCCTGCAGCCGGGGCAGGGTTTCAGGGTCGGTGCGCACGGCGCTGATCCGGCTGACGACGTCGTCCCCGAACAGGGACTGCGGGTTGCGGGCGGAGGTGGACCCGAGGACGGCCCGATCGTGCAGATCGCACAGGTAGACGGCCACCGTGGTGGTGCCCAGGTCGACGGCGATCCCGCAGCGGGGCGCTCTTTGACGAGAAAATGAGGGCGGCGGGCCCTCCAGCTTCGACAGCCGCATGGGCGGCCCTTTTTGGACCACCTCCGGCGCGAGCAGGCTCTCCTCGGGTATTTCGACGGCGGCATCCCCGGTCACGCAGGCACAGCAGGCCAGCCGATATCCCTGCCCGATCCGTTCCTCGCCGACGGCCTTGAGCTCGGCTTCCCCGGGCGCGCTCAGGGCCTCCGGCGTCAAGGCGGTTGCGCGGACCGTGCACTTCCCGCAGCGCCCCCGGCCGCCGCAATCGGAACGCAGGAGAAGGCCGGCCGAAACCAAGGCCTCCATGAGGCTTATTCCGTGCCTCGCGCTGAGGGTGCGGCCTTCAACGCGTATGTGGACATCAGGCTTTTTCATGATTTACACACCGCCTTTTTCATATCTTATTTTCGCCGGGAGAACGAGGTTTTTCCCTTGTCGGAAAGGGTCGCCATGGAAAAGCCGTCCGGGATGACCCCGTGCGGCGCACCGCTTCCGAAATCGAAGCGGGCACAGGAGACGGCGTCGTGAAAGAACCAAGCGGGCTGCACCCGGCCTGGGTCATCCTCGGGATCTGCTTCGTCGACCTGTTCGTCAACTACTCGGTGCGGCTGGGCTACGGGGTGGTCCTGCCCGAAATGATCCGAACGCTCGGCTTCAGCCGGGCGGACGGCGGCTCGATCTACAACGCCTATCTCCTGACCTACATTATCGTTACCCCCTTCACCGGGTATCTGACCGATCGGCTCGGCGCCCGGCGGGTGATTTCCGTCTGCCTGGTGCTGCTGGGCTCCGGCGTGCTTCTGCTGGGCACGGCGGAGCACCTCTGGTCGGCCGGCCTGTTCTTCGGCCTGGCCGGCCTCGGCGCCTCCGGCCTTTGGGTCCCGATCATCACCCTGGTCCAGCGCTGGTTTTCCTACCGGCGCAAAGGCCTGGCTCTCGGGGTGCTGTCGACCGGCTACGGCCTGGGCTTCGCCGTGATGGGGGCTGCGTTCCCCTGGGTGGTGGGGCATTACAGCTGGCGCCATGCCTGGTTCATCCTCGGCATGACGGCCCTGGCGCTGGTGGTGCCGAACGCCCTGGCCCTGCGCAGCGACCCGGCCGACCGCGGCTTAAGGCCCTGGGGCTATACGGGCTCCCCACAGCCCGCGCCGGGGAAAAGCCGATTCAAGGTGCCCCTGCGCCATATTCTGCGGAACCCCAATTTCTGGATGATCGGGGCCTCCTACTTTTTCCTTTCCTACGGACTGTACGGGTTCACCACCTTCATGGTGGACTACGCAACGTATCAGCTCAACGTTCCTCTTGAACAGGCAAGCCTTCTCGCGAGCATCCACGGCTTTTGCCAGATCCTGGGCGTTCTGACCGTCCTGCCGCTCTCCGATTATGCCGGGCGCAAGCGAACCGTTCTTTTTTCCAACACCGTCATCACGCTGTTGCTGAGCGCCCTTCTGTTCGCCGGGGGCTCATGGTCCTTGCTCTGCATGATCACCGGCGTCATGGCGGTGTTCTACGCCGCCACCTTCCCCATCTACGGGGCCTGCGCCGGGGACTACTTCCCCAGGGAGGCCATGGGCACCGTGGCCGGGGCCTGGACCCCCTTTTACGGCTCCGGAGCCATTCTGACCCACTGGGTGACGGGCGGGCTGCGCGATGGGACGGGGGTATACGATCACGCGTTCCTCATCTGCGCCGCCATGGCCGCCGTCTCGGTGGTGCTGATGAGCCTGGTCCGGCCGATGCGTCCTGGTCAATCTGAAATTGCATCGCCCCCGGATGTGCATTAAGATGGGCACGTTGCAAACCTGCCGGCCGGCGCAGAGAGGTCTCCGCCGGGTTGCCCGATCCAATCATCCACCCTGGAGGTTCAGAATGAGACGGTTGTCGCTGCCATGAGCCGTTTCTTGTGCGTGGACATCGGCGCGGGCACCATGGATGTGCTCTGGTTCGACACCGAGGCGGTGCATCATTACAAGGCGGTGGTGGTGTCGCCGGTGCGGACGATTGCCGAGAGGGCCGCCGGTCTGCCGGGGGACCTCGTCGTCACCGGGTGCGAGATGGGCGGCGGCCCGGTGACGGATGTTTTGCGCCGGCGGGCCGAAACGAACGAGGTCATCGCATCGCTTTCGGCCGCGGCCACCCTGCACCACGATGCGGAGAAGGTTCGCTCATGGGGGATCACGGTCGTGGACGATGCGGAAGCGGAAAAGCTCCGCCGGCGCAAACGCCACGCGCACCTGGTGCTGCAGGACGTGGAGGCCGACCGGCTGGAGCGGATCGTCGCCGGGTTCGGTGTCCCGTTCGATTTCGACGCCGTGGCGGTCTGCGTGCAGGATCACGGCGTCCCGCCGGCGGGGGTTTCGCACCTGGATTTCCGGCACCGGGTCTACCGGGAGCGGCTGGACGCCCGGCCGCAGCCGCACGTTCTGCTGTTTGCCGCAGACGAGGTCCCGGCCTTCTTGAACCGCCTGCGGTCCGTGGCCGCCGGCGCGCGGCAGCTGCCTGCGCGGGAGGCCTTTGTCATGGACAGCGGCATGGCCGCCATCGTGGGCGCCGCCCTCGACCCGAACGCCCCGCCGGAGCGCCCTTTCATGGTGCTGGACGTGGCGACCTCCCACACCGTCTGCGCAGCGGTTGCGGGGAACGAACTGGCCGGGGTGGTGGAATACCACACGAAGGACATCACCCGGGAAAGGCTGGAGGGGCTGCTGGAAGAGTTGGCGGCCGGCCGGCTGGACCACCGGCAGGTATTGGCGGAAGGCGGGCACGGCGCCTACACGCGCCGAGCGGCCGGCCCCGAGGCGCTCAAAACCATCATCGCCACCGGCCCCAAGCGCAGGCTGGTGGAAGGCTCTCGGCTTCCCATGATCTGGGGCGCCCCTCTGGGCGACAACATGATGACCGGCTGCGCAGGCCTGCTCGAGGCGCTGAGGATCCGCAAAGGGCTTCCCCGGCCGACCTACCTGTGAAGGCCAAAGAGTGCTTGCTTTATCCCGCCGGATTAAATATTGACGACATCGTTGCGGCACCATCCGTGCGAAACGGTTGCGACGAACCGGATGCGTTAGCTGGGGGATAACCCGACACCTGCTGAGAAAAGGAGGAAATGAAATGGATTCGGTAAAACGTTTTCGGCGAACGGCCGGAGTGATTCTGATCGCCTCTCTCGTTGCCATCCTGGTGCTCGGCACCGGGCCGGCCGCCCCGCTGTTCGCCCAGGCCCCGCTCAAGGTGGCTGCGGTTTTTGAAACTCCCATCGAGGAGCCCTGGGTGAACCAGATCCATGTCGCCCTGCTGAAGGCCAAGAAAGAGATGGGGATTCAATATGACTGGTCCGAGAGCGTGAAATCGGCCGATTTTGCCCGGGTCATGCGGGAATATGCGGAAAAGGGCTACCAGTTGATCACGGGCGATGCCTTCGGCGCCGAGCGGATCGCCCGCCGGGTGGCCTTGGATTACCCCAAGATCGCGTTCGTTTTCGGCTCCGGCATCGGCCCGGCAGAGCCCAATTTCGGGGTTTTCGACAACTGGATCCACGAGCCGGCGTATCTTTCCGGGATGATCGCCGGCAAGATGACCAAGAGCAACACCATCGGCGTGGTGGCCGCGATGCCCATCCCGGAAGTCAACCGCCTGGCCAACGCTTTTTACGCCGGTGCGAAGGAGACCAACCCGAAGGTCAAGTGCAAGTTCTCCTTCATCGGCTCCTTCTTCGACCCGCCAAAGGCCAAGGAGGCCGCGCTGGCCCAGATCGAAGCCGGTGTCGACGTGATCTACGCCGAACGGTTCGGCGTCATCGAGGCCGCCAAGGAAAAGGGGATCCTGGCGATTTCGAACATGTCCGATCAGTCCTCCCTCGGGCCGGACACCGTCATCACGGGGCCGGTGTGGGACATGTGGCCGACGGTCAAATACATGGTCAGCCTGGTGAAAGCCGGCGTGTTCACCGCCCAGGATTTCGGCGGTTTTTCCTACATGTCCAAGGGCGGCTCCTACCTGGCGCCGTATCACAAGTTTGAGACCAAGCTCCCCGCGGAGGTCAAGGAACTGGTGAGCAAACGCCAGCAGGAGATCCTGGCCGGGACCTTCCGCGTGGACATCGACGAGTCGATTCCCAAATCCCAATGAGGAGGCCGTTGGCCGCTCCTCGGCAATAGCTGTTCCAAGGAGGTCGGTTTTCCCCCCCCTTCGCCCCTTTGTCCGAAGGGGGCGAGAGGGGGGATTGCGTTCCGCGGTTCATCCCCATCCCTGCCCTTCGCTGTCTGCAGGCCGGAAAGACCCGATATGGAGAGCCCCCCACTCTTGGAGATGCGCGGTATCGTCAAACGCTTCGGCGACGTGCAAGCCAACGACGGCGTCGATTTGACCCTGAACGGCGGTGATATCCTGGGGCTGCTCGGGGAAAACGGGGCCGGCAAAACCACCCTGATGAACATCCTGTTCGGGGTCTACGCCCCGGACCGGGGGCGGATTTCCATCGACGGCAGGGCCGTGCGCATCCGCAGCTCCGCGGATGCCCTGGCGCACGGGGTCGGAATGGTGCACCAGCACTTCCACCTGGTTCCCCGGCACACGGTCATGGACAACCTGATGGTGGGTCAGTCCGGCCGCGGGCTGCGCCTGGACCGCGGCTTCGCTCTCAAGCGCATGGGCGAGATCGAAAAGAGTTTCGGTCTGCACCTGCCCCCGGACGTCCGGGTCGGCGACCTGACGATCGGCGAGCAGCAGCGCCTGGAAATCATGAAGGCCCTGGTCCGGGGCGCGCGCATCCTGGTCCTCGACGAGCCCACGGCCGCCCTGACCCCCCAGGAGGCGGACGGGCTTTTCTCCGCTCTGCGGGCGATGGCCGCCCGGCAGATGGGGGTCGTTTTCATCAGCCACAAGCTTCATGAAATAGTGGCCGTCACCACCCGGGTCGTGGTCATGCAGCAGGGCCGCGTCGTCGCCGAGACGGCCAACAACGACACGGTCAGCAAGAGGCGGCTGGCCGAATTGATGACCGGCCATGAAATCACACCGCCGTTGAAGGCGGGGACCACGCCCGGCGCGGTGCGGCTGCGCATGACCAACCTGCAGACCCGAGGCGGGGCGCGGCCCAGCCTGAAAGGGGTCTGCCTGGAAGTGCGCGCGGGTGAGATCCTGGGCATCGCCGGCGTCTCCGGCAACGGCCAGGCGGAGCTGGCCGATGTCATCGCCGGCGTGCTGCCCGCCTCGGGCGGCACCCTGGAGATCGATGGGAGAATGGTTTCCCGGCTCACGCCGCGGGAGGTGCAGGCGCTGGGGGTGGGGCGAATCCCCGAGGACCGCATGGGCACGGGCCTGATCACCAGCCTACCGCTGCGCAGCTGCATGGTGCTTCCGCGTATCAGAGAGCGCCGCTTCAGCCGGTGCGGATTTCTGAAGCACCGGGCGATCGGCCGTTTTGCCGACCAGCAGATCCATAGTTTCGGGATCAAGGCCGCCGGCAATCATGTGCGCACCGGCACCTTGTCCGGTGGAAACCTCCAGAAGGCCCTGCTGGCCCGCGAATTGGCCTGGGAGCCGACGCTGCTGCTGGCCGCCCAGCCGACCCGCGGCCTGGATGTCGCCGCCGCCCACTTCGTTCACCAGCGCTTCCTCGACCTGCGCGGCCGGCAAGGCGCGATGGTCCTGATCAGCGAGGACCTGGAGGAGCTTTTTGCCTTGTCGGACCGCATCGCCGTCATGTTCGAGGGCCGCATCATGGATGTCCTGGACATCCAGGCGGCCACCGTGGCCCGGGTCGGCCTGCTCATGGCCGGGGTCCGGGAGGCGGCATGAACGGGCTCCGCCTCGAGCCCCGGGCCCACAGCCCCTGGTGGCTGAATCTCCTCCTTCCGCTGGCGGCCGTCGGGGCCACGCTGGTGCTGTGCAGCGGGCTGGTCGTGCTGGCCGGTGCCGATGTGCTCACTGCCTACACGAAGCTTTTTCTGAGCTCGCTCAGCACCGCTTTCAACCTGGTCGAGACCGTGGTCAAGGCCGCCCCCCTCGTCTTCACCGGCCTGGCCGTGACCGTGGCCTTCCGGGCCAAGTTCTGGAACATCGGGGCGGAAGGCCAGCTCCTGGCGGGCGCCATGGCCGCGGCCTTCATCGGCGCCCGGCCGGGGCTGCCGGCCTGGAGCCTGGTCCCGCTGATGATCGCCGGCGGCGCGCTGGCCGGGTCGGCCTGGGCCCTGCTGCCGGCGGTGCTGAAAACACGCTGCAAGGTGGACGACGTCGTCACGACCCTGCTGCTGAACTTCGTCTTTTTTTACGGGATGATGGCCCTGCTGGACGGGCCCTGGAAGGACCCGTTGAGCGGGTACCCGGACTCGCCGGACATCCGCATGGAGGCGGAGTTCCCGATCCTGTTGCGGGCCACGCGCCTGCACCTGGGGGTGCTATTGGCCGCGCTGGCGGCCGCAGGGGTCTGGCTTATGCTGCGCCACACGACCCTGGGCTTTGAGATCGACGCCGTCGGCGAAAACCCGATCGCCGCCCGCTACGCCGGCATCCCCATCGCGGCGGTGACCCTGCTCACCGCCGCGGTTTCCGGGGCGCTCGCGGGGCTGGCCGGCGTGGGGGAAGTGGCCGGCATTCACTTCCAGGTCATGGCCGGCCTCTCCCCGGGCTACGGCTACACCGGCATCGTCATCGCCATGCTCGCGCGCCTGAACCCCATCGGGGTGGTGCCGGCGGCGATATTTTTTGCGGTCATCATCACCGGCGCCGAAGCCATGTCGCGGGCCACCGGCGTCCCGGTCTTCCTGGCCGACGTCATCCAGGGCATGTCCCTGATCACCATGCTGGCAGCCCTGATGCTGACCCAATACCGCATCCGCCGGAATCGACCCAAACATGAATGACATCCTCGCGCAGGTGTTCCAGGTGGGTTTTTTTGCCGCGGTGATCCGCATGGCCACGCCGCTGGTCTTCGGCACCCTGGGGGAGCTTTTTGCCGAGCGCGCCGGCGTCCTGAACCTGGGCATCGAGGGCATCATGATGCTGGCGGCCATGGCCGGTTTTTCAACCGCGTTTTTCACGGGCAACCTCTGGCTGGGAGTGCTGGCCGCGGTGTTGACCGGGGTGGTGGCGGGGGCGCTGATGGGCCTGCTGACGGTCAGCCTCGGGCTCAGCCAGCACGTTTCCGGTATCGGGCTGACCCTGCTCTGCTCGGGGTTGTCGTTTTTCTTCTACCGGCTGATTTTCGGCCAGCCGTCCTCGCTGCCGAAGATCACGCCTTTTGAAACCTTCGCGCTGCCCGGGCTCGCCGACCTCCCCGTCATCGGCCCGATCCTCTTCAACCAGTTCGCCCTGGTCTACCTGGCGATGGCGCTCGTGCCCGCGGCGGCCTTCCTGCTCTACCGGACCCCGTGGGGCCTGAACCTGCGGACCGTCGGGGAGAACCCTCACGCCGCCTACTCGGCCGGGGTGAGCGTGGCCGCCATGCGCTTCCAGGCGCTGCTGGTGTCGGGCGCCCTGATGGGCTTGGCCGGCGCTTTCCTGTGCATGGCCCAGTACAACGCCTACACCTTCGGGGTGATCTCGGGCCGGGGCTGGGTCTGCATCGCGCTGATCGTCTTCGGCCAGTGGAGCCCCTGGAAAAGCGCCGCCGGCGCCCTCCTGTTCGCCGTCATCGACGCCCTGCAGCTGCGCCTGCAGGCGAGCAGCGCGATGAACCTGCCCTACCAGGTGTTCCTGATGCTGCCGTTCGTGCTCACCATCGTGGGGATGGCCCTGGTGTCCCGCAATGCAATGGCGCCGGCCGCCCTGCTCAAACCCTTTCGCAAGGAGGCCCGTTGATGCTGGACCTCATCCTTCGCAACGCCAACCTGCCGGATGGCCGGCGGGGATGCGACATCGCGGTTCAGGACGGCCGCATCGTGGAACTGGCGCCGGCGATCGGCGCCCCGGCCCGCAAGGAGATCGATGCCGTCGGTTGCCTGGCGGCGCCGCCCTTCGTGGACAGCCATTTTCACATGGACTCCGCCCTGAGCTACGGGCGGCCGCGCGTGAACCGCAGCGGCACCCTGCTGGAAGGCATCCAGCTCTGGGGCGAGTTGAAACCGCAGCTGACCGTCGAATCCATCCAGGAGCGCGCCCGCAAGCTCTGCCGGTGGGCCGTCGCCCGCGGCACGCTCGCCATCCGCAGCCATGTCGACGTGGGCGACCCGCAGATGCGGGCCGTCCGGGCCCTGCTCGCCATCCGTGAGGAGTTCAAGCCCTACCTCGATCTGCAGCTGGTCGCCTTTCCCCAGGACGGGTATTTGCGGCTGCCGGCCAACCGGGAGAACATGGTCCGGGCGCTGGACATGGGGGTCGACGTGGTGGGCGGCATCCCGCACTTCGAGCGCACCATGGCCGACGGCGCCGAGTCGGTGGCCGCCCTGTGCGAACTCGCCGCCCGGCGCGGCCTGAGGGTCGACATGCACTGCGATGAAAGCGACGACCCCCTGTCGCGCCATATCGAGACCCTGGCCGGCCACACCCAGCGGCTGGGCCTGCAGGGCCGCGTGACCGGCTCGCACCTGACCTCCATGCACTCCATGGACAACTACTACGTGAGCAAGCTCATCCCGTTGATGGCCGAAGCCGGGGTGCACGCGGTCGCCAACCCGCTGATCAACATCACCCTGCAGGGCCGCCATGACACCTACCCCAAGCGCCGCGGCATGACCCGCGTGAAAGAGCTGATGCAGGCCGGCGTCAACGTCGCCTTCGGCCATGACTGCGTCATGGACCCCTGGTATCCCCTGGGCTCCCACGACATGCTGGAGGTGGCGCACATGGGCCTGCACGTGGCCCAGATGACCGGCGCGGAAGAGATGCACCGCCTGTTCGAAGCCGTCACCTTCAACGGCGCCAAAACCCTGGGGTTGGAAGGCTACGGGCTGGAGCCGGGATGCTTCGCCGACCTGGTCGTCCTGCAGGCCGGCGACCCGGTGGAGGCACTGCGCCTCAGGCCGGCCCGTTTGTTCGTCCTTCGCCGCGGCGAGGTGATCGCGGAAACCTCACCGGTGGCCGCCCGCCTGAATCTGGGAGGGCCGGCGTTGCCCGTCGATTTCAGGCACGACGTCGACGATGAGCCCTGTGGCCATTAAATACGGCAAATTTCGAAGTCTGTCCCACCGGCGGGCACCCCGCTCCGCCGGCGCCGTATCAAGAGGTGCCATATCGGACGACCGGTCCGATAAACCGGTCATGGATATTGCCAGCGGCTGTTCGCCTGCGCGCCGGAAACGGATGTGACATGAAGGAGTGGAGGCTTCTCGACACCCCGCCCCTGACGGCCGCTGAAAACATGGCCCTGGACGAGGTGCTGCTGGAACTGAAAGGCCGGGGCCGGACCCCCGACACGATCCGGTTTCTGCAGTTCAAGCCCCGCTGCGTCCTGGTGGGGTTCCATCAATCCGTGCAGGAGGAGATCCGGGTCGACTACTGCCGTGAACACGGGATCGACATCAACCGGCGCAACACCGGCGGCGGTGCCGTTTTCTTCGACGAAAACCAGCTCGGCTGGGAGGTGATCTGCGACAAGTCCTTCTTCAATGTGAAACTTCCCACTGCCCGCCTGTTTCGAACCCTCTGTCTTCCGGTCATCTCCGCGCTGGGGCTTTTAGGCCTGAAGGCGGAATTCCGGCCTCGCAACGACATCGAGATCAACGGCCGGAAGATTTCCGGCACCGGCGGCACGGAATCCGGCGACGCGTTTCTTTTCCAGGGCACGATGCTGGTCGACTTCGACGCGGACACGATGCTCAGGGCGCTGCGCATCCCGGTCGAGAAGCTCAAGGCCAAGGAGATCGACTCCGTCAAGGATCGCGTGACCTGCCTGCGCTGGGAGCTCGGCTCGACGCCGGGCCTTGAACGCATCAAGGACGTGGTTCGGCGCGGGTTCGAGCAGCGCTTGGGGATCCGGCTCACACCGGCCGGCCTGACCGCGGCGGAGGAGGCTTTGTTCCGGTCCCGGCGGCCGCACTACCGGTCGGCGGAGTGGATCGACCAGGTGCGCCCGAGGCTACGGCGGCGGGAGAGCCTGCAGGCCGCCTACAAATCCCGCGCGGGTCTGGTGCGGATGACGCTGGTCGTCGACGGTCGGCAAAAGCGGGTCAGGGACTTGTACATCACCGGAGACTTCTTTTCCTATCCCCACCGGACGCTCTACGACCTGGAGGCGGCGCTGAGGGGGGTGCCCCTGGACCGCGAATCGCTGCGCGGCACCATCCGACGGTTCCTGGCCGACAGGCAGTTTTGCATTCCGGGGATGCCGTTCGAGGACTTCATCCGGCCGCTCGACCTGATTTTCGAAAAATTCGAAATCGCCAAATTCGGCATCCCATTAGAGCACTGCAACCGGATCAATCCGACCAACGGGTCGTTCGCCGCCATCCTCGACCGGAAGCCGTCCGTTCTCCTGCTCCCGTACTGCGCCAAGCGGACCGGGTGCGACCTGAGGAACCGGAAAACATGCCGGGTTTGCGGTGAAGGCGGCTGCACCATCGGCCCCGCCTGGCAGATCGGTCGGCAGCGCCGGATGAGGGTTGCCGCCATCGTCAGCTTCGAAGACCTGTGGGCGGAGCTGATGCGGATGAGGAGCGCCGGGGAGCCGGCCTACATCGGCTGCTGCTGCCAGCCGTTCTTTGCCAAGCACGCGGACGATTTCCGCCGGTCCGGGGTCCCCGGGATACTGTTGGACATCGACAACACCACCTGCTACGAACTGGACCAGGTTAAGCACGCCTACACCGGGCGGTTCGAGCGCCAGACGGCATTGAACCTGGACCTTCTCCAAAGCGTGCTGAATGTGCTCGGGCCGGTTTGAGCGCCTCGCGCGTGCGGGAGGGCCGCCTGAAATTGGGCCGTAGAAAGGATGCCGTGCAGGGGCGGCCGCTGAAACAGGAGGAGCGCGGGTGAACGGACGATCGCCGGCAGTCCGCCCTCCGGAAACGGTGCCGCCCTCCTGTGACATTCTCGTGGTCGGGGCCGGGCCGGCCGGGTCCACCGCCGCCCTGGCGGCGGCCCGGGAGGGCGCCCGCGTGGTGGTGGTGGACCGCCGCCGCGTGGTCGGCGTCCCGGTGCAGTGCGCCGAGTACATCCCGGCGGCGCTGCTGGGCGATATCCCGCCCGACCGCAGCTTTCTGGTCCAACCGGTTCGGGCGATGAGAACCATCCTCCCGGGCAGCGACGTCAAGGAGATCTCCGCCCCGGGCTACACGATCCGGAGGGATCTTTTCGACCAGGTCCTGGCCGGAGCCGCCGCCGCCGCCGGAGCCCGGCTGATCCTTTCCACGGCGGCGGTGGAACGCCTGGATCCCGAAACGGTGCTTCTGAGAGACAAGACCGGCGTCCGGTCGAAGATCAACGCCAGGGTCATCATCGGCGCGGACGGCCCCTGCTCGGCCGTCGGCCGGTGGATCGGGATCGTCGACCGGCAACGGATTCCGGGGGTTCAGGCCCGGGTGCGCCTCGCTCAGCCGATGGAGGTCACCGAGGTCTATCTCGAACCCTCCATTCACGCCGGGTACGGCTGGCTTTTCCCGAAAGGCCGGGAAGCGAATGCGGGGTTGGGCTGCACGCCCGTTTCCGGCGTGCGCGCATCCCCTCGGCGCGCGTTGGAACGGTTCCTGGGGCGTTTGAAGGACGAGGGCAGGATCAGCGGCCGCCCGAGCGGGTATCACGCCGGTTGGATACCGGTCGAACCGGCCCGCCAGACCGTGTGCGGCAACATCCTGCTGGTCGGCGATGCGGCCGGGCACGCCCACCCGATCACGGGCGCCGGGGTCTTCAGTGCGGTGGCGTGCGGGAAGATGGCCGGCCGATGGGCGGCCCGCGCGGTGCGGGAGAATGACCACCGCCTGCTGCGGCACTACGAGGACGAGTGGCGGAATCTTTTCGGCGAAACCCTGAACCGGGCCTGCCGGCGGCGCCGATTCATGGAAGCGAACTGGGTTCATTTCGATGAGATCATCCGGCACTGTTGGATCGCCTACCGGGAATACCATGTCGAACCTGGACCGAATGCTGGAAGCGGCCCGGCGGATCAGCTGGGATAACCGGGGCCGGCACATCACTTTCTATCTGCCCGGGATGTTCACCCTGGACGGCCGGACCGGAAGCTACCCCGCGTTGTCGATCACCGGTTCGAAATGCGACTTGCGGTGCGACCATTGTCAAGGCAAGCTGCTCGAATCCATGATTCCGGCCGTTGACCCGGATGCGCTTGTTGAAAAGTGCCTGGCCCTCGATTGCAAGGGCCGTTGCGGGGTCCTCATCAGCGGCGGCTGCGACCGCGACGGGTGCCTGCCCTGGGAGCCGTTTCTGCCGGCCATAAGGGCCGTCAAAGAGAAAACCCGGTTGTTCATCTCCGTCCATGCGGGGTTCATCCGTGAAAAGGATGCGGCGGGCCTGAAACAGGCCGGGGTGGACCAGGCCCTGGTCGACGTCATCGGCGATGACGAGACGCTGCAGAGGATCTGCCACGTTCCCTTCGGAGTCGAGCGAATCGTTGCGGGCCTGGAAGCGCTGCAGAAGGCCGGGGTGCCTGTCGTACCGCACATCGTGTGCGGGATCGATTACGGTCGGATGCGGGGCGAGAAAAAGGCGCTGGACCTCGTCGCGCCGTTCAAGGTCGAGCAGGTCGTGGTCCTGTCCCTGATGGGCATACCGGCCACGCCCGTTCAGCGGGCCGCCCCGCCCCGCGCCGAAGCGGTCGCCGAGCTGATTGCGCTCGCACGCTTCAAGATGCCGGATACCCTCATCAGCCTGGGGTGCGCACGGCCCCGCGGAAGCCGCCGGCTGGAGGTCCTTGCCGTGGACGCCGGCGTGAACCGCATGGCCCTGCCGTCGGATGAGGCGTTGGAACGGGCCCGGTTCTACGGGCTTGAGATCCGCTGCCAAAACACCTGCTGCTCGGTGCCCGAAGGCCGGATCGGCCTCGAAGGGTAGGGCGAAGGAGAAACAGCGATGGCGGAGTTGGAAGGCGATGCCCCCCGAAGCCCCGGCCACATGCGGATGAGCCTGGCCGCGGCCATGACGCTCGGGTACCTTCCGGGCCGGTTCTACCGAGATGCCCGGCTCCACTGCATCAACCTGCTGTTGACCTACCCGGAAGGCTGCCGTGCCCGCTGCGCCTACTGCGGCCTGTCGGCCGAACGCCCGGGAGCCGGCCCCGGCAAGAGCTTTATCCGCGTGCAGTGGCCGATCTTTCCGCTGGACGACATCATTGAAAAGATTGCGCAGCGCCGGCAACGAGTCAAACGGATATGCATTTCCATGATCACCCGGCCGCGCGCGGTTCAGGACACGGCGACCGCATGCGGCCGGCTGCGTTCGAGTTTCGACATTCCGGTGTCCCTGCTGGTCACTCCCACCATCCTGGGCCGGGGCGATCTTGAGCGCTTCAAAGCGGCCGGGGCCGACAAGATCGGTGTGGCGGTGGATCTCGCCACCCAAGCGCTCTTCGAGCGATACCGCGGCGGCGGGGTAAACGGCCCGCATCGGTGGCAGGTTTATTGGGACTGTTTCCAGCGCGCCGTCGGCGTCTTCGGCGAGGGCCATGCCGGCGTTCATCTCATCGTAGGAATGGGCGAAACGGAACAGGAGATGTGCGCCGCCATCCAGGCGGCCAAGGACATGGGCGGGCGGGCCCACCTGTTTTCCTTTTTCCCGGAGCCGGGCTCGCGCATGGCCGAGCACCCCCGGCCGTCCATCTCGCACTACCGACATGTCCAGGTTGCGCGCTACCTGATCGATCACGGGCTCTCGCGGGCCGACCGGTTCGCCTTTACCCCGCAAGGCCGGATAGCGGACTACGGTATCGGCCAAACGGAATTCGACCGCATCGTCGTCGGCGGGCAGCCGTTTCGAACCAGCGGGTGCGAGGGACACGACGGCGAGGTGGCCTGCAACCGCCCCTTTGCCAATTCCCGCCCCGGGCCGAACCTGCGCAACTACCCTTTCCCGCCGACCCTGGAAGACCTGGATCGGATCCGCTTGCAGATGAGCAGGAAACGCAAGGTCGCAGCCTGTCGATGAAAGCGGCGATCATTATAAACCCGTTTTCGGATGGGAAGGTGGTGGCGGAGCGGGGGTCCGGCCCCCGCTCCGCCGGCTGGTGAGGCGTTGGAATAAGGAGTGGGCGCTTCAGGTGGTCTTGGTGAATCGGCCGAGAAGGTATCCGGCCGCAAGCCCGATCAGGAGAAAAAGCATGCTCGCCGGTCCGGTCGCATGCCCCAGGCCGAAAAAATAGCCGGCGACACACCCGATCAGAATCGGAATCCCTTTCCAGACAAGGGGCGGAAGCCTTCTCTTCAATTCCTCGGCAGGCTCCGGGACCTCCACCGCGGGAGGCTGCGGCGCCTCGGGCTCGGGAGGCGGCACGACGGGGTTTTCCGCGGGGGGCGCCTCCGAGGCGGCCTTCACCGGGCCGGACCTTGCCGCCTTTTTCCTGGCCGGTGGGGGAGGGGTCTCCGGAACGGTCTTGTTTTTTTCGACCAGTCGGTCTGCCGCCGCATCCTTCAGCGATCGCTTCCGCGCCATGGTGTCATCCCTTTCGGCTATAGGATCTCGTTGCACAGGTCGTTGATTTCCCGGGCGGCAACGCTGTTCGGCGAGTATTTCAGGACGGAAACGCCCGAAACGATAGCCTCGACGTATGCGATTCGCTGGGAGATTTCGGTTTTGAAGATGTCGAGCCCATAGGAGTTGAGCGCATCGCGGGCTTCCGCCGCAAGGCGCGTCCCGGGAATCTTGCGATAAACGAGCAGCCGGGCGGCGAGGCTCTTATGTTTGCGGCGCACGTCCGTGACCAGTTGGATCGTTTCCCGACTCGACCAGATGTCCAGTGAGCTGGGCGCAATGGGGATGATGGCCAGGTCCGAAGAGGCCGCGATCTCCCGGCTGATGTGTGAAAGCGCCGGCGGGGAGTCGATGACGACATGGTCGAATTCCCGCCGGTGTTTTTTGACTTGGCTGCCCAGCTCCGGCATGGCCAACCGGACGACATCGAACTCACGATTGGTCCCGGTCGCCTGCCACTGCAGCACGCTGCCCTGGGGGTCGGCATCGACCATCAGGACGTTTAGATTTCTCGAGGACAACGCGCTGGCCAGGTTGATGGCGGTCGTGGTCTTGCCGACGCCGCCTTTCTGATTGATCAAGCTGATGACCATCTTCAATGCCTCAAGCGTCTTTTCCTGTCAGGCACAGGGCCGGAGTCCTGATTTCGGCAAAGTGTCAGCGAGCTCGCCAATGACAGCCCCGGGCTGCCGCGGCACGGATTTTTTGTTTTATAGATTCTTGGATTTGATAAAGCAAACTTTTTTTTGGCCCGCATCGTCCGCGGAAGCCCGGGACGTCTATTCGGCGACCTTTTCGAGGCCGAGCACGGGTTTGATATACGCGTACAGGCCCGGAGACCCTCCGGTGTGCACGAACAAGACGTTTTCGCCTTGCTTGAAATAGCCTCTGCGGCTGAGGTCGATCAGCCCGGCCATGGCTTTCCCGGTGTAAACCGGGTCGAGCAGGATGCCCTCGGTCTTGGCCATGAGGTTGACGGCTTCGACCATTTTCTGGTTCGGCACGGAGTATTTCGGCCGCCAGTAGTCTCCGAAGGCGACGACGGCCTTGCGCGGGATCTCCTGGTTTACGCCTAAACGCTGGGCGGTTTGTTGGGCCAGCTCGTAGACGATCGGTTCCTGGTCGCCGGGATCGCGGCTGACCCCGACGCCGACGATGGGGATGTTCATGTTGCAGCCGATAAAGCCGACGACCAGTCCGGCGTGGGTGCCGGCGCTGCCCGAAGCCACGCAAAGGCGGTCGATCGCCACCCCATTTTCAAAGAGCTGGCCCTGGATCTCCTGGGCGCAGGCGACGTAACCGGTGGCGCCGATGGGGTTCGAGCCGCCGCCGGGGACGATGTAGCTTTTGCGGCCGTCCTTGTTCAGGTCGTCGGCGACTTTGCGCATGGCGGCCATCATGTCGGAGCCGCCGGGGACGACCTCGATTTTTTCGACTCCCAGCAGCCGGAAAAGAAAGTTGTTGCCCGAAGCATCCGGGTTGTAGCTGCCGGGGACCCGCTCCTCCAGAACCAAGCGGCACTTGAGGCCCTCCTTGACGGCGGCGGCGAGGGTCAGGCGGCAGTGGTTGGACTGCACCGCACCGCAGGTGATCAGGGTGTCGGCTCCCTGCGCCAAGGCGTCCGCCACCAGAAATTCAAGCTTGCGGGTCTTGTTGCCCCCGGACGTCAGGCCGAGAAGGTCGTCTCTTTTGATGTACACATTCGGCCCTCCCAGCGCTCGGGTGAAGCGAGGGAGGAATTCGATGGGGGTTGGTCCGGCGGTGTAACGTCTGCGCGGGAATTTGGACAGGTCCATGGTTCAGCTCCGATCGGTTTAGAGTGGGTGATGGTTTCCATGGATCCGGTCGAGATCCACCTCTGCGTTGGTTATTTAAGGTCCACTGCCCGGATGACGCCGTCCTTGAAGTAAAAGCGGCGATGAGCGGGGGGACTTGGCGGGGTCTTCGACTGGACGACCACGATCGACTCCCAGACCGCGTCGCCCTTCACAAGGCCGCGGTCGGGAGATGAAACTTCAAGCGTCTTGGGCTGGGGCGGCCCGATCGACAGGACTTGGACATTGTCCGGGTCGTCGGCATTCATTCGCAGCCACGAGATGATCCTGAGTTCATACTCCTCGGGAAAGGGGCCGGCAGCGGCCTGCTGCGCCGCGGGCGTTGTTTTCGTATCGGGCGGCTGCTTCGGCTCGGTGGCGCAGCCGATCAAGAAAAGGATCGTCAGTAGGGCGAGCAGAGCTCTCATAAGTTCCTCTTTCCTCGTTGAAAGCACCATCAGGTCTGTGATTCAATCAAATATACAAAAGTATTTCGGCCGGTTCAACATCTCTGTTTCACACGTCCCTAACCGGTCAGCGGCTCTTCTTTCCGTTGCTTGAAGTCGATGATAAACGCCGCGTCGAGTTTTTCCGGTTCCTGGTAAAACCCCCCAAACCCTGCGTCGATGAACGCCTTCTTGATGCGCTCGTATTCCCGACGGTCGACGGTGGTTCCGATCAGGGCGTGCCGGTCGGCGCCGTAAAGCGGCCGGTACTGGGCCATGAGGCTGACCGTGACGTCCTGGGGGTCGAAGGTGTTTTTCAGGAAGGCGAGGACTTTGCGGCTGGCGGACTGGTCGTTCGGCAGCACCAGATGCCGGATGCACAGGCCGCGCTGGGCTATGCCGGTTTCGTCGCAGCGCAGCGGCCCGACCTGCCGGAACATGCACCGGATGGCGGCCCGGTTGATCTCGACGTAATCCGGGGCCTTGGAATAGAGGCGCGCCGGTTCGCTGCGGCCGTATTTCATGTCGGGCAGCCAGACGTCCACCAGGTCCTTGAGCAGGTCGATGGTTTCGGCCCGCTCGTAGCCGCCGCAGTTGTAGACCACCGGGAGGGTCAGGCCGTAATCCGCCGCCATCTGCAAGGCGCGCACGACCCACGGCAGGAAATGGGTGGCCGTGACCAGGTTGATGTTGTGGCATCCCTGCTGCTGAAGCCCCAGCAGCTTCCGCGCCAGCTCCTCCACAGAAAACGGCCGCCCCTCCTGCTCGTGGGAGATCTGGTAGTTCTGGCAGAAGACGCACTTCAGCGTGCAGTGGGTGAAGAAGACGGTGCCCGAGCCGCCGGTGCCGGAAAGCGGCGGCTCCTCGCCGTGGTGGGGGAAGACGCTCGAGACGACGAGCTCGCCCGGGGCCACACAGAAGCCGCGCTCGCCTTCCAAGCGGTTCACGCGGCAGCGCCGTGGGCAGAGCTCGCAGCAGGCGGCGATCCGCTCAAGCTCCGCGATGCGCTGCGCCCAGTCGGCATCGGTCAAATATTTGTAAGAGGCGGCATGCATGGGATGGACCGTGGTGTGATCTTCAACATTCTAGTACCGTTGGCTGTTTTTTAAAACCCTCCTGCAAAAAAAGGGGCCCTTCCGGGTTTTCCAGGAAGGGCCCTTTATTAAACCGGTAAATAAACCATCCCCGCCCCTTGGGGCGGGGATGGTTTATTACGGCGTGATCAGCGCCGGGTCGGTGACGACCCCGAGGTAGCGGAAGCGCCCGCCCTTCACCTGCTGGACCTGGACCTCCTTCACCACCTCGCCCTTGTTGAAGCCCTTGATGACGCCGGTCAGGCCGTCGTAGTCCTTGGTGGCGGCGATGGCATCGCGCACGGCCTTGCCGCCGGTGCTCTGGGCGCGCCGGATGCCGTCGATAATGATCATGAACGCATCGTAGGCCGAAGCGCCGACCATGTCCGGCTGGATCTTGAAACGGGTTTCGTACCCCTTTAAAAACTCCTGCACGAACGGCCGCTGGTCGTCGCGGTTGAGGTTGGTGACGATCACGAAGCCCTCCGCCGCGTCGCCCGCGATCTCGAGCGTCTTGGGCGAGTCGGCGCCCTCTTCGCCGATGATCTGAGTCTTCATGCCCAGCTCGCGCGCCTGCTTGAGCACCGGCCCGGTCTGAAAGTAGTAGCCGCTCGCAAAGATCACGTCCGGGTTCACCTCCTTGATCTTCGACAGGTAGGGTTTGAAGTCCTTCTCGGACATCGGGTAGGTGAGGGCGATGACGACTTCCGCCTTGCCCCTGGCGAACTTGGCGAGGTACTCGTTGAAGCCTTCGGCCAGGGTGCGACCGAAGTCGTTGTCGCTCGTCAGCAGGGCGATCTTCTTGGCCTTCATCAGCTCCACGGCCGTGTAGGCGGCGGCCCGGCCCTCCACGGCGCCGAGGAACCCGTTGCGGAAGTTGAAGTCGCCGGCCTTGGTGACGTCGGGGTGGATCGCGTAGGCCGCCACCAGGGGGATGCCCTCGTCCTGGAACAGGGGCGCCACGGCCCGGGTGGGCATGCTGTAGGAGCCGGCCACCAGACCCGCCACCTGGTCCTGCTGGATGAGCTTCTGGGCGAGCGCCACGGCCTCCTTGGCGTCGGCCCGGTCGTCGTAGGTCACCAGTTCGATTTTTTTGCCGAGCAGGCCGCCGGCCTTGTTCACCTTCTCCACGGCCAGGTCCACGGAGTTCTTGACGCTGGCGCCGTCGGCCGCGGCGAACCCGGTGAGCGGGGCCAGCAGGCCGATCTTTATTTTTTCTTCAGCATCGGCTGCGCCGAAGCTGAAGAAAAAAATCATTGCAAGAATGAAAAGCGTTTTGACGAATTTCATGGTGCCTCCTTCTGATAGTTTTAAGTTTCAAGTGTTAAGTTTTAAGCATTGTACCCCGCCCGCGGGCGGGGTACAACGCTTAAAACGTAAAACATAACACGCTTCCTATTCCCCTAAATACGCCGCCTTGAGCTTCGGGTCTTTCAAGAGGTCTTCGGCGCGCCCCTCGAATACGCACCTGCCGGTTTCGAGCACATAGGCCCGGTGGGAGATCTCGAGGGAGGCCATGGCGTTCTGCTCCACGAGGAGGATGGTCAGGCCGTGCTCGCGGTTGAGCTGGGCGAGCACCTCGAAGACCTGGTCCACGAGCTTGGGCATGAGCCCCATGGAGACCTCGTCCACCAGCAGCAGGTCCGGGTTCGACACGAGCGCGCGGGCGATGGCCAGCTGCTGCTGCTCGCCGCCCGAGAGCGTGGATGCCGGCTGGCCGCGGCGCTCCTTGAGGATCGGGAACAGCTCGTGCAGCCAGGCGATGCGCCGGCCGACATCGATCCTGCGGCGCAGCCCGTAAACCCCGGTCAGCAGGTTCTCCTGCACGCTCAGCCGGGGGAAGACCCGCGCGCGCTCCGGGACGAGCCGCATGCCTGACCGCGCGCGCTCGAACGACGCCAGCCGGCTCATTTCCCGGCCCTTGAAGCGGATGCTGCCTTGGCGCACCGGCACCATGCCCATGATGCCGCCGAGGATGGAGGTCTTGCCGGCGCCGTTGGCGCCGATGATGGAGACGAGCTCGCCTTTTTCCAAAGCGAAGCCGACGCCCGACACCGCGCGGATGTCGCCGTAGGAGATGCGCAGGTCGCTCACCTCAAGCAGCATGCGCGCCCCCTTTCCGGCCCAGGTAGGCCTCGATCACGGCCTCGTCGGCGCGCACCTCCGCCGGCCGGCCCTCGGCCAGCTTGCGGCCGTGGTCCAGCACCACCAGCCGGTCGCAAAGGGCCATGGCCACCCGCATGTTGTGCTCGATCAGCAGCACCGTCAGACCGTCCGCGCGGATGGCGCGGATGAGCGCTTCCAGCTGGGCGATCTCCTCGTGGCGCAGGCCGGAGAACGACTCGTCCAGCAGCAGGAGCTTTCTGCCGACGGCGAGCGCCCGCGCGATTTCAAGCCGACGCAGGTTCCCCAGGGGCAGGAGCCCGGCCGGGCGCTCGGCCAGGTCGGCCAGCCCCACGCGCTCGAGCAGGCCCAGCGCCGTGCGCCGCTCGGCCGGGGTCTTCCAGGTCGCCCATATTTTCGGCAGGCTCCGGTAGCGGGCGATGCCGCGGGCCGCGAGGACGTTTTCAAGGACGGTCAAATGGGCGAACGGCTTGACGATCTGGAAGGTGCGGCCGACGCCGAGGCCCGCGATCACGTGCGGCGCCCGCCCGTCCACGCGCTGCCCGTCGAAGGCGATCTGTCCTGTCGTGGGCCTGTAGACGCCGGAGACGAGGTTGAAGCAGACCGTTTTGCCGGCGCCGTTCGGCCCGAGCAGCCCCAGGATCTCGCCGGGCAGGACCTGGAAGCTGACGTCGTCCACGGCCCTCAGGCCGCCGAAATGCTTTGACAGCCCGGAGATTTCGAGCAGCGGCCGGCTCATGGGTTGCCCCCCGGCCGCAGTTTCGCGAACACTCGCCGCGCCGCGCTGCTCTCGCCCAGGAGCCCGCCGGGTTGGAAGCGGATCATCAGCAGGAGCAGCGTGGTGTAGAAAAGGATGCGGTAGTCGGTCAGGGGCCGGAAGACCTCGGGCAGCACCCCGATGATGAACGCGCCGAGGATCGGCCCCCACAGCGTCCCGATGCCCCCCACCACGACCATGCTCAGCAGCGAGACCGACAGCGGGAAAGCGAAATCGGAGGCCGAGATGAAGCGCATGAAATGGGCGTACAGCGCGCCGCCCAACCCCGCCATGCCGGTGCCGATCACGAAGGCCAGGAGCTTGAAGCGGACGGGCGATATCCCCACGCTGGCGGCGGCCGCCTCCTCCTCCCGCAGGGCGAAGCAGGCCAGGCCCGCCCAGCAGCGCGTGAGCCACCAGCAGACTCCCATCACGGCGGCCAGGAAAAAGAGGCACAGGCCCAGGAATTCCGGGCCCCTGAGCTTGAGGTCGAAGAGCGCCACCCGAGGAATCCCGCCGATCCCGAGCGCCCCGCCGAAGAACTCGAAGTTGTTGAAGACCGCCTCGACGATGAAGTTGATGCCGATGGTGGTGATGGCCAGAAAGTCCTCGCGCACCCGCAGGCTGGGGATGCCCAAGAGCAGCCCGATGAAGGCGCTCATGGCGACCACGCAGGGCAGCGCCGCCCAGAAGGACAGACCCGCCTGGGTGGCCAGCAGCGCCGCGGTGTAGGCCCCGATCCCGAAGAAGGCGGCGTGGCCGAGGGAGATCTGCCCCGCGAAGCCCACGATTACGTTGAGGCCGCAGGCCACGATGCCGTTGATGGCGATGATGGTGGCGATCGTAATCAGGTATCCGCTCACGTGCGAGTTCCTTTATCACTCCGGCAATCCATTAAGGCAAATTCCGACGGCCAGGGTACCGGCGGATGGGGTGCCCGCCGCGACCAGCCGCAATCGAATCGTCGGGCTACCGCGAGCCCAGAAGCCCCTGGGACCGCCACATGAGCACGCCGATCATGGCGATGAACGCGAGCGCATCCCGCGGCAGGGGGATGTTCGCGTAGCCGATCAGGAGCGTCTCCGCCATCCCGAGCAGCAGCGATGCGACGACCGCCCCGGGCACCGAGCCCAGGCCGCCCACCACGATGAGGGCGAGGGTCTTGTAGGCCGGGATGGCGCCCATGGTCGGGTAAACCTGGTTGAAGTAGATGCCCACCAGGATCCCGGCCACGGCCGCGACGGCCGAGCCGATGACAAAGGTAAGGCTCACGATCAAATGGGAGTTGATGCCCATCGCATCGGCGACGGCCATGTCCTGGGAGGCCGCCCGCATGGCGAGGCCCAGCTCGGTTTTGGTCGTGATGACCCAGAGCAGGCCGAGCACCGCGGCGGTGATGCCGTACACGGCGGTGATCGTGGAGGTCACCGTCACGCCGGCGACGTGAAACTCGGGAAACGGCAGCTCGGCCGGGAAGGTCAGGATCTGGGGGCCGGCGATCAGCCGGCAAAGCTCCTCGACCGATAACAGGATCGCGATGCTGGCGATGAGGGGCACGAACGGCGGGTACTTGAGCAGGGGAAAGTAGACGAAGCGTTCGATCGCAACCCCGGCCAGGGCGCAGACGGCCATGCTCCCCAAAACGGCGAGCAGGAGGCTGCCCGTGAGGTTGAAGAACAAAAGCCCCACGTAGGCCCCGATGGTGTACACGGCGGCGTGGGCGACGTGCAGGATGCGCATGATCCCGTAGACCAGCGCCAGGCCCAGGGTGACCATGGCGTAGATCGACCCCGTCGCGATGCCGTTCAACAGCTGTTCGATGAAAAGCTGCATCAGGTGCGATGCCTAAAGCGGGCTAAATTGCCTAAAGTGTCTAAAAGGACAGTTAGAGATAGCTACAAATTACAAGTTGCGAGTGAGAAAGAAAAAAGACTGAAATGAGCCAGATTGCCTAAAATCGCCGATTCGGATTCCGTCAATGTTTTCTCTCTTCCATTAATTTCAGGCATTTTAGGCACTTGCTAATTTTAGGCATTCGCTTGCCCACTCATGGCTTCAGCAGCTTCAGGGCCTCGCCTTCCAGTCTGTCTGCTTCGGCTTCCAGCCGGTCGGCCTCCCGGCGCAGTTCGGCGGTGAACGTCTCGTCTTTGATGGAGCCGAGGTTGATGCGCACGTTGTAGACCGCCGTGCGCGCGGCCATGCGCGCGGCCAGCACCCCGGCGGCGCCGTCGGAGGCGGCGTTGGGGTTTCCCTGCGACAGGATGGCGCGGCCGAGGCCCATGATCGCGACGGCGTCGCGGGCGACCCCCAGCGGCACCAGGGCCGCCTGTTTGAAAGCCGCCTGCACCGCCCGGCTGCGCTCGGCCTTCTCCGCCTCCGTGGCCTTCGGCATCCGGTACGCCTTCAACACCTGGGCATAAGCGTCGGAGTCGCGGTCGATATCGGCCGTGAGCTTTGGACGCAATCCCGCCGCTTTCGCCGCTACCGCCCGCATGTCAGCGTCGACGGCCTCAAAGCCTCTCCGGCCGATGGTCAGCTGCGCCACCATCTCGGTCAACGCCGCGGCCAGCGCGGCATTTAAGGCGGCGGAGCTGCCGCCGCCCGGAACCGGGTCCCCGGATGCGGTTTTGGCGAGATACTCCTTGATCGACAGGTCCGCTAGCACCGAACGCCTCCTTGTTTCAGCTTGTCGAATACCAACACCCCTCGCTTGATGACCTTTTCCACCGTGCTCACGCCGATGTGGTAGGGGATGAACCGGTAGGACGGGTTTTCCAGAACGACCACGTCCCCCTGCTTGCCGGGGTCCAGGCTTCCGACGACCGGCGCCCGCCCCAGGGCGGCCGCGCCGTTGAGGGTGAGCGCGGTCACGATCTCCTCCGGCGAGAGGTTCATGTAAAGCGCCGCCAGCGCCGCCGTCAGCGGAATGGACTCCGAAAAACAGCTCCCCGGGTTGAAATCGGTGGCGAGCGCAACCGCGCCGCCGGCATCGATCATGAAGCGGCCCCTGGCGTAGGGCTCGCGCAGGCTGAAGGCCGTGGCCGG
>JALOPD010000272.1 GCA_025454075.1 Desulfobacterales bacterium | reverse complement strand
TTTTCAACCGGAATGAAGTTTCCTCCTTTCCTTCATTCCCACCTCCGACAAACCCTGTTAGGCCACCCCCCCTAACAGGGTTTTTCTATTTCAGCGCGCAGAAACGCCGGGCAACGGCGGTCGGGGCGGCCAGCGAACAGGCGGCATTCCGCGCCGCCCGTCGCCCGACGAACCTCCTCGCTGGGCAGGCGGCGGCTCTTGAAGCCCATGCGCCGGCATCCGTGCGGGAAATTCTCGTCCCACGTGACGAAATAGTGCGCGCACGGGTGGCAGACGATTCGTGCGGCCGTCATCAGCGCTCCACCTTGCCCACCACCAGGGTGGCGTCGTCCTGAACCCTCAGGGGAAACAGAAACCGCTCCAGCGCCTCCAGCGCGCGCTGCACGATCTCGGCCGCCGGGCGATCGGCCTGCTCGCGGATAATGCGCAGCAGCGGGTGCTTGCCGAACATGGCCCCCTCGCGGTTGCGCGCCTCCCAGATCCCGTCCGTGCCGATGGCGATGATCTGACCCGGCGCGAGCTCGTGATAATGCTCGGCATACACCGCGTCCTCGAAGACCCCCAGCGGAAGCCCCCCCTGCCCGCCCAGTTCCAGGAAATCGTCCGTGCGGGGGTCGTGCAGCCAGGCCGGGTCGTGCCCGGCGCGCGCCCAGCGGATGCAGCCGGCCCCCACATCGATTTCGGCGAAAAACAGCGTCATGAACCGCCCCGAGGATTTGACATCACGGGTGAGCTGACGGTTGATGCTGTCGACGATGCCGGCAACGCTACCGGGCCGGCGGGCGCGCTCCCGCAGCAGGCCCCGCGCCGTGGCCATGAGCAGCGCGGACGGCAGGCCGTGATCGGAGACATCCCCCACCACGATGCTGAATTTGCGGCCCTGCGCGGTGTCGCGCTCGAAATAGTCGTAGTAATCCCCGCCGGTCTGATCGCAGTAAATGCTGCGGCCGCAGATGTCGATGCCGTCGAGGTCCGGCGCGGAGCTGGGCATCAGGCTGAGCTGGACCTCCATGGCCTCGTTCAGCCAGCGCCGGGTGCGCTGGCTGAATTTGCGCTCCTTGCGGGTGCGGCGGTACTCGCGGATGCCGCTGTCCAGAACCTCCATCAGTTCATCCGGCTGGCAGGGCTTGGTGAGGAACCGGAAGACGTTGCCCTGGTTGACCGCCTGGATGGCCGCATGCAAATCGGCGCTGCCGGTGAGCAGCACGCGCACGGTCTCCGGCGCCGCCTGCCGGGCGTGGGCGAGAAATTCGATGCCGTTCATGTCCGGCATGCAGTAGTCGGTGACCACCACCGAAAACGGCCCCCGGGCCTGCATGGCCTCCAGGCCCGCCCGCCCGCTGTCCGCGGTTTCAATCGGCATTTTCTTGCGCAGCTGGCGACGAACGCCGGCCAGAAGGTTGGGATCGTCGTCGACAAAGAGCACCTTAGGCGGCATCGGCGGACTCCTCCTCGCACGCCGGACGGCAGTGTTGCTCCCAGGCGGCAAAACGCTCGGCGATGCCGAGCTGCGCGAGAACCCTGGAATCGGCGCCCGGCAGCGCCGCCGCCGGGCCGGCGGACAGCCGGTGCTCAAGGAGGTTGGCCGCATAGACCAGCGCCGTCAACTGCCCCGCAGGCTTCTCCGCGGGCGGACGGTGGTGGTACGCAATGGACTCGACCACATCCTCGCTCAGCCCCCACAACCCCATGAGATACCCTCCCAGTTCGGCGTGCGACGCCCCGAAGCAGTCGACCTCCAGCTCCCACAGCCGGCGGCCCGGGGCCTGCGCCCCCCGGAGCACTTCGGCGTAGCGCGCGGGGAAGTTCTGGGCCAGCACGAGCTTGCCCACATCGTGAAGCAGGCCGGCGGAAAAGGCATCGTCCCGGGCCTTGGCCGCCAGAGCCTCGGCGCCGCTGATGGCCCGGGCGCACCGACCCGTTGCCAGACAGTGCCGCCGAAGCGACTCCAGGCCGAGTTCGTTCATCCGCTGGGCCTCGAACTGCGCGAAGATTCCGGCGACCAGGACGAGCGCCCTGACCGTTTCATGGCCGAGCAGCGACACCGCCTCCTGCGGGCTGCCGATGCGCCGCGCCAGACCGAAAAACGAAGAATTGACGAGCTGCAGGACCTTGGCGGTCATGCCCGCGTCCCGGGCGATCAGCGCGCCCACGGTCCGCGACGATGAATTCGGGGACTCGATTTCAGCCAGCACCTGCGCATAGAGCGCCGGCGGGCTGGGCAGGGCCCCGATCCGGGACAGGAGGCCCTGCAGCCGGCGGTCCCCGACCAGGCGGCGCAGCGCGAAAGCGCGCGCCAGGGCGGCCTTGAGCGCACCGGCGTCGCAGGGTTTGGCGAGATACTGGTGGGCGCAGCGCACGGCCCTATAGCCGGCCGCCGGATCGATCTCGCCGGAGAGCACGATCCGCGCCGCGCGCGGATGGCGCTCCATGACCCGGGCCAGCAGGTCCGCACCGTCCATGTCCGGCATGCGCCAGTCGGTCACCACGGCATCGATGCTCTCGCGGTCGAGGCAGGCCAGCGCCTCCCGGCCGCTGCCGGCGAAACGCAGGGTCCAGACCCGGCGCTCGGCGTGCAGCATACGCCGCAGGCCCTGCAGCACCCGCGGGTCGTCGTCCACGAACAGCACCGCGCACGCGCCCGCGGGGGTCATGGCCGATCGGCCTCGGGCGACAGCGGCAGGTGCAGCAGGAAGGTGGTGCCCCGGCCCACCTCGGATGCGAAGGCGATGCGGCCGCCGTGCTTGGACACGATCAACGGATAGCAGATGGCCAGCCCCTGCCCGGTGCCACGGCCGACGGGCTTGGTGGTGAAAAACGGGTCGAAGATGTGCGGCCGGATGTCCTCGGGGATCCCGGCGCCGTCGTCGGCGATGCGGATCTCGGCCCAGCCGTCCTGCCGCCGCGTGGCGATGGTGATGCAGCCCCGGTCCCTGCGGCCCTGCGTGCGGACCTCTTCGATCGCATGCGTGGCGTTGATGACCATGTTCAGGATCACCTGGTGGATGTCCGCGGGATGGCAGGGAATCGGCGGCAGGCTGCGGTCGAAATCGGTGACCACCTCGGCCACGTACTTCCACTCGTTGCGCGCCACCGTGAGGGTGGTTTCGATGATCGCGTTCAAGTCGGCCGTCGACTTTTCGGAGGTTCCGGGGTGCGCCAGTTCCTTGATGGCGCGCACGATCCGCGAGATCCGCTCGACCCCGTCGAGCGCATGCTGGATGGCGTCCGGGATCTCGCCCATCAGGTAGCCGAGATCCGCGCGGGCGCATTCCGCCTCCAGGCGTTGCACCGCCTCGGGATCCGCCCGGCCCTCGCGCACGGCCGCCAGCAGCCCGGCGCCCGAGGTGAGAACGCCGGCGATGTCAGCGAAGGCGTCTTTCAAAAAACGGAGATTGTCGCCCACGTACTGAACGGGCGTATTGATTTCGTGGGCGATGCCCGCGGCCAGCTGGCCGATCGAGCGCATTGTCCGGGACTGGGCCTGCTGGGCCTCGTGCCGCCGCGCCGTTGCGGAGCGCTGCCGCCGGCCGGACTCCGGCGGCAGGATTACCTGGGAAAATCCACCCATACGCCCGTCTCCTGCAGGCGCCGCAGCGCCTGGTCGCGCTCGTTGTCCGCCCCTCTCCGGCTGGCCGCCACGATGGCCTGCAGCACCTCGTCGCTCACGCCGGCCTGCTTCAAGCGCAGGATATCCTCCACCGTGGCCAGGCGCATGGAACGCAGGTCGCGACCGTAGACCACCGGCCCGCGGTCCTTCATGAACGATCCTTCGCGCATCAGAGTTTGAAGGGCGGCCTCACCGATGCCGGCGGCCTTCATCGCCAGGATGTCTTCCACCGTAAAAGCCGCGGTTTCCAGAATCCGCTCCTTTACGATCAGCTCGATGGTCGCATCCCCCACGCCGGCCTTCTTCAGTCGGGCGATGCCAGCGCCGTCCATGGCGAACCCGACGGGCGCCGCCGTCAGCCATCCGGCCAGGATGCCGAAGGCGACCATCTGTTTCAGACGCTTACCGGCGGGGCAACGGTCCCGCCGCCATTCGCTTGCCCCGGTGTCCATGGATCCCGTCCTCGCGCGCGCAGGGCCTGCTCGGCCCCCGGCCGTCATTTAAGGAAATTGACCAGGCTGGGCTGAATGATCCGGGAGGCGGCCGCCATCGTGGACTGATAGGCGGTCTCGAGGTTCTTGAGCTCGATGATCGCCTGGGTCACGTCGGCATCCTCCTCGCGCGCGACGGCCGCCTGGACCGTGTTCTTGACGTTGGTCCAGTGTTCCTCAGTGGCCTGCAGGCGATAGAGCTTGGGCCCCGCCTCCGAGCGCTTGTTCATGATCTGCGCGTGGGCGTTTTCAAGGGGATCGACGGTCGCCTGGACTTCAGCCGAGCCGAGCACGGCGTCCGGGTTTTCGAGCCCGTTGATCAGGTCGCGCAGGCGGTCGAAGACGTTGACGCCGCCGTTGGCCGCATCCTGAAAATAGTTCCGGCCGTCGGCATCGACCGTGACCTCCACGTTGTCGGCCACCGGGACCCTGAAGCTCCCGGCGTCTCCCTGATAGGTGGCGTTGTAGTCGCTGTCCCGCGTGAAGGCCGCCGTATCGGTCTGGTGGCCGGCGAACATCGAACGGCCGCCGAACGTGGAGTTGGCCAGCTGCAGCACCTGGTCGTAGATCTCCTTGACCTGCCCGGCGGCGAGAGCGCGCTCGTCGGGGGTGGCATCAGCGCCGCCCTTTTCCTCGGCGATGCGCCGCGCCTGCTGGACCAGTTCGTCGACGAACTTGAGGGTCTGCTCCGAGAACTCCAGGCGCGTCCGGCCTTGTTTGATGTTTTCCATGTACTGGCCGATCGCGGCCAGACTCGACCGGCCGCTCAAGACCCGCCCCATGCCGCTGGGGTCGTCCGAAGGCCGGTTGATGCGCTTCTGGGTGGCGATCTGCTCCTGGCGCTGCAGCATGCCGTGAGTCTGCCGGCGCAGGTTGGCGACG
>JALOPD010000002.1 GCA_025454075.1 Desulfobacterales bacterium | reverse complement strand
TATGCCGATGCCGGCGTCGACATCGACAAGGCCAACACGCTGGTCAGCGCCATCGGGCGCATCACCAAGCAGACCAACCGCCCCGGGGTCATCAGCGAGATCGGCGGCTTTGCCGGGCTCTTTTCCATCGAGCGCGTCATCGCGGACATGAAGCACCCGATCCTGGTCAGCTCCACCGACGGGGTCGGCACCAAGCTGAAGATCGCCTTCATGCTGGACCGGCACGACACCATCGGCATCGACCTGGTGGGGATGTGCGTGAACGACATCCTCGTGCAGGGCGCCAAGCCGCTTTTCCTGCTGGACTACATCGCCGCGGGCAAAATCGAAAGCAGGCAGGTGGAGGCCGTCGTCACGGGCATTGCCGAGGGGTGCAAGCAGGCCAAATGCGCGCTCATCGGCGGGGAAACCGCCGAGATGCCGGGGATGTACGCTCCGGGCGAATACGACCTGGCCGGGTTTGTGGTCGGGATCGTCGACAACAGTAAGATCATCGACGGCACCGCGATCCGCGTCGGCCACCAGTTGATCGGGATTGCCTCGAGCGGGCTTCACAGCAACGGCTTTTCCCTGGTGCGTAAGATCTGCTTCGACCTCCTGAAGCTCAAGGTGGATGCCTACATTCCGGAGCTGGGTAAGCCCCTGGGCGAGGAGCTGATCACGCCGACGCGCATTTACACCGACATCGTGCAGGGCCTGCTCAAAGAGCTTCCGATTCACGGTCTCGCCCACATCACCGGCGGCGGCATCGTCGACAACATCGTCCGCATCATCCCCCAGGGGTTCGGCGTTCTGATCCGCAGGGGCAGCTGGAAGGTGCCGCCGGTGTTCTCCTTCCTGCAGGCCGCCGGCCGCGTGCCGGAGGCGGACATGCTGCGCACCTTCAACAACGGGATCGGGCTGGTCGCCGTGGTGCCGCAGCCGGCGGCGTCCGAAGTCCTCGATCGGCTCGGGGCGATGAACGAGCAGGCCTGGCTTATCGGCGAAATCATCGAGCGCAAGGACCCTGCCGGGCGACTCGTCTGGGCGTGACATCGCGCCCGCGCCTTCCTGCCATGAACGTTCTGGGCATCGAATCCTCCTGCGATGAAACCGCTGCCGCCCTGGTGCGCGACGGCCGCCGGGTGCTCTCTTCCGTGGTCGCCTCCCAGACGGACGTCCATCACCGCTTCGGCGGCGTGGTCCCCGAGCTTGCATCCCGCAGGCACCTGGAAGCCATCGTCCCGGTGGTGCGGGACGCCCTGTCCCAGGCCGGGTTCGAACTCGCGGGTGTGGACGGCCTTGCCGCGACCCGCGGCCCGGGCCTGATCGGATCGCTTCTGATCGGGTTTTCATTTGCCAAGGCCGTGGCTTACTCCCTCGGGGTCCCCTGGGTCGGCGTCAACCACCTCGAGGCGCACATCCATGCGCTGTTTCTGGAGGAGCGGCCGCCGGAGTTCCCCTTCGTCGCGCTGCTCGCCTCCGGGGGGCACACCGGCCTTTACCATGTCACCTCCTTCCTGACCATGGAGCGGCTCGGGCAGACCCGCGACGACGCCGCCGGGGAGGCGTTCGACAAGGTGGCCAAGATCATGTCCCTCGGCTACCCCGGCGGCGCGGTGATCGACCGGCTCGCCCGCGACGGTGACCCGGGGCGGATCCGCTTCCCGCGGCCCTGCATCGACACGCCGGATTTCGACTTCAGCTTCAGCGGGGTCAAGACGGCCGTCGGCCGCTACCTCGCCCAACACCGCACGGATTCCCGCGCACACGCGGCGGACATCGCCGCCGGATTCCAGGAAGCGGTGGTGGAGGTATTGGTTGTAAAGCTGATGCGTGCGGCGCGTGAAAAAGGCTGCGGCCGCATTGCCTTGGCGGGCGGGGTGGCGGCCAACAGCCGGCTGCGCGAGCGGGTCCGCCGGGATGCCGCCGCGGCCGGGCTCGAATCTTACCTGCCCTCGCTGCACCTGTGCGGGGACAACGCCGCGATGGTGGCGGCCGCCGGCTACCACCTGCTGCAATCCGGCAAGCGCGCCGGGCCGGAGGACGACGTCTTCTCCCGCCATCGTTGACGTCTACGGCTATGAAAGGTAGGCGGCTTTCAGCGCCAGGACTCGGCCGGCCGACTGCTCCCCCCTGCGCCTCAAATCTTCCGATTCGCCGATTTTTCTCGTCATCAGCGCGTGCGCCTCGGTCAGCCGCTCAGCGCTGCGGCAGATCAGAACCGTGTCGATGTCCGCCCGGAGGGCCTGGCGGACGGCGGTTTTGAAGGTGAAGTGCCGCGCGACGGCGCCCATCTCCAGGTCGTCGGTGATGACGATGCCGTTGAACCCGAGCCGCTTTCGGAGCAGCCCCCGGGCGATGCGCGGTGAAAGGCTGGCCGGCCATTCGGGATCCAGTCGGGTGTAAAAAATGTGGGAGAGCATGACCCCGGCCACCTGCTTGGCGATGGCAGCCCGGAAGGGGATCAAATCGAAGGCCTCGAACGACGGCAGATCGGCATCCAGCACCGGCAGATCGAGGTGGGAGTCGAGCGTGGTGCGGCCGATCCCGGGGAAATGCTTGGCAACCGCCATGATGCGCCGGGATTGCAGGCCTTCGATCACGATCGCACCCAGCCGGGCGACACGCTCGGGGTCCGAGCCGAAGGCGCGCTCGGCCATGACGCTTCCGAAACCCGCCGGGGCCACGTCCAGCACCGGCGCCAGGTCCATGTTGATCCCCGCCGCAGCGAGTTCGGCGGCGGTGATCTCGGCGAAGCGCGCCGCCTCGGCTGCATTCGTAACCGGGGGCGTGCCCGGGAACTGGGTGAAAGGCGGCCCCAGCCGGGCCACGCGCCCGCCTTCCTGGTCGATGGCGATGAAGAGCGGCGGCTGGCCGCAGTCCCGGGCGAGCTTCTGGGCGGATTGCGTCAGCTCGCTGAGCTGCGACGGGGACTCCACGTTGCGTTTGAACAGAATCAGGCCGCCGACCCGCAGGCCGGCAATCAGGCGCTGCAGCCCTTCATTCAGGCGCGTGCCGTCGAATCCCGCCATCAGCCGCTGGCCGGCCAGTTTCGGGTCGGTCCACGTCGAGGTATCCATTCTGGTTTTATTATCACCGCGAGAAGCGGGAGGCAAGCTGGGGGTGGCTGCATGACAAGCGGGCCGCGGGGGGGGAGGGGGCAGCGCCCCGGTCCGCTTGTCAGTTCGCAAGAGAGCCGACGAGGGGGTATGGGAGGGGCGTGTGCCCGTCGGAGACGGTTTTTATTCCGGTGATCAGGCGGCCGGCTTCCACGCTCGGGACCGGCCGTGAAAACAAGTAGCCCTGCCCAAGCTCACATTTCATGTCGAGGAGGATGGCTAACTGCTCCGGCGTTTCGATGCCTTCGGCGACGACCGTCATGTCGAGCTTGTGCGCCAACGAGATGATCGCCTCGACGATGTTGCGGTTGCTGTCGGGCTTTTCGTGGATCTTGGAGATGAAGCTGCGGTCGACCTTCAGCGTGTCGATCGGCAGCCGCTGCAGGTAACTCAGGGAGGAGTACCCGGTGCCGAAATCATCGATCACCAGACGGACCCCTAAGTCCTTCAACCGCTGGGCCAGTCGCACGGTCTCCTCGGAGTCCTCCATCAAGGCCGTTTCGGTGATTTCGAGCTTCAGGTGCTGCGGCGGCAGATCGCAGCTGTCGAGGGCCTCCTTCACGTCGTCGAGCAGGCTGGGCTGCAGGAAATGACGACTGGAGATGTTGACGCTGACGGTCAACTCGAGGCGGTGGTCCACACCGGCCTGCCATTCCTTCAAATCGCGGCACGCCTGCTCCAATGTCAGTTTGGTGATCGGGATGATCAGTCCGGTATCCTCGGCGGTGGGGATGAACGAACCCGGGTAAACCATGCCCAGCTCCGGGTGCGACCAGCGGATCAAGGCTTCGAAACCGGCCAGCGAGGCCGTGTCCAGCCGCACGATGGGTTGGTAGTAGTTTTGGAATTGATTTTTATGGACGGCCTTGCGCAGATCGGTCTCCTGCTGGAGGAGGTGCTGCGCCTTTTCGTGCAGCTTGCGGTCGAACACCTTGACCTGGGCCCGGCCGCTTTCCTTGGCGTGGTACATGGCGGCGTCGGCATCCCGGATGACGGCATCCGGCTGTTCGTAATCCTGGGTGTTCGGCACCACGCCGAAGCTGGCCGGGGCGAAGACCTCCTTGCCCTGGATGCGAAACGGCTGCCGCAGAGCTTTCTGGAGTCTTTCGGCAATCTCGCTCGCAAACTCGACCTGCTCGATGTCCTCGAGCAGTATCACGAACTCATCGCCGCCCAGGCGCGCCAGAACGTCGGTGTCCCGCAGGGATTCGCGGATGCGCTCGGCGAAGGCCACCAGGAGGTCGTCGCCGGCGCCGTGTCCCAGACTGTCGTTCACCAGCTTGAACCGATCGATGTCGAGGTAGATGACGGCAAACCGGCAGTCCGGACGGCGCTTCGAGCGTTTGATCGCCATCGTCAGGTGTTCGATGAACAGGGCCCGGTTGGGCAGG
Source organism: Desulfobacterales bacterium (assembly GCA_025454075.1). Next base: position 43,752 of record JALOPD010000002.1, on the reverse strand, counting down.
TGGGTGAGGGTGTCGTGAAATGCCTGGAAATAGATCTGGCGCTCGGCGTCCTTCAGTTCGGTGATGTCGGTGAGCGAAGCCACGCTTGCCTCGGCCTCCGGGATCGGCGCTAACGTGACCAGGATATCTTTGGCATTGTCGTGCTTGTCAATAAATTGACAGCCGAAATGCCTGCCCCCCGCAGGCATCGAGTGGGTAGGGGATGTCCCGCCACCCTCCAGTATTTTGCGTCGGCTTTTCTCATCGATGAAATCCAGCCAGGATTTGCGGTTCAGGATCTCCCTGCGGCCGTAGCCGGACATGGCCAGAAATTGAGAATTGGCCAGGGAGATGCGCAGGTCCTTTTCGATGATGATGGTAGCCGCCCCCGTGTTTTCGAATATCGTGCGATACTTCAGCTCCGAGCTGCGAAGCTCCTCGGTTCGTTCTTTGACTCTCTGCTCCAGGGTTTGATTCATCTCCTGCAGGGCGCGCCTGGAGCTATTGATGTTGTTTACCAGCACCTGGGTGCAGCAGCTGATCAGAAGGATGACCGCGATCGTGATGAGGATCGTGAGATTGCTGCCCTGCAGGGCGCGTTCGAAGTAATAGTAGAACAGGGACGCCCCGCCCCCGATGATCAGGAGACCGGTCTTGTCGGCAAGGGTTGAACGTCTGGAGGAATCCACGAACACCTCGATGGCCCGTCACATGATAGACCGCTTCTTTAGTGATATCGTCACGCTATCCATCGGGCTTGAGCTTTTTTTGGATCAGCGGCGGGTCGTGACCGCAGGGGCGGGACGGCAGAGGTTCAGACAAGGGGCCAAAGAAAAAGGACAGGGCTTTTGAAGCTCTGTCCTTTTATCCTCGGCTTCCCACGATGCCGTTGTTCTCGTGGGGAAATCTTCTCAATTTTTTAGTTGGAAGTCCGCCAGAAAAGATGCACGCACATCCGAGAAGCCTTAGCTGCTTCTCTACAATTCAATATTTGTGCCAGGGCTTGCACAAATCACTATTTAATATAATATCGGATGGTTAGTATATTTTCGGCTTTTGGGTTGAAGATCGATATCGCCGAAAAACGTCAAAATTTCGTTATGACCAGGTCCTTTGCGGGTCATTTCGGTTTTTGGTTTGCGCCGGCCGAACGGTCGAGCCCGAGCTGGTAATACTGCACGGCACGGTTGTGATCCGCCAGGTTGCTTGAAAACTGGTGGCTGCCGTTGTTCTTGGACACGAAGAAAAGATAATCGGTCTGAGCCGGGAACAGGGCCGCCTCGATGGCTCTCTTCCCCGGGCTGGCGATGGGGCCCGGCGGAAGACCTTTGATCATATAGGTGTTGTAGGGGCTCTGGGTTTCCAGGTGCTTGCGGGTCAAATTGCCGTCGAAGTTTTTTATTCCGTAAATGACCGTTGGGTCGGTCTCCAGCCGCATGCCGCGCCTGAGGCGGTTGTGGAAGACGGAGGCGATCAGCGGCCGCTCGGAGGGGTCGCCGGTTTCCTTTTCGATGATCGAGGCCAGCGTCACCACCTCGTGAGGGGTCAGGCCGATCTCCATCGTCCGGCGCTCCCAGTCCGGCGAGAAGGTGGATCGAAAACGCTGCAGCATCGCCCCGAGGATTCCATCCACCGTGACGGTTTTGGGGAACAAGTAGGTGTCCGGAAACAGGTAGCCTTCCAGCGTGCCGGCGGGGATCGACTGAAGCGCCGCATAGGCAGGGTCCGTCGCACGGGCCATGATGTCCGCGGCGCGGGCCAGGCCTGCTTTTTCGACCACGGCAGCGATCTGAGGGATGGTCAGCCCCTCGGGAACGGTGAGCCGGTGCAGCCGCACCAGGCCTTTTTCCATCAGGGCGAGCATGTCAAGCGGCGTCATGGACGCTTTGAAACCGTATTCACCCGCCTTCAGGCGCCGGTCGTAGCCCTGCATACGCGTGTACAGCCGGAATTTCAACGCGCTCGATATCAGTCCGCGGCGTTCGAGTTCCCCGGCCACCGCGGAAACGGATTGCCCCGGCTCGACCGTGAAGGATTGCTCCTCCCCGGCCGGACCCGACGGCGTACGGCCGAACTCCTGGACATGAAGATAAACTGCGGCGGCAGCCGCCATCAACAGGAGGAGGCACCCGCCGCATGCGGCCGCCCATTTTTTTGCCATCGTGCGTTACCTCACTATCGCTGCTGCATCCAACCATACGCCACGGCAGTGCGCAATGTCAAAATACCTGTCTGATCTCCGGCTGATTCCCTTGACATGATGCGACGGCAAAGATATCATTCCTGCCTATCCCAAGCATGGTGTCTGACGCAGTCAGACACCATCAAACGACAGAATTGCGTGCCGCAAGGATGAATCAATGGCCAAGCCCAAGCTGAAGCAGCATCACATCAACCGCGACTGGTGCAAAGGCTGCGGGATCTGCGTCGAACTCTGCCCCAAGAAGGTGCTCGAACTGGACGACACGGACAAGGTGACCGTCGTGCGTCCTCAAGACTGCATCTGCTGCCGGCTGTGCGAACTGCGCTGTCCCGATTTCGCCATCGAAGTGGAAACCCAGGAGTAACGCGTCATGGGAAAAACCGTCAAATTTGTGCAAGGCAACGAAGCCTGCCTGGAAGCGGCCCTTTACGCCGGGCTCAATTTTTTCGCCGGCTACCCGATCACCCCGTCGACGGAGATCGCCGAGCACCTGGCCTCCCGGCTGCCGAGGATCGGCGGCAAGTTCATCCAGATGGAGGATGAGATCGCTTCGATCTGCGCCATCATCGGCGCCTCCCTGACCGGCCGCAAGGTCATGACCGCCACGAGCGGCCCCGGGTTTTCGCTGATGCAGGAGGGACTGGGGTATGCCGTGATGGCCGAGATCCCGTGCGTCATCGTCAATGTGCAGCGCGGCGGGCCCTCGACCGGAATCCCCACCCACGTGAGCCAGGGGGACGTCAACCAGGCGCGCTGGGGCACCCACGGGGACCACTCCATTATCGCGCTGACGGCCTCCAATCACCAGGATGTTTTCGCCATCACGGTGGAGGCGTTCAACATGTCGGAGACCTACCGCACGCCGGTCATCCTGCTGTTCGATGAAGTGGTGGCCCACATGCGGGAAAAGCTGGTCCTTCCGGAACCCGGCGAGGTCCATTTGGTGGAGCGGCTGAGGACGTCGGTGAAGGAGGGGGTCGACTACCACCCCTACCTGCCGCGCGAGGACGGCCGTCTGCCCATGTCGGATTTCGGCGGCGTGCACCGCTACAACGTGACCGGCCTGGTCCACGACATGTGGGGCTTCCCATCGACCGAGCCGCGTACCGTTCACGCCCTGCTGCGGCACCTGGTGGACAAGCTCGAGAACCGCGCCAACGAGCTCGCCCGCTACAAGGAGTTCCACCTGGACGATGCCGAGATCGTGCTGATCTCCTACGGGTCTTCGGCGCGTTCGGCGCTGCACGTGGTCGAGGAGCGCCGGCCGAGAGGCGAGCGCCTCGGGCTTCTGGAGCTGCAGACGCTGTGGCCCTTCCCGCGCGACATCGTGCGCGATCGATGCGCCAACGCCAAGGCGATCGTGGTGGTGGAAATGAACATGGGTCAGGTGCTGCAGTCGGTCAAACTGGCGGTCGAGCACCCGGAGCGGGTGTTTCTGGCCAACCGCATCGACAGCGTCTTCATCACGCCCGCGGACATCATCAACATCCTGCGGATCATTCAAGGCAAAGGGGTCTGATCGATGGCAGTCAAGGATTACCTGAGGGAGAGGTTTTTTCCGCACCTATGGTGCCCGGGCTGCGGGCACGGCGAGGTGCTGGGCGGCCTGGTCCGGGCGATCGAGAACCTGGGCCTGACCAAGAACGAGATCGTGATGGTCTCCGGCATCGGGTGCTCCTCGCGCATCACCGGCTACGTGGATTTTCACACCATGCACACCATCCACGGCCGGGCGCTGGCCTTCGCGACGGGGGTCAAGCTCTCCCGGCCGGAGTTGAAACTGATCGTGCCCATGGGCGACGGGGATGCGCTGGCCATCGGGGGCAACCATTTCATCCATGCCGCCCGCCGCAACGTCGACATGACCGCCCTCGTCATGAACAACCGCATCTACGGCATGACCGGGGGGCAGTTTTCGCCGTTGTCGGGGACCGACATCAGCGCCACCACCGCGCCCTACCGCACGATCGACAAGAGCTTCGACGTGGTGGAGCTGGCCAGGGCGGCGGGGGCTACGTTCGTGGCCCGCTCGACCACCTACCACTCCCAGCAGATGACGGACGTCATCGAGAAGGCCATCACGCACAAGGGCTTTTCGGTCGTGGAGGTCCTCACGCAGTGCCCGACCTATTTCGGGCGCAAGAACAAAATCGGCGACGCCCCGGAAATGATCAAGTGGTTCAAGGACCACACCACGACCATCGGTTCGAAGGCCAAGCAGGAGGACCCGGACCTCGTCGAGCGCGGGATTTTCGTGCAGAAAGAGGGCCCGGAGTACTGTGAAGAGTATCAGAAGATCGTCGATCGGGCGATGGGGGGGCGCAAGTGATGGAACGGTGCAGGCTGGTGTTTTCAGGCTCGGGCGGGCAGGGCGTCATCACCGCCGCCATCATTCTGGCGGAGGCGGCGGTGCTGTGCGAGGGGCTGAATGCGATCCAGTCCCAGTCCTACGGGGCGGAAGCCCGGGGCGGCGCCACGCGCTCGGATGTGATCATCGCGGACTCGCCCATCTACTACCCGAAAGTGCTGCAACCCAACGTGCTGGTCTGCCTGACCCAGGAGGCCTACAACAAGTTCTCCGCGATCATCCGGCCCGGCGGCTTGCTGATCACCGACAGCCGCTACGTCAAGATCCAGCGCAAGGTGGACGCGCAGCAGCGGGAACTTCCCATCTACCGCACCGTCATGGAAAAGATCGGCCGGCCGATCGTCTTCAACATCTGCATGCTCGGCGTCCTGATTGCGCTGGAGGACCTGGTCAAACCCGAATCCATCATGAAGGTGCTGCAAACCCGCGTGCCCGCCGATTTCCTCGAGATGAACCAGAAGGCCCTGCAGATCGGCATGGAGCTGGGCAACCGGGCGAATGCCTGAGGGGCGGGACGCGGGAGGCGATGCCGGATCCACCGACATCCCGCACCCCGCGTCGCTCGCGCGATCCCCGAGACCTCAGGCCAGCGGAACAGCACCGGGCCGCGCACCCCTCACGGATCGCTGCAGACCGCGCGCACGTAGCATCCCGCACTGACATCCTGCCACGCCACAAAACCCATCTCGGTGTTAACAAACCAGGCTGCGGCGAAAGATCGCCGGTCGGAGCTCCACAAGGTCCTCTGGCGGCGGTCGAAAACGGGTTCGGTGCAGAAATCCGCGCCATGGGGGGTCGGCGTGAGCAGGGAGATGAGCTCGGGTGCGGTCGGAACCCGCCAGCCGGTCAGGCCCCCGAAGCCGTCCCGGTTCAATGCGGCCGCATGGGCGTGCGCCTCCTGCCAGGGAATCGGGTAAGGGGAGCCCGACACCTGCCAGACCAGGCCGGCGGCGGTGTCTCGAGCGAGCGCGGACCCCACGGCGGCGAAGCGGCGGCGGATGTAACCCGCCGGCCGCCACAGGCCGTCCACGCCGAAATCCGATGCGGCGCGCTCCGGATCGCACTTGACCGGGGTGGAACGGAGTCGGACCGGGGCCGGGGCGGCGGCGGAAGCGGCGGCCGATTCCGAAGCCGTCAGGCGGCAGACCCGGTCGCGGCGCGCCCGCCAGTCGCGTTCCAGCCGGTCCAGCGCCGCCGTCATGGCGCCGGCGTCATCGAAGCGCATGGAGGGCTGCTTCGAAATGGAGCGCAGGATGAACTCGTTCCAGTCGTCGTCGAGGTCCGGGTTGAAGGCACCGGGAGGCTGCGGGGGATCGGCGGGGAGCGTTCCGGTGAGCATGCGGTAGAGCGTCACACCGACGGCGTAGATGTCGGCCCGGGAGTCGGCGCCCTCCGGGTCGTGTTCCTGTTCCGGGGCGGCGTACCACGGGGAGCCGACCTTCAGCTGATGCGGCGCCCCAAAGACTTCGCCGCGCAGCCGCGAAAGCCCGAAGTCGCCAATTTTGACGGTGTCCCGTTCGTCCAGGAGCAGGTTGAACGGCTTGATGTCCCGGTGGACGATGCCGTGGTGATGCAGGCAGGCCAGCCCCGCGAGGGTCTGGCGCGCGAGGTCGGCGGCCCGGTCCAGCCGGATCGTGCGCGACGGTATTTCGGTGCGCCGGGTCTCCCCGATCAACAGGCCCAGGCTGGAAAAGAAATAGTCCATAATGTAGAAGGGCCGGCCGTCCGCCTCGTCGAAGTCGCGGACGGCCACGATATTGGGGTGGTTCAACCGCGCCATTTTCACGGCTTCGGACAGGAACAGGTCGCGGGCGGCGGTTTCCCCGAGGAGGCGGGCGATCACCGGGTGGGGATCGAGAAGTTTCAAGGCGACGGTTTTCCCGATCCGGGGAATCTCCACTTTGTAGACCTTGCTCATGCCGCCGCGGCCGAGAAGACCGCGCACGATGTACCGGCCGATGCGTTTCATCCCAGCAGCCTGCGCGCATGGGCTTCGGGCATCCCGGCTGCGATGATCTTGGCCGCCGCCGCCCGGGCGTCATAGGCCACGCATCGAATGTCGAGGGTGTTGCGCACGGCGTCCCAGACCACGTATTTGGCGCGGAGGTCCCCGTCCCGCGGCTGCCCGACGCTGCCGATGTTGATCAAATAGGCGCGGTCCGCGTCCAGGGCGTTTTCGCCCTCCCGGAACGCAACCTCCGAAAGGCCCGCGCGGTCGCCGGAGGCGATCTCCAGGACGTGCGTGTGCCCGACCAAACAGACCCTCTCCGGGAGGCTCATTAAAATTTGGTGCTTCTGCCGCGATTCGACCTGAAACATGTAGAGCGTGGGGGAATCCGGAGGAAACCCGTGCACCATCCGGAGGCCGTGAGCGCTCAGATGCGTGGGCAGCTGCTGGATGAAGCCCAGGGACTCGGGGCTGAGGCGCTCGAAGGTCATCGCAAGCGATCGGCGGGCCAGGGGGTTGAACCACTCCAGGAAGCCGGGGTCATTGGCGGCGAGTTCGTGGTTTCCGAGCACGGAGGGGATTTGCAGCCGCATCAGGGTCTGGATCACCCGCTCCGGCTCGGGCCCGTACCCGATGTTGTCGCCCAGGCTGAAGACGGCATCCGGCCGGATGCGTTCGATGTCCTCGAGCACCTTCTCGAAGGCGTCCATGTTGCCGTGGATGTCCGAGAGCACCGCTATGCGCATGGCGGTTCCTGACCGGCTTGAGCGCCGACCGTGCGGGCTCGCCGGCGGCGGGGGGGGCGGCAACCCCGGACCGCCGGTGTCCCTGATTCTACGGCCGCATCCACCGGAGGTACCAGTGCATGGTCTCCGGGCCGATGAACAGATAGGCGATGGCGCCTACGGCCAGGAAGGGCCCGAAAGGCACCGCGAGCTTCATCCCTTCCCGGCGACGGAATATCAAAATCATCCCGGCCAATGTGCCGGTGAGGGAGGCTATAAAAATTGTGAACAGCACGCCCTTCCAGCCGATGAAGGCGCCGATCATGGCCAGCAGCTTGATGTCGCCGCCGCCCATGCCCTCGCGCCGGGTGATGAACTGGTATCCCCAGGCCACCAGGAAGAGGCTCCCGCCGCCGGCCAGGATCCCGATCAGGGATTCGAGCGGCTGAACCAGAGGCGGGGCAGGGTCGAGCACGAAGCTGGCGGCCAGACCGATCGGGATGCCCGGCAGCGTGATCACATCGGGGATGATGCGGTGGTCGATGTCGATGAAGGTGATGACCAGAAAAGTCGCAACCAGGACGAACACGACGGCGGCCGTCCAGCCGACCCCGAACCGGACGACGGTCATGGCCGCGAACGCCCCGCTCAGGAGTTCCACCAGCGGGTAGCGCGGGGAGATCCGGGCTCCGCAATCCCGGCAGCGGCCGTGCAGCAGGAGATAGCTCAGAACGGGGATGTTGTCGTAGGCCCGGACGAGGTGGCCGCACTGCGGGCAGCAGGAGCGCGGGTGAACGATCGATTGGGATGCCGGCAGGCGGTAGATGCACACGTTCAGAAAGCTTCCGATCACCATTCCGAAAACGAAGCCCACCCACTCCATGACAATGCCCTCGGTGCGGCAGGATGGCCGCTCGCGCCCATCCGCCTGGAAAGTGGTTTGAACAACCCTTCGGCTTGACCCGGGCTGTTTTTTGTCCTACACGGCCTTTTCCGGCATCGCACGGGGCGGAACCGGTTGTAAACGCTAAAAGGTGCGTTATCATAGTAGGTTAAATAAATATTTTCGCACACTCAAGCTTCTTAATCAACCCCGGTGACGGTCCTCCGTTTCGGCACATCGCGCGAACAGGCGGCAGGAGAGACAATGGCAGAAGCAGACCACGACGATCTGATCAGCATCATCGAAGAAGACGACAAGACCACCGAGATCCCCACGACGCTGCCACTGCTCCCCGTGCGGGATGTGGTGATTTTTACCGACATGCTGCTGCCGCTCTTTGTCGGGCGCGAAAAATCGGTCCGGGCCGTGGAGGAGGCGGTGAGCGGGCCGGGGTTCGTGTTTTTGTGCACCCAGAAGGACGCCGCCATTGAAAACCCCTCGGTGGAAGACATTTACCGCACCGGGACGGTCGGTCGTGTGCTGCGAATGCTCAAGCTGCCGGACGGCCGGGTGAAGGTGCTGGTCCAGGGGGTTGCCAAGGGCAACATCGTCAAGTTCCTCCGCAAACGATCCCCTTACCGGGTCAAGATCGACTTGCTGCCGGAGGAGTCCCTGGAAAAGGGCTCCCTCGAAGTGGAAGCGCTGATGCGCAACGTGCGCGATCAGTCGGAAAAAATCCTGTCCCTGAGGGGGGAGCTCAACACCGACATCACCGCCATTCTGCAAAACGTCGAGGACCCCGGCAAGCTCGCCGACCTGGTGGCGTCGAACCTCCGGTTGAAAATCGAAGAATCGCAGTCGCTGCTGGAGATCCTGGAGCCGTTCGGCCGGCTGAAAAAGGTAAACGACCTGTTGTCGCACGAGCTGGAGCTTTCGGCGATGCAGGCCAAGATTCAATCCGATGTAAAGGACGAGATCTCGAAGAGCCAGCGCGACTACTATCTGCGCGAACAGGTGCGGGCGATCTACAAGGAGCTGGGCGAGCACGACGAGCGCTCGATCGAACTCGACGAGTATCAGCACAAGATCAAGAAGGCCCGCATGACCAAAGACGCCAATGCGGAAGCCCTCCGGCAACTCAAACGACTCGAGCAGATGCACCCCGACTCCGCCGAGTCCACCGTGATTCGCTCCTACCTCGACTGGCTGGTGGAGATGCCCTGGAGCCGCTTTTCCCCGGAGGTCATCGACATCAAAAAAGCCCGGAAGATCCTGGACCGGGAGCATTACGGGCTGGCCGCGGTGAAGGACCGCATCATCGAACACCTCAGCGTTCGCAAGCTCAACCCGGCCATGAAAGGCCCCATCCTGTGTTTCGTGGGCCCGCCGGGCGTCGGCAAAACCTCGCTCGGCCGGGCCATCGCCCGGGCCGTGAAGCGCAAGTTCGTCCGCATTTCCCTCGGGGGGATCCGGGACGAGGCCGAGATCCGGGGGCATCGGCGGACCTACATCGGCGCCTTGCCGGGCCGCGTCCTGCAGGGGCTCAAGCAGTGCGGCACCAAAAACCCGGTCTTCATGATGGATGAAATCGACAAGCTGGGGGCGGATTTCCGCGGAGACCCGTCGGCCGCCCTCCTGGAGACGCTCGACCCGGAGCAGAATTTTGCCTTCAGCGACCACTACCTGAACCTGGCGTTCGACCTGTCGCGCGTGATGTTCATCCTCACGGCCAACATCACCGACACCATCCCTTCGGCCCTGCTGGACCGCATGGAGATTCTGAATCTCTCGGGCTACACCGAGGAGGAGAAGACGGCGATCGCCCGCACGCACCTCATCCCCCGCCAGGTCCGCGAAAGCGGGCTCAAGCCCAAGCAGCTCGCCATCAGCGACGGTGCGCTGCGGCAGATCATCAACGAGTACACCTCCGAGGCCGGCTTGCGAAACCTGGAGCGGGAGATCGGGACGATCTGCCGCAAGGTGGCCCGGCGGGTGGCCGAGGGCCGCAGCGAACCGCTGACCGTCACCCAGCAGAACCTTTCCAAATACCTCGGGCCGGCCAAATTCATACCCGAGATGGACCAGGAGGAGAGCCAGATCGGGCTTGCCACCGGGCTCGCCTGGACCTCGGCAGGCGGCGAGGTGCTTTACGTGGAGGCCTCGCTGATCAAGGGCAAGGGCGACCTCATCATCACCGGCCAACTGGGCGAGGTGATGCAGGAGTCCGCGCGCGCGGCGGTAACCTGTGCCCGGTCGTACCTCAAGCGCCCGGCGGAAAAAAAACTTAGACTCGACGTCACGGATGTGCACATCCACGTGCCGGCCGGCGCCATCCCCAAGGACGGGCCTTCTGCGGGAATCGCCATGGCGACCGCCCTGGTCTCGGTCATGACCGGCCGTCCGGTGCGCAGCGACGTGGCGATGACCGGCGAGGTGACCCTGCGCGGCCGGGTGCTTCCGATCGGCGGGCTCAAGGAAAAGTCCCTGGGGGCCTTGCGGGCCGGCGTCAAAACCGTGCTGATCCCCAAAAAAAACCTCAAGGATCTTGTTGAGATCCCCAGCCATGTCAAGCGCAAGCTGAAATTCATTCCCGTCAAAACCATGGAGGAGGTCTTGGAGCACGCCCTGGTGCCGCCCGCCGCAACCGACCCCGTCAAACCGCGAAAGCGGCCCGGAGGCTCGGCCGGATGAACGCTGCGGCGGACATGCGGGCCTTTCACCGTCGAGGCGTCCGGTGAGGACCTTCCGATGAACGTGCTCGCACTGGACTCCTCCACCCGCAGCTGCAGCGTGGCGGTGGCCATCGACGGAAGAGCGGCCTCCGAGGTGTCGACGGTCTCGAATCGCACCCACTCGCTGCATCTGATGGGGATGGTCCGGGACGCGCTGGAACTGGCCGAAGTGGGCCTCAAGGAGATCGACGGGTTTGCCGTGACCATCGGCCCGGGGTCCTTCACGGGTTTGCGCATCGGGATCAGCACGGCCAAGGGACTGGCGTTCGCCGCCGGCAAACCCTGCGTCGGCGTTTCCAGCCTGGAGGCGCTGGCGTCGGCGTGCCTGCCGTGGCCGGAACGAATCTGCGTGCTGATGGACGCGCGCAAGGGAGAGGTCTACACGGCCGTCTATCAGGAGTCCGACGGGCGGTTGGAAAGAATAGGGGACGAGCGGGTCCTCGCCCCCGAGGCCATATTGCGCACGATCGCATCCCCGCACCTTTTCGTCGGGGAAGCGGTCCCGCTTTACGAAAAACAGATCCGCGCGGTCGCGGGGCAAAACGCCCGCTGGGCGCCCCGGGACCGGCGCTTCCCGAAAGCCTCCACCGTGGCGTGGCTGGCGCTCGATCGCCTGGCGGGCGCCACGGCCGACGGGGTGGAGCTCCTTGCACCGCGCTACATCCGTCAATCCGACGCCGAGTTGAGCATCCGGGCGCCCGATCCGGCTCGTTGACGGCCGGCAAATGAAAAACCGCCCGCCCGGGCCTTTTATTTGACAAATTCGATTGATCACGGTAATTTGCCTAATTCAATCGATGATGAAGGGTGAAACGGCGAATGGAAGACTTCGTTTGGGCGGACGCACCCCAGCGGACGGCGTTCCCGGTGGCGAAGGCCGGGTATCCGTTCATATGCGGCGCGGCCTTTGCCACCCTGATCCTGGCGCTGCTGGGATTGACGGTGCCGGCCTTGATCGGCTTGGCAACGGCGTTCGCCGTGGCCGGTTTTTTTCGGGATCCCGATCGGGTCACCCCGAACCGGCCGGGACAGGTCGTGTCGCCGGCCGACGGGCGGGTGATCGCCGCTGAGCTCGTGAGCGGCGGCCCGTTTTTCGACGAGCCGGTTCGCAAGATCAGCATTTTCATGTCGATCTTCAACGTCCACGTCAACCGCGTGCCTGCCGAGGGGAAAGTCTACCGCATCCGCTATCGACCGGGGCAATTCGTCGCGGCCGACCGCGGGGACGCGTCCATGCGCAACGAGCACAACGCGGTATTTATAGAGACGACCTACGGGAAGCGACTGTGTTTCGTGCAGGTGGCCGGCCTCATCGCGCGGCGCATCATCTGTCACGTGCAGCCCGATGACACCGTTCGGCGCGGCCAGCGTTTCGGCATGATCTGCTTCGGTTCGCGCCTGGACGTTTACCTGCCGCCGGAGGCAAACCTGGCGGTGTCGGTCGGGGACAAGGTCATGGCGGGCAGCACCGTGTTGGGGACCTTTCCCGGCGTGGGCGTCGGCAGCGAGCCGACGGCGCATGCCGGCAGCAGTGCGGGCGAAGACCCGCGGTAAAGGAACGGTCAGATGGCTGAAAAAAAATTCAACGTCGCCGTGGCGGGGGCCACGGGTGCAGTGGGCAACCAGATGATCGCCTGCCTGGAGGAGATGAATTTCCCCGTGAAATCCATCTGCCTGTTGGCATCGGCGCGTTCGGTGGGGCGGAAGCTCCGGTTCAAGGGCGACCCGGTCGAAGTGCAGGAGCTCAAGGAGAACTCCTTCAAGGGCATCGACATCGCGCTTTTTTCGGCGGGGGGCGGCCCGAGTGAACGGTTCGCGCCCGCCGCCGCCCGGGACGGCTGCGTCGTCATCGACAATTCCAGCGCCTGGCGCATGGACCCTCAGGTGCCGCTGGTCGTGCCCGAGGTCAACCCGCACGCCGTGGCCCAATACAAGCAAAAGGGGATCATCGCCAACCCCAACTGCTCCACCATCCAGATGGTGGTGGCGCTGAACCCGATTCATCGCCGATACGGCATCCGTCGCATCGTCGTGTCCACCTATCAATCCGTCTCCGGCACGGGGAAGAAGGCCATCGACGAGCTGTTCAACCAGACCCGTGCCATGATCAACTTTCTGGAGGTCGAGCGGTCGGTCTACCCGCACCGCATTGCATTCAACTGCCTGCCGCACATCGACAAATTCCTGGACAACGGCTACACCAAGGAAGAGATGAAAATGGTCAACGAGACGCGCAAGATCATGGAGGACCCGGCCATCGGCGTCACCGCCACCACCGTGCGGGTCCCCGTGTTCTTTGCCCACTCGGAGTCGGTAAACGTCGAGACGCGGCTGCCTTGTCCGCCCGACGAGGTGCGCACGCTGCTGGCCTCGGCGCCCGGCGTCAAGCTGGTGGACGACCCGGGGCGCAACCTTTACCCGCTGGCAACGGATGCCGCCGGGCAGGATTTGACCCTGGTCGGGCGCATCCGCAGGGACGAGTCGGTTCCGAACGGCATCAACCTCTGGATCGTGGCCGACAACATCCGCAAGGGGGCGGCCACCAATGCCGTCCAGATCGCCCAGGTGCTCGGCAAGACCTATTTGTGAGCGCCCACCGGTCCGGCCGCCGGCACCACCCGCACGGTGCGGGTGGTTTGTTTTTTTCATGAACCGAGGGAAAAACGGCTTGACCCGCGGGCTCAGGCGGGGAAATCTCAGGGCCGGGGCCGCCTTCCGCAACAGGAGTGAAACGTGGAACGAATACCGGTTACGCCGGAAGGATATGAAGCGATCCGGCACGAGCTCGAAAAATTGAAACGGGTCGAACGCCCGAAGAATATCCGTGCGATTGAAGAGGCGCGGGCCCACGGGGACTTGAGCGAAAACGCCGAGTACGCCGCCGCCAAGGAGCGCCAGGGATTTATCGAGGGCCGCATCAACGAACTGGGATACAAGCTGGCGCACCTGGAAGTCATTGATCCGGACAGCCTGACCAAGGATCGGGCGGTTTTCGGCAGCCGGGTGCGCTTGGAGAACATGGAGACCGGCCAGGATGTGCAGTACCAGCTCGTGGGGCCGGATGAGTCCGACCTGGAGAAAGGCCGCATTTCCGTCGCCTCGCCGCTGGGCCGGGCCCTGTTGGGCAAGAAGCCCGGCGATGAGCTGGTCGTCGAAGTGCCGGGAGGGAAACGCAGCTACGAGCTGGTCGAGATAATTTGAACCGAATTTATTATCACGGAGGTTGACGCGTGGCACGTATCACGGTCGAGGATTGCTTGAAAAAGGTTGGCAACCGCTTCCTGCTGGTGAACATGGTGGGGAAGCGGGTCCGCCAGATCCGCGAGGGCTCCGACTACCTGGTGAGCTCGCCCAAGAATGAAGATGTGGTGATTTCCCTGCGGGAGATCGCCGCCGGACGGATCATCCTGAAGAAGGAGCCGGCGTCGGAAGAGGAATAGGTGCTGGTTGCGGGCGTCCGGCTACGAATACAAGTCGCTGAACCGCGCCGTCGGCAAGGCGATTCACGACTACGACATGATTCAGGACGGCGAACGGATCCTGGTGGGCCTGTCGGGCGGGGCCGACAGCCTGACGCTCGCATGGCTGCTGGCCGAGCGCCGCCGCCGCGTGCGCGTGCGGTATGAGCTGGAAGCGGTGTATGTCGATCCGGGATTTGAAGGCGGGGCGGGCGGCGCTCTCCGCCCCTTCTGCGACCGATTGGAGATCCCCCTGCGGATCGAGTTCACCGACTTCGGACTCCGCGGCCACAGCCCGGCGAACCGCGAGAACCCCTGCTTTCTATGCGCACGCTTGCGGCGCCAACGGATGTTTGAGATCGCCGCTGAGCGCCGCTGCACCAAACTGGCGCTCGGGCACAATAAGGACGACCTGATCGAGACCCTGTTTCTGAACATGTGCTTTTCGGGCGAGATCAGCACCATGCGGCCGGCGCAGGTGCTTTTCGAAGGGCGTTTCACGGTCATCCGGCCGCTGGCCTATGCCGAAGCAGCCCTCATCCGGCGGTTTGCCGGGGAATACCGCCTGCCGGTCGTCGAAAACACCTGCCCGTCGGCCACCAGCTCCCGCCGGTCGGAAATCAAATCGCTTCTGCAGGACCTTTACCGCCGCAACCGCAAGATCAAGGGCAATCTCTTCCGGTCCATGCGCCGCGTGAAACCCGAGTACCTCCTGAAATGAGCATGCGCGACGTTCAAAACGAAAGAGATTTTCGGAACATCCCGATCAACCAGGTGGGGGTCAAGAACCTGCGGTACCCGATTGCCGTGCGCGACCGCCGGGACGGCTACCAGCACACGGTGGCGACGATCAGCATGTACGTGGACCTGCCCCACGAGTACAAAGGCACCCACATGAGCCGCTTCGTCGAAATGCTGCACGTGCTGAAGCCGGAGGTGTCTCTCAAGAAATTCGCGGTCATCCTCGAAAACATGAAGAAGTACCTGAATGCCGCCTCCGCCCACCTTGAAATGACCTTCCCCTACTTCATCGAGAAAAAAGCGCCGATCAGCATGGCCACCGGGCTCATGGACTACGCCTGCCGGATCGCGGGGTCGAGCGACGCCGCCGGAAAGCTGGACCTGCAGTCGGAGGTCGTGGTGCCCATCACCTCGGTCTGCCCGTGCTCAAAGGAGATCAGCGACTTCGGGGCGCACAACCAGCGCGGGGAGGTGCGGCTCACCCTGCGGTTCAAGAAGTTCATCTGGCTGGAGGACATGATCGAGCTGGTGGAGTCCACCGCATCGAGCGATGTGTATTCGGTGCTCAAGCGTGTGGACGAAAAGTGCGTCACGGAGAGGGCCTACCAGAACCCCAAGTTCGTTGAGGACATCGTGCGCGACATCGCCCAGCGCCTGATCTCGGATCCCAACATCACCTGGTTCTCGGTCAGCGCCGAAAACTTCGAGTCCATCCACAACCACAGCGCTTACGCCCATATTATTTCCGGCGAACGCCGGAAATAATAACCTGACCGATGCCTCGTTGACTCTCTGGACCACCGCGCGCATTCGCACCCCCTCACTTTTTCAGCAGCTGGGCGAACGGGTTGTTGAACGGCTCGGGCTTTGCGCGCGGCGGCGGCGCGGGCGGCGTTCGCCGCGTCGGCCCGGTTTTGGGCGGCTTCGGTGCAGGCGGCGCCGACGCCGGGACGGTTTTCATGGAGAGCGCGATCCGGCGGCGCTCCGGGTCCACTGCCAGCACCGTGACCCGGACCTTCTGGTGAACCTTGACGACCTCCAGCGGGTTCTTGACGTAGCGGTCGGAGAGCTCGCTGACGTGGACGAGGCCGTCCTGGTGGACGCCGATGTCGACAAAAGCGCCGAAGGCGGTCACGTTGGTGACGATGCCGGGCAGCCGCATGCCGGGGACGATGTCCTGCAGCTCCTTGACGTCGGGGGCGAAGGCAAACAGTTCGAATTCCCGGCGCGGGTCGCGTCCGGGCTTGGCCAGTTCCTGGAGGATGTCCTGCAGCGTCGGCAGCCCGATGGCGGGGCTGAGATAGCGTTTGACGGCGATGGTCGATCGCCGACCGGCATCGGCGAGCAGCTCCGCCACCGTGCAGCCGAGATCGGCGGCCATGGCTTCCACCACCGGGTAGCTCTCGGGGTGCACCGCGCTGGCATCCAGGGGGTTCTGCCCGTCCCGGATCCGCAAAAACCCCGCGCACTGCTCAAACGCCTTGGGCCCCAGCCGCGGCACCTCTTGCAGCTGCTGCCGGGAGCGAAACGGCCCGTGCGCGTCTCGAAACGCAACGAGGTTTTTGGCCAGCTGCGGCCCCAGGCCGGAGACATACGTCAGCAGCTCCCGGCTGGCCTGGTTCAGATCGACGCCGACGCGGTTGACGCAGCTGACGACCACGTCGTCGAGCGACCGCTTGAGCGCCGCCGGGTCCACATCGTGCTGGTATTGCCCGACGCCGATGGATTTCGGGTCGATCTTGACGAGTTCGGCCAAGGGGTCCATGAGCCGCCGGCCGATCGACACGGTCCCGCGCACGGTCAGGTCGAGCTCCGGAAACTCCTCGCGCGCGGCCTCCGAGGCCGAGTACACCGATGCGCCGCTCTCATCCACGAGGACGACCGGGATCGGCCGCGGGAAGGACAGGGCGCGCAGGAACTGCTCGGTCTCGCGGCCGGCCGTGCCGTTGCCGACGGCGATCACCTCGGTTTCGCAGCGCGCGACCATGTCCTGGATGGTGCGGGCGGCCTGCGCGGCCTGATGCTCGGAGCCGTGCGGGAAGACGGTGTCGTGAAGGAGCAGCCGCCCCTGCGGGTCCAGGCACGCCACCTTGCATCCGGTTCGAAACCCCGGGTCGACCGCCAGCACCCGGCGCGGCCCCAGGGGAGCGGCCAGCAGCAGTTCGCGCAGGTTGCCGGCAAACACGCGGATGGCCTCCTGGTCGGCGCGCTCTTTCAAAGCCACGCGCAGCTCGGTTTCCATCGAACGGCCGAGCAGGCGGCCGTAGCTGTCCTGAAGCGATAGACGGACCTGCCGGCAGTCCGCTCCGTCCCCTCGGACGAAAAGCGCTTCGAGCAGGGCGATCGCATCGGCTTCGGGCGGCCGTATGGACAGGTCCAGCACATCTTCGGCTTCGCCGCGGCGCATGGCGAGCAAACGGTGAGAGGGGACCGAGCCGGCCGGCTCCTGCCAGTCGAAATAGTCCCGGAATTTGGCGCCCTCCGCCTCATGCCCCGCGACCACCCGGCTCGTGATCACGGCCTTGCGGAGGAAAAGGTCCCGCAGCCGGGCGCGGGCCGGCGGGTCTTCGTTGATCAGCTCCGCGAGGATGTCGCGGGCGCCGGCGAGGGCCTCCTGGATCGAGGAGACCCCTTTTTCCGGGTCGATGAAACCGGCCGCGGCCGCTTCAGGATCCGCCCCGCTCTGGTCGAAAATCCGGCGGGCCAGAGGTTCGAGGCCCCTTTCCCGGGCCGCCATGGCGCGCGTCCGGCGTTTGGGGCGATAGGGCAGATACACATCCTCGAGATCGGCCAGGGCGTCCGCCTTCTGGACGGCCGCCTGCAAGGTTTCGGTCAAGTGCCCGTGCTGTTCGAGCGATTTCAAAATCGCCGCACGGCGTTCGTCGAGCTGCTTCAGCTGGTCCAAGCGGTCGCGGATGGCGGTAACCGCCACCTCGTCCAGACTGCCGGTGGCCTCTTTGCGGTAGCGGGCGATGAAGGGAATGGTGGCGGCTTCGGCCAAAAGGGCGGCCACCGCCGCCACCTGGGGCGGCGTGACGTTCAACTCGTGAGCAATCCGCGTTGTGTGATGCGGTTCCATGAATCTCCTTGCGGCCCGCGTGCAGGCGGGCGGCTCGCTATATAATCGCATCCGGGGAAAGTCAAGCCGATCGAGCCTTCCCGCGCCCCGTCCGCGGAGCCGCCCGGTCCCGGCAGGGGCGCCCGGCCTTCTTTTCAAATAAATTAAAGATCATGGGCCGCGCGGCCGATATACTCCACAGCGCCGGCCCGATCGGGAACTTCCACACAGAGACCACAGGATGCAGTGGAAAGACTGCCACATCGCCCTCTCTCGCCCCCGAACCCAGCTGCAGCGAAAGCTGCATGCGGCCTTCGCGCTCTTTTTCCTTTTTCCCGTCGGCGGCTTCATTTTTTTCAGCCTGCGCTACAGCATCCTGGGCGATGAGTACGTGCCCTATTTTTTCCTGGGGCTGCTCGTCTTTTCCTGGGTCGGTTTCAGCATCCTCAAAAGCCTGTTTCAGCGCATCTCGGCGATATCGGAATCGATGGGCACGTCCCCCCTCCGGGAGACCGCCGCACCGGAAGCCGCGGACGCGGCCCCCGACGCCCCCGATGAACTGCATGCCATCGTCGAGTCCTTCCAAACGATCCGAAGCCAGTTCGGTCAGACCGCGCGCCGGTTGGAAAAGAAATCGGCCGACCTTGCGGTGCTCAAGGAGCTCTCCGAGCTGTGCTACGTGACCTCCGACCCGGGGGAGATTCTCTACATCATGCTGGAACGGGCGCTGCTGCTCACCCATTCGGACATCGGGTCCGTGCTGACGCTGGAAGCGTCGGCGGAGAAGGCCTTCACCGTCAAGGCCACCATCGGGCTCGGGGCGCATGTCAAGCCCGGGGACCGCATCGACTTCGAATCCAGCATCGCGAAGTACGCGGTGTTGACCAAGTCCCCCCTGCTCGTCGAGGACATCGAGCAGGACAAGCGCTTCGGCCGGGTCAACCTTTCGCACTACGGCACCAAGTCTTTCGTGTGCATGCCGATCAAGGCCAGCAAGGCCATCATCGGCGTTCTGACCATCTCGAGCCGCGACCCCCGGCGCATCTACTCTCAGGAGGAGGTCGAGACGCTCATCCCGCTGCTGAGCAACGCGGCTTTCACCTTCGAAAACCTGCGCCTGCTCAGGGAAAACGATCGCACCGATCGCCGCGTGCGGGCCATCGACACGATCGGCAAGCTTTTGAACTCCAGCTTTCGGGACAGCGAGCTGCTGACCAGCGTGCTGCACGAACTGCACCACGCCGTCGACTTCGAATCCGCCGCCGTGCTCGTGAAGGACGAGCACCACCCGACGCGTGTCCACGTCAAGGAGTGGGTCGGCACCGGGTCCGGTCGGCTCCGGAAGAACGCCGTTTACGGCATCGAGGGGTCGCTGGTCGAAAAGGCGTTTCAGCACGAGGCGGCGCTGGCTTTGGATGTCGGGCCCGGCGGAGGCAGCGAGCTGGACCAGGCGCTTTTCGCCGATCCCGGGGCTGCCGGCTGTTTTCTGGCGCCCTTGCGAACCGGCGGGGTCGTCTTCGGCGTCTTGGCGCTGGTCGTCCGGCGCCGCGAGGTCATGATCGAAGCCCGCCACCTGGTCAACTGGGCGGCCGGCGGCATGGGGTTGGCCATCGACCGCAACCGGCTGCTGGCCGCTGTCGCGAAACGGGACCAGGAGATGGAAACCCTGCGCCAGGTCGGCGGCGCTCTCGCGTCCTCCACCTTCGACATGCAGAAAGTCTTGAACTACACGCTGGACATGATCCGCGAGGTGATGAACGTCGAAGCCGGATCGTTGTTTTTTTTGGAAGACCGGGAGCTGGAAGTGGCCGTGGCGTTCAACCGCCGCAACGCTTCGCTCCGGAAATTCCGCCTGAAACTGGGGCAGGGCATCGCCGGCTGCGTGGCCGCCCGCGGCGAGGCGGTCATCGTCAACGACATCGAGAAAACAACGAACTTTTTCCCGGCGATCGACGACGAGTCGGGCTTCCAGACGCGCTCGGCCTTGTGCGTCCCCATGATCTCCCAGGGCCGGGTGATCGGGGTGATCGAGGTGCTGAACAAGCTGGCTGGGGATTTCGATGCCAACGATCGGGATCTCCTGCAGTCCATTGCCGCGTCCGTCTGCATCGCGTTGGAGAACGCGAGGCTCTACAAAGAGACCGCGGCGGCGGCCGAGCACGAGCGCAACGTGCGCCAGGTGTTTCAGAAATTCGTGCCCAAGGAGGTCGTCGACACGATCATTCACGGGCTGGAAGGCGGCCAGGCCGTCATCGAGGAGGTGAAACGCGTCACGCTCCTGAACATCGACATCCGGGGGTTTTCGCGGATGGCCAAGCAGATGGGGCCCCGGCGGACCGTGGCGCTGTTGAACCGGTTTTTCGCGGCGATGGGCGAGGTGGTCTTCCGACATCACGGCATCGTCGACAAATACCTGGGCGACGGCTTCCTGGCGGTGTTCGGCGCGCCGGTGTCCGGCACCCGCGATGCCGACAACGCCGTGCAGGCCGCCTTGGAGATGCGGCGCTGCCTGGAGGAGGTGAACCTGGAGGCGAGCCTCGATCCGGGAGCGGCCATCCAGATGGGGATCGGCATCCACACCGGCGAGGTCGTCGTCGGCAACATCGGGTTCGAAAAAAAGATGGACTACACCGTGATCGGCGACGCGGTCAACACGGTCTTCCGCATGCAGAGTCTGGTCAAGACCTTCCCGAACGGCGTTCTGCTGAGCGGGGCCACCCTTCGGTCGGTCCCGTCCAGGCTGAGGGTGCATGCCGTCGTCATGCCGGAGGAGTTCCAGCGCGATCTGGGCGAGGTGGACGTGTATGAGCTGCTCGGATCCGAAGCCGCCGCCGACGGTCCGGCTCTAATCGGCGCCGCACCGTCGGCGGCGGCAGGCCCCCCCTTGATGAAGCTGCCGGCCTGAGGCGCGCGCGGGCCGTCCGGAGCGGGTGCCGGGCCCTTTCGCCTTGACAAAGGCTCTCGATCCTTATTAGAAGCGATGGAATCCCACACGGGGGCCGGTTCGGGACGGAGAGGACGGGGACGGAATGCCGAGCATCTACGCCGCATCGTTGAAGGGCCACTTCCTGATGGCCATGCCCGGGCTGGCCGACCCCAACTTCTCCCAGACCGTCACCTGCATCTGCGAGCACAATGAACAGGGGGCCATGGGGATCGTCGTCAACCGGCTTCAGGAGGGGCTTCGCGCCAAGGACATCTTCGAGGAGCTGTCCATCCGCTGCCGCCCGGATGTCGAAGCGATCCCGATCCACATCGGCGGCCCGGTGCATGACGGCGAGCTCTTCATCCTGCACGGGCCGCCGTTCACCTGGGAAGCCACGCTGCGGGTGACGCCCTCCCTGGGGTTGAGCAACACGCGGGACATCCTGGAGGCGATTGCCGCCGGCCGAGGCCCCGAATCCTTTCTGATCAGCCTCGGCTGCGCCGGCTGGGGCCCGGGGCAGCTTGAATCCGAAATCAAAGAAAACGCCTGGCTCACGCAGCCGGTGTTCGAGGAAAACATCTTCCGTATGCCCGTCGATGTGCGGTGGGCGGAGGCCTTGCGGAAAATGGGGGTGGACCCGGCGCTGTTGTCGGACACCGCGGGTCACGCCTGAGGCGCCCGTTACTCGTCGGCGGCTTCCTTGTTTTTCGACTTCTTCTTTTTGAGGCAGGATTTGTCCTTGCGGACGAAGGCGCAGAGTTTTGGATTGTAGTACTCTTTGCAATTCAAGGGGTTGTAGAGTGGACATTCAGGGTGTTTTTCGGACATACGCCCCCATTCCCTTCACGATCGATGGTCCACCCCGTTGCGGGCGCGGCAGATGAGATTCCATCGTCTGAATCCCGACAAAGGGTTTATACCATATTCCATGCGTGCTTACAAGGCACCGGGCGCGCCCGAACGGCCGGGGCGACGGCGCTGTCGATGAGGCGACGAGGACGGTGACGATGTCCATCCACGGTTACGGCATTCAGAAAAACGCTGTGCTGCAGGTCAATTCGGAGGTGAGCGCTCTTTTTCGCACCGCCAAGTCGATCCCCGGCCTCGCGGACTTGAGCTTCGGCGACTGGGAGAAGACCTGCGCGGCGCTGCCGGGACAACTCGACATGGAAACGATTCGCGTCGCCGTCATCGGCCCCATCAAGTCGGGGAAAAGCACCTTTTTGAACTGCCTGTTGAAGGGGGATTATCTCAAGCGCGGCGCCGGGGTGGTCACTTCGATCGTGACCCGCGTGCGTTCGGGCGATCGATTGAAGGCGACGCTCTATTACAAGTCCTGGGAGGAGGTGAACGAGGACATCCGGCAGGCGCTGGTGCTGTTTCCCTCCCTGAACTGGCGCTCGGCCGAGGGCCCTTTCGACCTCCGGCAGGACCGGGAACGCAGCGAGCTCCGGCAGGCCCTGGGCGCCCTGAACGCGGACCAGCGCATCTCCGACGACGCCCGCAACCGGAACATGGTCCTGCTTTCGTGCTACCTGCAGGGATACGACGCCGTCAGCCGTTTTTTGTCCGACCATCATAAAACGGCGCACTATGAGGCCGAACGGTTCATCGAACACTGGAAGTTTTCCGGCAATGAGTCGCTGTCCGTCTACCTGAAAGACATCCAGCTGGAGATCGATTCCGCGGCCATCGGCAGCAACGTTGAAATCGCCGACTGCCAGGGCAGCGATTCATCCAACCCCCTGCATCTGGCCATGATCCAGGACTACCTGCGTCTGGCCCACCTCCTCATCTACGTCGTCAGCAGCCGCACGGGGCTCCGCCAGGCGGACATCAAGTTCCTCTCCATGATCAAGAAGATGGGGATCCTGGACAATATCCTGTTCATTCTGAACTGCGATTTCAGCGAACACCCGTCGGTCGAGGATCTCAGGGAGTTTGCCGCGCGGGTCGGCGACGAGCTGGCCCTGGTCAAACCGAATCCGGATATTTATGCCTTCTCAGCGCTTTTCAACCTCTTTTCCGAAATGGAGAGGCGGGTCCCGGAGAAAGACCGACGCCGGCTGGAGCAGTGGAAAAGCGAAACCGAACTGGTGGCGTTTTCAGGGCGGAACACTCAGCGATTTGAATCCACGTTCGGCGAAACGCTCCTGCGCAAGCGCCACACGCTGCTGTTTCAAAACCATATCGAACGCTTGAACAGCATCGTCGCCGGGATGGCGAACTGGGTCGGGATCAACCGCGACATCCTGTCCCGCGACGCCGCGAGCGCCCGGGACATCGCAGAGCGCATCCGCAAGCACCAGCTGCGTTTCGCCCAGATTCTGTCCGCGCTGCAAAGCTCCTTGTCCGGCGTCGTGCCCAAGGTCAAGCAGGAGGTGGGGGCGGACGTGAACCGGTTTCTCGATACCGGGTCGGGTGAGGCGATCAAATCCATCCACGGCTTTATTGCGGGATACCGCTTCGTGCCGGAAAGCTTTATGGAAATGCTGCAGACCGCCGGTTTCTCGCAGACCCTTTACAAGGCGTTTCAGGAATTCAAGCAGGCGCTGGACAGCTTCATCACGGAGCACCTCAACCCGGAGATCATCCGGTTCATCGCCTCCGAAGAGGTCAAGGTCCGGGATGCCCTGCAAGCCATCGCCGCCCCCTACGAGGGCCTGATCGAAGACGCCTACACCGAATTCGGCAACCTGATGGGCACCCTGGGGATTTCCATCGACGGCCGCCGGCCGGAGGCCGCCGGCGTGCCGAGCGTCGAAAGCCTGCTGCGCAGCTCGGGGGTCCGGCTGCCGTCGCTGTCCGCCACCATCGGCTACACGGCCCGGATACGCACCGAGGCCATTTTGAGACACAGCTTCTATCGGGCGGTGACGGGTTTCAAGAAGATGCTCAAAAAACCGGTGACCCGCGGTGAAGAAGACCTGCGCGGTTTGAAGGAAGGCATGGCCCAGATCAAGCGTGAAACCCGGCAGGCGCTCGCCTTCCACCTCAAAGACTACCAGGAGAATTTGAAGTTCAAGTACCTGTTCCGCTTGGCGGAGACCGCGGCCGAGCGCCTGTCCCAGGCCGTCACCGGGCAGTTGCAGGCCTATTCGGCCGATTTCGGCGCGCTGGCGGATCGTTTGAGCTCGAAGCAGGAGGACAAGCAGCGCGCGGCCGCCGCTTTGGCGGATATGAATGCGCGCTGCCGCCGGATCGAGGAAGACCTCGGCCGGCTCAAGCAGGACCTTGCGGTCGCTGCTTCCAACCGGTAACCGGTGCATCCCGGCGGGCGGCGTTATTCCGACAGCCGGGCCAGGTGACTGCGGGCGAACTCGATTTCCGGGTCCAGCGTTAGTGCCACCCGATAGCACTCGATGGCTTTTTGCGGTTCGCCGAGCGCCTCGAGGTTCACGCCGAGATTGGCGTAGTCGATCGCCGAGGTTGGATCCAGGTCGATCACCCGCTGAAACGCCGCGACCGCCTGCTCGTGCTCGCCCCGCTTAAAGTGGCAAAACCCCATCAAGTTGTGGATGTCCGTGCGCTCCGGGTCGAGCGCCGCCCCCCGGTTGAGCCAATCGAGCGCTTCGGCGAAGCGGCCGGCTTCTTTCAGCGCCACCCCCATGTAGCTGTAGATGCTGGGGCTTTCCGACGCGTCGGGGTTCAGCTCAAGCGCCCGCCGGAAATACGGAAGCGCCGATTCGGCGTCGCCGGCATTCAGGCGGCTCAAACCCATGTAGAACTGCAGATAGTACTTGCCCGGCAGCTTGGCATCGATGGCCTCGAGCGCCGCGATGGCCTCCGCCGCCGGCAGGGTCTGGGCGATGTGTCTGGCGGCAAACATGGCGACGCTGGTCGCCCGGGACCGTTCACGGAAATGGGCCCCCGGGATGATGGTATAGTAGGCCGGTATCTGAAGCCGTGGGTGGGTCGTCTCGACGAGCAACACCTCAAACCCCCGTTGCGCCAGGGCCTGAACGCAGTTTTCGATCTCCACGCGGATGTTGGTGTCGGAGACATCCGGCAGACCGTGGAGGTCGACCCGGCGGCCGGGGTCGGTGACGATGCGTGCCTCCTCGATCCGCCGGAGTTTGGGAAGGCCGCTGGCGACATAGTTGGCGGAGGTGTTGAAGTCGCCGGCCAATTGAGCCACTTCGGTCAGTGCACGGCTGAGCGCCTTCTCCGGGCTCGGGGTGGTGCCGGCGGTCCAAACGATCTCGCTGCGGTCCGGAAACGTGGCGGGGTCGTAGGCGAGGGCCCCGATCGATGGGATGCCCATGTCGAGAGTGAAATCGGATAGAAAAAGGGATATGCCGCTGCGCCGGTATTTTGCAAGCATGTCGACCACCATGGGGTCCGTGGCCGATTCCGGGCGGATCGCCGGCACCGACCGATGCTCATGGCTGATCACGGAAGAGACGTGCCGCTCGACGATTTCGCAAATCCCCTGAAGGATGGCCTCCTCTTTGCAGTTGCCGGCCGACGGCCCGTTGAATTCGTTGATGGCGAAAAACCAGTCGAACGGAACCTGGACGTGGGTGCCCCGGGTCAGGTTGAACGCCCGGGTCCAGTTCAAGGGCAGCGACTCGAAAATTTTCCGACTGACGGGCAGATCGTCGGAATCGTCGTGAACGGAGCGTGCGATCATCTCGAAGGGGATGGCCGTATCCCCGATGCCGGCCACGGGGCTGCGCCGGAAGTGAACCGGGTTCTTGACGAAGCTGAAAAAGCTGAACCGCTCGGCCAGTTCCATCACCGCGCTCGCTTCCGCCTGCTGCGGCGTCGCGCCCTTGCCCATCTGCTTCCGGGTTCCGATGATGCGCTGCGCCTCCGGCCTGCAGCGGCTGATATAAACGGGAATCCCGATGCGGCCGTTGTCGATGCGCCGGGTCTCTTGCAGAATGTCCAGCCCGGCCGCATTCAGCTTTTCACGAAAACGGCGGACGGTCTCCTCCGGCGGCAAAATCTTGTCCTGGTCCAGTGTGAAGGTCTTGAAGGCATCTTCCAAAACGGTCGACTGCATGAAACGTCTCCTTCGCGGGGGCGGTCGTCGTCCCGGCGACAGGCCCGGGCCGCAGCGGGGCGGCACCCGTCTAAAATAACTGATGTTTTTCATTGACCGGCCGGGAATATTTTGTTAAAAAATAAACTTTGTGTGGGGATGTAGCTCAGCTGGGAGAGCGCGGCGTTCGCAACGCCGAGGCCAGGGGTTCGATCCCCCTCATCTCCACTTTCTTATGATACTTTGTGTGCCGGGTGGTTCAAGAGTTCTATTGCATAGCACAAGGCTATGAAAATAGAAACAGGATTTCGCCTGAAAACATCAGGAACTCACGGATCCGGCTGATTTCGGAAGTCGGGTGGCCTTTTCAAGGTCACCCGACTTTTTTGCACGAACGGCCGTTCGGCCGGCTGCGCCGGCGGCTCGGTTGAACGACCATCGGGGAGGGGTCATGAACCGAAAAGCCGAAATTGAGCGCAAAACCCGCGAGACGGCCGTCACGGTTGCGATCAGCCTGGACGGGAAGGGTCAAGCCGACATCAGCACGGGGATTCCTTTTTTCGACCACATGCTGACGCTGTTCGCGGTCCACGGGTTTTTCGACCTCCGCCTGCGCGCCCGGGGAGACATCGAAATCGATTCCCACCACACCGTGGAGGACGTGGGGATTGTGATGGGCGACCTCATCGAAACGGCACTGGGGGAGCGCAGCGGTATTCGACGCTACGGCTATGCGGTGACGCCCATGGACGACGCCCTGGCGATGGTGGCCGTCGACCTGTCGCGCCGTCCCTACCTAGTGTTCCAGGTCCCCGCCGGCGAGACGGCGGAGCGCTCCTTCAACCGCAGTCTGGCCAAGGAGTTTTTCAAATCCATCGCCAACCACGGCGGCATGAACCTCCACGTGAACGTGCCGTACGGAGAGAACGAGCACCACATCCTGGAGGCGGCGTTCAAATCCTTCGGCCGGGCCCTCCAGCAGGCCGTCGGGCTGGACGCCCGTGTCCGGGGCGTGCGCTCGTCCAAAGGCTCGCTCTGATCGGCGGCTCCGGAACCCTCCACCGATTGCCAGGCCATGCTCATCATACCCGCCATTGATCTCAAAGACGGCAAATGCGTCCGGCTGATCCAGGGACGCATGCAGGATGAGACCGTCTATTCCGACGATCCGGAGGCCGTGGCCCGGCGCTGGGCGGAAGCGGGTGCACGGCTGCTGCACGTCGTCGATCTGGATGCGGCGATCCAGGGAACCCCTCGCAACCAGGGCTGCATCCGCCGCATCATCCGTGCGGCCGGCGTGCCGGTGCAGGTGGGCGGCGGCATGCGTGACACCCGGGCGGTCGACGCCTGCCTGGCGATGGGTGCGCATCGCGTCGTCGTCGGCACGGCCGCCGCGCAGGATTTGGGCTTCGTGAGAGAGCTCTGCCGCGTTCATCCGGGGAGCATCGCCGTCGGGATCGACGCGCGCTGCGGACGTGTGGCCACGCACGGCTGGACCCGGACCACCGACATCCGGGCGGTCGACCTGGGACGGCAGGTCGAAGAGGCCGGCGCCGCCGCGCTGATTTTCACGGACATCCACCGCGACGGCATGCAGACGGGGCCGAACATCGGAGAGACCCGTCGGCTGGCGGAGTCGGTGCACATTCCCGTCATTGCCTCGGGGGGGGTCGGCACCCTCGAGCATGTGCGCGCCCTGCTGCCCTTGGAGGCTGTCGGGGTGATCGGCGTCATTACCGGCAAAGCCCTTTACAGCGGATCGCTGCGGTTTGAAGATGCGATGGCACTGAGCCCTGAAAAAGCCGATTTCCCGGCGTCATCCGCTTCACCACGACCCGCCGGATCTATTGACAAACACTCAGATGAAACTTAATTTTCCCAGTTCCAGGTGCATCCGGCACCACATGGCGTGGAGATTCGAGGGGCGGTCTTCAGGGGGTACGACCATCATTGAGCATCATGCCCCGACGTTTACCGGAAACTGACCCATCGCCTGAATGTCCCACACGCGTTGTATCGACGATGGAGGTTGTTTTTTTTGGCGATGTACATCCCCGAGGATAAGGTCTCCGAAATCCGCCACGCGGCCGATATCGTGGAGATCGTCTCTGAATCGGTTTCGCTCCGAAGGGCCGGAAAAAACATGGTGGGCCTGTGCCCGTTCCACGCCGAGAAAACCCCCTCCTTCACCGTCAGCCCGGACAAACAGATCTTTTACTGTTTTGGCTGCGGCGCCGGCGGAAACGTGTTCAGCTTCGTGATGAAACAGGAGGGGACGGCCTTTGCCGACGCCGCACGAGCGCTGGCCCGCCGCTACGGCGTCGACCTTCCCGAAAAACCCCTATCCGGCCAGGACCAAAAACGCATCAGCGAGCAGGACGCCCTCTTCGCCGTCAACCGGGCGGCCGCCGACTTTTTTCATCAGACCCTGCTGCGGCAGGAGAGCGCGGCGGCGGCGAGAGAATACCTCAAGCGCCGCGGGCTGAGTCCTGATACCCTGGCGGCGTTTCAACTGGGCTATGCGCCCAAGGGGTGGGACCACCTGCTGGGATTTCTGACCCGCAAGCGGTTTGCCCCGTCGCTCCTGGAAAAAGCCGGCTTGGTGGTTGCGCGCAAGGAGGGTCCCGGGTTTTACGACCGGTTTCGGGACCGGGTGATCTTTCCCATATGGGACGAACAGTCGCGGGTGGTCGGCTTCGGGGGCCGGGTGATGGACGATTCGACCCCGAAGTATTTGAACTCGCCGGAAACCCCGGTTTACGTGAAACGCCGGGTCCTTTACGGCCTGCACCGCGCCAGGGAGGCCTGCCGGGCCGAGGGAACGGTGTACATCGTCGAGGGCTACCTGGACCTCATTGCCCTGCACCAGCACGGGATTCTCAACGCGGCCGCCACGCTGGGAACCGCGCTGAGCCCGGAGCACATTCACTTGCTGGCGCGGTCGGCCGGGCATCTCGTTCTGGTCTACGACTCCGACGAGGCCGGCATCCGTTCGGCCCAGCGCTGCATCGACATCTTTTGGAAAGAGCACGTGGATTTCCGGCGCGGAGACGTGTTCCGCGAGGATCGGGCCGACACCCACATCCTGGTGCTGCCCGTGGGGCACGACCCGGACTCCTTCGTTTTCCGGCACGGTGCGGACGAGTTTCGGCGATATGCGCGCACGGAACAGAAAAGCATCGTCGGCTTCCTGATCGACAGCGCCGTCCGCAAGCACGGCCTGAGCACCGAGGGGAGAATTCGCATCGTTTCCGAGCTGCAGGCGCCGCTATCCGCCATCAACGACAGCGTCGCCCGAGCGCTGTATGTCCAGCAGCTTTCGGAGCGGATCGGTGCGCCGGAAGCGGCCATTCTGGCCAAGCTGAGGGAGCCCGCGGCCGCGCCCGCGGCGCGGAGGGCGCCCGATGCGGCGGCCGGCCGAGGCGACCCGGCGGCGCTCGACCCCTCCGTTCGCATGGAGCAGCGCATCCTCTCCATGATGCTTCAGTATCCGGAGATCATTTCGGAAGTCGTGACGTCCAACGCCCTCGCGCTTTTCACCAACGAAGAGTTGAAGGCGGCCGGTGAGGTCGTCATCCGCTTCCGCTTGCAGTCCACCGATCAGCTGCCGGAGCTGCTGGAGCGGATGGAGGACGGCCCGGTCAAGCGCTGCACGGCGCTTCTGGCGATCGGCGACGAGGCGTGGACCCTGAAGGGGTGCCAGAATCTGCTCGCACGTTTTATCGAAACCCGGCAAAAGATGGGCGCCGGGCGGTCCATCCAAAAAGCGATCGAGACGGCCGAGCGCGAGCAGAATGAACCCGAAGTGCTGCGGCTGCTGGGCGAAAAACAAAAAATGGCCGTGCGCCGCGAAAAACAGAAAATGACCGCACGGCACAAAAAATAGAGAGTGTTGAGGATCGGGGAGGCATTGGAACATGGCAAAACCAACGACCCATAAAAAGAAGACCGCTCGAAAAGCCGTGCGCGTTGTGTCCGGGAAAAAGAAACCCGCTCCGGTCAAGGCAAAACCCGCGCCGAAACCCAAGGCGGTGCCGGCCAAGGTCGAAGCGCCTAAAAAAGCCCCCGATAAAAAAGTCGACAAAAAAGCGATTGCGGAGCTCCTGGCGAAAGGCAAAAAGCAGGGGTATCTGACCTATGACGAGATCAACGAATTGCTGCCGGAAGACATGCTCTCCGCCGATCAGATCGACGAAACCCTGATGCTGTTCGACGACAACGGCATCGAGGTGGTGGACGAAAAACAAAACAAGAAGGTCGTCAAGATCAAAGCCCCGGTGGAGAGCAAGGCCCCCAGCGAAGACCCGGATGCCGGCGACTACGGCTCGGTGACGGACCCGGTGAAGATGTACCTGCGCGAGATGGGCATGGTCACGCTCTTGAGCCGGGAGGGCGAGGTGGAGATCGCCAAGCGGATCGAAGCCGGCGAACAGGAGGTTCTGCGCGCGCTGCTGGAGGCGACCACCGGCGTCGAGGCGATCATCGAACTGGGCGACAAAATCGCCAATGGCGCCTTAAGGCCCAAGCATGTCCTGCGTGACATCGACGAGGGCGACACTTACAACGACGAGGTCGTGCAAACCGATAAATTCCTGGAAACCATCCGCAGCATCAAAGACCTGCACCATCAAAACCGCGATTGCCGTGAAAAGGCATTTGCGGCCGATATTGACCCCGAGGAGCAGCGCAAAGCCAAACGCCACCTGCAGCGGCTGATATCCGAGATCTTCGACCTGCTCAAGGACTGGCGGCTGGAGGCGGCTGTCATCGACGATATCGAGGTGAAGATCCTCCAGGAAATCGAATTTTTCGAGGCGACGGGGAAAAAGTTGTCCCGCGCCGCGGACCGTTACGGCGCTTCGATCAAGGAGCTTCGCGACCACCTGAGTTCGAAAGCCGCCTTCCTGAGATGGGTTTCCGGCCGCAGCGCCGCCACCAAGGACGAAATGGCAGCGGCCTATGCGGACATCAAGGACGCCCTCGAACAGCATGCGCGCCGCGAAGCCTCGCTGTGCGCCAACAGCCGTGCGCTGAAACGCATCATGGCCAGCGTGGAGGAGGGGCGGCTGACCGCCAAGCTGGCCAAAAGCGAACTCACCCGGGCCAACCTGCGACTGGTGGTCAGCATCGCCAAGAAATACACCAACCGGGGGCTCCAGTTCCTGGACCTCATCCAGGAGGGCAACATCGGGCTGATGAAGGCGGTGGACAAGTTCGAGTACCGGCGCGGTTATAAATTCAGCACTTACGCCACCTGGTGGATCCGCCAGGCCATCACCCGGGCGATCGCCGATCAAGCGCGGACGATCCGCATCCCGGTGCACATGATCGAGACCATCAACAAGCTCATCCGGACCTCCCGCTATCTGGTGCAGGAGCAGGGGCGCGAGCCCAGCCCGGAAGAGATCGCCGAGAAAATGGAAATCCCCCTCGAAAAGGTGCGCAAGGTGCTCAAGATCGCCCGCGAGCCCATATCGCTGGAAACCCCCATCGGGGAGGAGGAAGACAGCCACCTGGGGGATTTCATCGAAGACAAGAAGTTCATGCTTCCGTCGGAGGCGGCCGTCAGCATGAACCTGGCCGAGCAGACGCGCAAAGTGCTGGCCACTCTCACGCCGCGGGAGGAAAAGGTGCTGCGCATGCGATTCGGGATCGGAGAAAAAGCGGATCACACGCTGGAGGAAGTGGGCCAGGATTTCGCCGTCACCCGTGAACGCATCCGGCAGATCGAAGCCAAAGCCCTCCGCAAGCTGCGGCATCCCACGCGCAGCCGCAAGCTGAAGCATTTCATCGAAACCTGAATGGAGCGAAAAAGAGCTTCACTCCATTCAGACGAGGCGCTTGACAAAGGCAGGGCCGGCCGATAGATAAGTTCAGACCGAATTTCACGGGCCCATAGCTCAGCTGGTAGAGCCACCGGCTCATAACCGGTCGGTCCCTGGTTCGATCCCAGGTGGGCCCATCGATTCACTTGAACGCAGCGTGGGCGAGGCGTGGGGGAGACACCTCGCCTTCCTTATTTTCGCCCAGGGGTAGACCCTGCGCCGCTGCCTGCCGGAGGGCATCCGTCTACGGCCATGGCGCTTATCCTTGCGGATATTCTGCGGGTTTTGGAAAAGATCGCCCCGCCGCATCTGGCGGAGGATTGGGACAATTCCGGGCTGCAGGTGGGAGATCCCGGCCGTGAGGTGGGTTCGGTGTGGGTGGCGCTCGATCCCAGCCCCGATGTGGTTTCCGCGGCCTGCCGCAAGGGGGTGGGGTTGCTGGTGACCCACCACCCGCTCATCTTCCGTCCGCTGAAGCAAATCGATACCCGGACCCCTCTGGGCGCGGTCATCGAAAAGGCACTTCGCCACCGCCTGGCCGTGTACGCGATGCATACCAACCTGGATGCGGCGGCCGCCGGGCTCAACGACATGTTGGGCGAGCGCCTCGGGGTGCAACGGCGGAAGCCCTTGGTCGGCCATGAGGGCACGGGCACCCGACACGGAACGGGCATCGGGCGGTCGGGAGTGCTCCCCACGCGCATGCGATTAAGCGAATTGGCGCGGGCGGTCAAACGCCGCCTGGGTCTTGAAACGGTGCGCATCGCCGGAGACGGCTCCCGGAGCGTTAGGCGGGTGGCGCTGTCGACCGGAAGCGGCGGCAGCCTGGTGCCCCAATTTTTGTCGTCGACGGCCGACGTCTTCATCACCGGGGACTTGCGCTACCACGACGCGCGGGAAATCGAAGCCGCTCAGCGCGGCGCGATCGACATCGGCCATTTTCACTCCGAACACCTGATGACGGCCACCGTGGCCCAGCGGTTGCGGCGGGCCCTGCACCGCCGCCGTGCAACAATTCGGGTGGAGGCGTGTTCGATCGAGAAAGACCCTTTTCAGGTCGTGTAAACGAGCCCCACGAGACAGGATGCGTTCATGTCCAACGAAGTGCGTCAACAGATCCAGGTGCTGGTCAGGCTTCAGGGCGTGGAGCTCGACATCCGGAAAATCAAACAGACCCTGAGCCAGGTCGACCGCATCACGGCCGAACTGGATGCCCGGCTCCACGAATTCACCGCCGCCGTTGAAAACGGCCAGAACCGCATCCAGGAACTGACGAAGGCCTCGCGCACGCTGGATTCGGAGCTGCAGGTGAACCAGGGCCGGATCGCCAAAAGCCAGGAAAAGCTCCGGTCCGTGAAAACCAACAAGGAATACCAATCCGGGCTGAAAGAGATAGAGGACCTCGGGGCGATCGTGTCAAGAATTGAAGACGAGATCCTGGCCGGCATGGAGCAGATCGAAAGCGCGCAAGAGGAGCTCACGAGCCACCGCGAGCGCCTGGCGGCGCAGGCCGTGCGGATTCGAGCCGAAAAGGACGGCGTGCTTCAGGAAGCGCGTGAGGCCCAGGCCGCTCTTGAGCGGATGGAGGCCGAGGCGGCCCGCCTCTCGGAACAGGCCGCCCCGGAGGCATTGGCGCTCTACCGGCGGGTGAAGGCCAAGAAGCCCGACGGGCTGGCCATTGTCTGCGTCTGCGACTCGGTGTGCCGCGGGTGCAACGTCAACATCCCGCCCCAGATGTACAATGAGCTGCAGCGGGTCGACCGCTTGAAGAATTGCCCGAACTGTGAGAGGATCATTTATTGGGACGATGAAGAGGGTCGGTCGGAGTAATCCAGACGATCGCCGGAGCCTTTCAGGCCCGGAGGAAAGTCCGAACACCACAGGGCAGGGTGCTCCATAACGTGGAGTCGTGGCGACACGAAGGAAAGTGCAACAGAAAGCATACCG
The DNA here is from genome assembly GCA_025454075.1 of Desulfobacterales bacterium. The sequence continues at coordinate 9,972 of JALOPD010000002.1, read as the reverse complement.
CCGCTGAAAGCGGCCCCGAGTCGGGGCGTATTCGGCGGTAAGGGTGAAAAGGTGCGGTAAGAGCGCACCAGTTCCCCGGGCGACCGGGGAGCTCGGCAAACCCCACCCGGTGCAAGACCAAATAGAGGGGCGTTTGCGGGTGGCCCGCCCAAGCCCCCGGGTAGGTCGCAAGAGGTGCCGGGCAACCGGCATCCACAGATGAATGATCGTCGCCCGCCGAGGGGCAACCCGACGCGGGAACAGAATTCGGCTTACGGCTTGCTCCGACCGACCCCGACCCTCGCGCGGTTTTCCCCCCGCCGCCGACACACCCTGGAATCGATGGCCGATGAATCAGAATCTACAAGACCAACCGGAACTGCCCCGTTCGGCATCCGATGAAAGCTTTGCGGGAAAGGTCGGTATCTTCTCCAACGATTACCTGAAGTGCGTCCTTCACATCCTCGGCATGGAACACGCCGAGCCCCGCTACCCGCAGAAGTTCTATTCCACGCTGGCGTCGGCCTCCACGCTCCTGGAGGACTTCCTCGACTACCACGGCGCCAAGAACAACAAAAACTGGTATTTTTTCAGGGAGCTGACGGCCGCCATTCGGCACATCGCCCTGGCCTCGAACTTCCAGAAACACATCTCCAACCGCCTGCGCTACTACGACCTGCCGGACAGCTCGGACTTTCAGCGCGACGGGGAGGCGGCCCTTCAGTTCCTCAACAATGCCCTGCAGAAAATGGCGCCGGTCGTCGTCGACGAGGCGCAGCGCCTGAACGTCCGCTTTCCGGAGGATCGCCTGCACGCGGCGGATTTCCCCAGCATCCAGACGACCGATATCCTGGCCTACGATATCGACGATGAGGACAAGGGGCAGCAGAAGCAGAACATCGTCAAGATCGCCAGCGAGTTTCTCAACATTGTGAAGAGCTTCGACCAGATCAAGTTCTACGAGCGGTACAGCTTCCAGGAGATCCTCGCCATCGTCCCCGACAAGGTGAATGAGGTCGAGGTCCGGCGCTATGAAATGCTGGTCCACAACCTGCAGTCCTCGTTCGACACCTACGTCATCCACGGCGGCTTCCGGTTTGGAAACCGCAAGCTCAAGCAGCTGAGAGGCTTTTTCTCCGTCGTGTTTCACCTGCTGCAGATGGTGGGCCGGCTGCTGCATTTTTACGAACGGCACCTGTTCGAGGCAGGTTACAAAAACACCTACAAGAAGGTGCACGACCAGCTGTGCGCCCTCATCCACCCGGAACAGCTGCTCGACTGCACCATCAACTACGGTCTTTACTACGTTTGCCATTTCCTGGCGCTCGGCCGCGACCACTCGCGGATGATCCTCAACGAGAACATCGAACGCAGCGCGATCCGCGTGGGAGTGCCGCAAAAGCTCGGCTTCCACGCCCGCCCCAGCCTGCTGGTGGCCAAGGTCGTTCAGCACTACGGCGGCCAGGTGGAGCTGGTCATCGGCGATGACCGGTTCGATGCCAGCAGCGTTCTGGACATTCAGTGGGCGGGGGGGAAAATCCAGAAGGAAAACCTGAAGGAGGTCGTTTTCGAGGGGGATTCCCGGACGCTGAAGGACATCGAGATTCTCGCCGGCGTCAACTACGGTGAGGATCTGATGGGGAAGGGAGTCCCCCTGCCCAAAGAGCTCAAATACCTGCGGTGAAATGGTCTGCGCGCTCATAGTGGCCGGCGGCAGCGGAAGGCGGTTCGGCGGCGCGACCCCGAAGCAATACCTGCCGTTGGCCGGCGTTCCCGTGCTGGTCCGCACGCTGGAAGTTTTCGATCGTTGCGAGGGGGTCGACACCCTCGTGCTGGTGGTGCCGCCCGGCGACGAGCCCTTGGTGCGCGATTCGCTGTTGGCGGCGGCCGGCATCCGCAAGACCGTCCGGCTTTGCAGCGGAGGGGCGCAGCGGCAGGACTCCGTGTTCAACGGGCTGGCTTGCATTCCCGATGACGATGCGATCGTGGTGATTCACGACGCGGTGCGGCCGCTGGTGACCTGCGAGTGCATCACCGCCTGCGTGGATGGCGCCCGAGCCTATGGGGCCTGCATTGCCGCCGTTCCGGCCTGGGACACGCTCAAACGGGTCACACCGGCCGGCAGGATCGACGCCACCCTGCCGCGGGAGGGCGTGTGGCTGGCGCAGACTCCCCAGGCCTTCCGTGCCGGCCTGATCCGCCAGGCCCACCAGGCGGCGCTTTCGCAAAATTTCCCGGGAACCGACGACGCCTCCTTGGTGGAACGCTGCGGGGGCTCGGTACGGGTCGTTTCCGGGAGCCGCCGCAATATCAAGATCACCACCCCCGAAGACATGGCGCTGGCCGAGGCGCTACTCGCCGCCCGGCCGCTGCCGCCCGGGCACGGCCGGCGGCCCCTCTGCGGTTGACACACGTCGCCTGCGAATCTATCTTCTTCGATAAAATCAAAAACGCTTTCGATGCCCATTCGACTATCCGAGGAGAGCCCATCATGCCAGGCGAAATGAAACCGGACGGCCAGCCAAGAGACATGGCGAGCGAGGCCTACCTGCGCCAGCTTCGCAAGACCTTCGAGCAACTGCCCAACGATATCCCCCTGCTGCTGTTCGCGGACAAGGGCGGCGACAATGTTTTTGCCCAGGCGACCCGCCAGGTGATCCGCGCGTTTCGAGAGCTCAGCCCGCGCATCACGCTGAAGGAGTACGACCTTCAACACGAACTGGCGCGCACGCACCGCGTGGAGGGCTCTCCGACCCTGCTCATCGCGCCCGACCGCTACGACATCCGCTGGCGCGGGGCGCCGATGGGCGAGGAGGCCAGGACCTTTCTCGAGATTCTCCTGCTCGTCGGGCTCGGGAAGAGCAATCTGACCGAGGAATCCCGCAAGGTGATCCGGCGCATCGACTCGCCGCGCCGGGTCAAGGTGTTCGTGAGCCCCACGTGCCCCTACTGCCCGCAGCAGGCGGTCAACGCCGTGAAGGCCGCCATCGAGCTGCCGGAGCAGATTTCACTCGAAATCATCGACATTCAATGCGAGCCCGGGCTGGCCGATCAGTACTCCGCCCAGAGCGTCCCCCAGGCGTTTGCCAACGACATTCTCATCGGACACGGGGCGCAGGCGGAAGAGGTGTTCGCCCTTTCGCTGCAGAAACTGGAGCCCCAGACCATCTTCATCCCCGAGAGCGACGCCGAGCAGGTGGAAACCGACCTGCTGATCGTGGGGGGCGGACCGGCCGGGCTCACCGCCGGCATCTACGCCGTGCGCAGCGGCCTGAAAACCGCCATCGTCGAACGCCAGGCGCTGGGCGGGCAGGTCGCGCTGACGCCCGTCGTGGAAAACTACCCCGGGTTCACGTCCGTCGGCGGCAAGACCCTGGTCGACATCATGGTCAGCCATGCCCTGCAGTACGTTCAGATTTTTGTCGGGGACGAGGTGGTGGATGTGACGTACGGCACACCGATCATGGTGCAAACCAGCCGGCGCAAGTTTTTTACGAAAAGCCTGCTGCTCGCCACCGGCGCCAGCCACCGCTTGCTCAACGTTCCCGGCGAGTCGCGCCTGGCCGGCCGGGGGGTCAGCTACTGCAGCACCTGCGACGGCCCGCTCTTCAAGGGCAAGCGCGTGGTCATGGTGGGCGGCGGCAACAGCGCCGTGACCGAGGCCCTGCATCTGTTTCACATGGGCGTCGCGGTCACGCTGGTTCACCGGCGCGACACGCTCAGGGCCCAGGAATTCCTGGCCAAGCAGCTGAAGGACAACCAGATCCCCGTTATCTGGGACACCGAGATCAAGGAGATCCGCGGTGAGGACCGGGTGCGCGAGGTCCTGCTTCGCCACCGCAAGAGCGGCAAAACCTCAACCCACCCAACCGACGGGGTCTTCATCGCCATCGGGTATGAGCCGGCCGTGGGGATCGCCCAAAAACTGGGGCTGGAGCTGAACGCGGACGGGTACATCCGGCAGGACGGCCGCCACCGCACGAGCCTGCCGGGCGTGTATTCGGCGGGCGACGTGGAAGGGGGCTACAAGCAGATCGTGACCGCCTCCGGCCAGGGGGCCGAGGCCGCCATGACCATCTTCGAGGACATGATCAACCCTTACTGGATGGCGGCGCCGCATCTGCAGAGCCCGGTGGCGGCCGAAGGGTCGAGGTGATTCGGTTCCGGTCGATGGTGCGGGATATCGATCGGGGAAAACGGCGGGGTGGTCCGTGCGGCGCGGCCCATATCTCGTTCAAACGGCCCGCAGGCGTTCGGCGGCGGCGCTCAGGGTTTCCTCTTTCTTGGCAAAGCAGAAGCGCAGGACCTTGTGGTCGTCCCGGTGGTGGTAAAACACCGACGGCGGGATGGCGGCGACGCCGTGCTCCATGGTCAGCCGCCGGGCGAACTCGATTTCGGGCTCCTCGGTTATGCCGGAATAGTCCAGCAGCTGGTAGTAGGTCCCGTGGCAGGGGAGGGGGCGGAAACGCGAGCCGCGGATCAGCTCGAGGAACCGGTCGCGCTTGGCCTGGTAGAAGGAGGGCAGGTTGACGTAGCGGTCCTTCTCCTCCATGAACTCGGCGTAAGCGTGCTGGATCGGGGTGTTGACCGCAAACACCAGGTACTGGTGTATTTTGCGCAGCTCCTCCGAGAGCGGCCGCGGGGCCAGGCAGTAGCCGATCTTCCATCCGGTGGTGTGGTAGGTCTTCGCAAACGAACTGACCACGAAGGCCCTCTCCCGCAGCTCGGGGTGACGCGACATGCCTTGATGGCGGCGGCCGTCGAAGACGATGTGCTCGTAGACCTCGTCGCTCAGTACCAGGACCGCGGTGGGCCGGAGGATTTCGGCGAGAAGGTCCAGGTCCCCGGCGCTCAGGACTGCGCCGGTCGGGTTGTGGGGAAAGTTGAGCAGGACCAGCCGCGTCTTCGGGCTGAGCCGCTGCCGGAAGGCGTCCCAGTCCACCCGGTAGGAAGGGAACTCCAGCTTGACGTAGACCGGCCGGCCGCCGTTCAAGCGTACGATCGGGGCGTAGCAGTCATAGGCCGGCTCGAAGAGGATCACCTCGTCCCCGGGGTGCACCACGGCGGTGATCGCGGCGTAAATGGCCTCGGTCCCGCCGGTCGTGATCGTGATTTCCGAGTCGGGGTGGTAGCCGGCCCCGTACATCTCGCGCACCTTTTCGGCGATCCGCTCCCGCAAGGCCCCCACGCCCTGCATGGGGGCGTACTGGTTCCGGCCGCAGCGGATGTACTTGTCCACCAGGTTTTTCAGCTCCGGATGCGTGTCGAAATCCGGGAAGCCTTGAGAAAGATTGATCGCCCCGTGCCGCAGCGCGAGGTTGGTCATCTCAGAGAATATGGTGAGGCCGACTTCCGGTAGCTTGGAGGCTATATCCATGGGGGCCAGGGGTTCTTTCGGTGTTCTGATTTGCCGCAGTTGAAAACGGGGCGGCGTCCGCCGGTTTCGCGGTATCGTAGATAGGGGAAATAAGGGGGGGTGTCAATGGGCTTGAGCGACTCGACGCATTACCCGGAGCGACCTCGCGTAGCGGTGGGCGCGGTCGTGTTCAAGGAAGGCGCCGTGCTGCTGGTTCAACGCGGGCAGGCGCCGGCCGAGGGGAGCTGGGCCATTCCCGGCGGGAGCGTCCGGGTCGGGGAGACGCTCCAGCGGGCGGCCGAGCGCGAAATCCTGGAGGAGACCGGGGTGGTCATCCGCGCCGCCGCGCCGGTCTACACCTTCGATGTCATCGAAAGGGATGCGGAGGGCCGGGTGCGCTTTCATTACGTGATCGTGGACCTATCGGCCGAGTATGTGGCCGGGACGCCGCGGCCGGCGAGCGACGCGGCGGATGCCGGCTGGGTTTCGGTCGACGAGCTGCAGCGGCGGAAGGTCAGCCCGGAGACGATCGGGCTTCTCAAGGACCGTTTCGGCTTCGGCGCCTGAGAGGCCCCCCGCCTTCTGCCCTTTCATTCTTTGCGGGGCTGGATCTCGACGCGACGGTTCTGCTGGCGGCCTTCCGGGGTGTCGTTGGAGGCGATGGGGTCCTTGGGCCCCATGCCCATGGCGATCATGTTGGCGGGATCGACCCCTTTTCCGGCCAGGTAGCTTTTGATGGAAGTGGCCCTGAAATGGGAGACGCTGAGGTTGTAGGTGACCGACCCCACCGCATCGGTGAACCCCGTGATCGAAACTTTCATATTTTTTTCCGCCTTGAGGTACAGCGCGATCTGGTCGAGAGCGGTCAACACATCCGGGGTGAGTTCGTTTGAATTGTGGGGAAAAAAGAGGATGACCTTCCCCTTCGCGAAGGGATTGGTCCTGAGCGTCTCCGACGATACGCCCTCCGGCGGTCTGCCGGCGGCGGCCACCGCCACCGGCGGAGGGGCCGGTGGCACGGCCGGGGGGTCAGACGTCTCATCGGCAGCGGCTGCCGTCGGCCTTCCGGAGAGCCCTTTGTATGCCTGGGGGGCCAACTCCTCGGTGGCCCAGCGCTGGGGCTTCTCGGTCCGGTATTGGTAGACCACAGGAGCAGGAACACGAGTACGATGGGAACCCGCCAGCTGAAGCCCTTGGCGGCCGGCAGGTCCTCGGAGGGCTCCTCCGACAGCGGGGACGACGGCGCGCGCGGCACCGGGTCCCTGGGGTCGCGCATTTCGGGAAGACGCAGCTCCTTTTCACACTCTCGGATCAAGTTGACGTCGATGGTCTTGACCCCCGACGCATATCCGGTCAGCAGGGCGTGGTCGCATATGATGTTGATCAGGCGCGGATAGCCTTGGGAAAACGCATGCACCCGAAGCATCGCGTCCGGCGTGAAAATCTCGCGGCCCGCGCCGGCGACTTTCAATCGATGAAGGATGTACTGCCGGGTCTCCGTTTCGATCAGCGGCTCAATGTAATAGCTGACCGTGATGCGCTGACGCAGCGCCTTGCTGCGTTCGTCCAGCAGCGTGCGGTTGAATTCCGTCTGGCCGACGAAAAAAATGTTGATCAGCTTGCGGTTCTCGAGTTCGATGTTGGACAGCAGGCGCACCTGCTCCAGCATTTCGACCGTCAGGCGCTGGGCCTCGTCGATGATGAGCAGGACCTTTTGTTGGGATAAATTGGCCTTGAGCAAAAACTGCTTGAACTCGATCAGGAAGTCGCCCTTGGACGCAAAACGGCGCTCCATCTTGAACTCTTCGGCCAATATGTTGAAGAAGTCGAGGGGCTCCAGACCCGGGTCCGGGAGAGTGGCGACGACGGCGGAAACGTTGATCGTTTTGACCAGCAGCTTGATGAGGGCCGTCTTCCCGGTGCCGACGTCGCCCGTGAGCAGCAGAAACCCCTTGTCTTCCATGATCCCGTATTTGAGGGTCGCCAGCGCCTCCTTGTGCTTGTCCCCCAGCCACAGGAATTTGGGGTCCGTGGTGATCTGAAAGGGTTTATGCTGGAGCTGGTAAAAATTGAGGTACATTCAGCGCCTTTTTAAACAGGGGCCGGCATCGGGCTCGGTCACAAGGTTGTTTTTGAATGCGTCGGTGGAAACGCCTCGTCAATGCCCGCGGATGAAGCCCCGGCCATAGTAGAAATAGACGGTAATCCAGAGAATGAAAAACAAGAAAATGTAGGCACTGCGCTGGCGGTCGAGTTTTTCCTTGCGTTTGTCGATCAGGTTGACCGAATTCTTCAGCTCCCGCTTGACGATGTCAAGCTCGTTCATCAAGCCTTCGACGTCGGCCGCTTCGGAATAGGAGACCAGCCGCTTGGACTTGGCCTCGAAATCCCGCACGTTGTAGGCGTCAAACAGGATCTTCTGTTTCTCGGTGAGATACGAGACCTCGTGGATCTCCTTGGCGAATTCCGCGGCGTAAAACTTGCGATACGGGTTCTTTTTGGGCGCTTCGCCCAGGTTCCGGATGCGCCGGTCGATTCCCTCGTTCAGTTCGCCGGATATCTCGCCCAGCATCCGGTCCAGGTCCTTGATGGAGCTGTGGTTCTTCAGAAGGTCTTCGCCCGAGAGCGCTGAAAAAAAGAAGATCAGAAAGGCGGCCGTCAGGCAACTGGCGATCACCTTGAAGAGAATGACTACATCCCGGTTCACCTTGAGCATTCTCGGGTTATCCTTTCATGCCGGCGCCCGCTCCTGAAAACTCATAACTCGCTTATATCACGCAAAATAATCTTTTTATTTTAATGGATCGTGCGGCCAATGTCAATACGGAGCCGGCCAAAACCCTGTAGGCGGCCGCGACTAAGGCCTCGCAAGACTTTGTTTATTTGCCATTTTCGGTAAGCTGAGCGCTTCGCAGGGCTTGGCGAATCAGGTCGATATCGTTCGCATCGCCCAAATGGCGCTCGACCCAGGCCGGGGGTTTCCCGAATTCACGAGCCAGCGCCTCGACGGCCTCCTCATAGGTGTTGTGGCGGGCGTCCGGGGCGGTCCAATATTTCTGAGGGCGGCGGGGGTTGTAAAATTCGATTCCACCGGACGAGGGATGATCCGCGGGGCCCTTTGGTGCGGGGGATGCCGCCTGTTTGCGAGATGCCAGGATTCCTCTGATTTCGCCGAGGTCGTTGCTGTCCCCCATGTTTTCCTCAATCCACGGCACGGGGCGTTCGAACTCTGCTGCCAGTGCGGAGAGCGCCTCCTGGTAGGAGTCATGCCGGACCGTCGGGCTGCTCCAATATTTTTTGTCGCGGCGCGGATCGTAGAACAAAACACCCGAAGGCGTTGGGGCCGACGGCGGCGGTTCGGCCTTCGGAAGCGAGGCCGGAGGAGCTGCCCCCGCCGCCGACGGCGGGGGCGGCTTTACCCCCGCATCTTGGCCTTTAACCGAATCCGAACCCGCTTTGGCGGAAGGGTCTTTCTCTATTCGAGCCACGTCGTTTTTCGGGTAAATCAGCAGCCCGCCTTCGTGCTCGCAGTGGACCTCGTCCTTTTCCCTTTTCCTCCCAGGCTTTTCCCTGGCACACCGTGCGCATTCCGTCCTTGAAAAAAATGGTGTCGGCACCGGCCGCGGCACCGAACCAGAGAAAACCGGCCAGCACCGCGCCCAAAGCGGCCAACCCACTTACCAATGAGATCTTTTTCATTTAGATGTATAAAGGTGCCTTAAGCGAAAAGGAATACTCACCGCAGAGACGCAAAGGACGCAAAGGGCTTTTTTCTTTTCCGTTGCCGCTGAGACGCCGGCAACGGAAAGCCACCCTCCCGCTTCGCGGCAAGTGGAACGGGTTTCAGCGCAGAACCGAGATGCGCTGAAATTTCATCATACCAGTCTTAAGGAGTATAGGGAATGCGCCGACGCCCGATGACCGGATCTTGTTCGATAGCACGTGGGGGAAACGTCAGGCAGCAGGAGCATCCGATTCGCTTTTCAGAGCGTCTTTGACCGCCCGCAGCAGTTCCTGGCGATTGATCGGCTTGGACAGCGTGCAGGTTGCTCCCAGTTTCTGGGCGCCGCGCAGGTAGCCTTCCGGGCGGTTCAATCCGCCCCCGGACATGGCGACGATTTTGACGTCGGGGAATTCCTTTTTCAGCTCGATGATCAAGCCGATCCCGTCCTTGTTCGGCATGATCAGGTCGGTGATGATCAGGTCGGCCGGTTTCTCACGAAAGAGCCGGATGCCCTCGATCCCATCCGAAGCCTCTATTACAGTGTATCCCGACCGCTCGAGGATGAGGCGGATCATGGACCTGATTTGGGGTTCGTCGTCGATGATCAGAATGCTTTCCATGAGGCGGTGTGCCTTGTCCGTATACCCCCGAATGCCCGGGGGGTTTGGGTTTAAAAAGATGTGAAATTTATTAAATCACATATTGTCGAAGGTTTCAACACCAGCTCTGCGTGAAAGTTATAAACACGAATAAATTCAATTTAATACGAGAGATTAATGGCTTGACATATATGACCAATTGTGATCTAAAAACTTGGTTATATTCCTGTGTCCTGAAAGAGGGGTTTTTCAATTTTATCGCCCCGCTTGCCCGGGTTGCACGTGTAACCCACGGGGCGGAGCTTTATGTCAAA
>JALOPD010000071.1 GCA_025454075.1 Desulfobacterales bacterium | reverse complement strand
GGCGTGGGCCTGCTGATGACCGACCGGATCTTCGCCGCCCGGGAGGTGATCAAGGTCAACTCCCTCAACATCGACGCCTTCGAGGCCCCCGAGAGCGGCCCCGTGGCCTATGTGGCCGGCGAAGACGTCCGGCTGACGCGGCGCTCGGCTCCCATGCACGGAATCAAGCGCCCGCCGATCCGGACGAGGCGGATCGAGCCGGGCGTAGCGATGATCTCCTGCTACACCGGCATGGACGGGAGCCTGATCGAGCATCTCCTCCGCAAGGGGGTGGCCGGGCTGGTGATCGAGGGCTTCGGCGCCGGCAATGTGCCGCCGGGGCTGGTCCCTGCCGTCGAAAAGGCGGTCGGCCGCGGGGTCCCGGTGGTGCTGACGACCCGCTGCCCCGAGGGGGGCGTGTGGCCGATATACGCCTATGCCGGCGGCGGCGCCGACCTCGTTAAGCGGGGCGTCATCCTGGGCGGCCGGCTCTCGGGCCCCAAGGCGCGCATCCTGCTGATGGCGGCGCTGGGGGCCACCCGGGATATCCGGAAGGTCAAGCACCTCTTCGAACTAAACAGCTGACGGGGAAAAAGCCATGAAACGAATCCTGATCAAGAACCTGCTGAACAGCGAGGCCGCGGCCGACCCCATCCGGGTCAGCGGATGGGTGCGCACCCGCCGCGATGCCAAGGGGTTCTCGTTTCTCGAAGTCAACGACGGTTCCTGCCTCAAGAACCTGCAGGTGATCGTGGACGAGGCGGCCCCGGCCTTCCGCCAGCTCAAGGACGTGTCCACCGGCGCCGCCGTGGACATCGAGGGGGCCCTGGTGGAATCGCCCGGCGCCGGGCAGAAGTGGGAGGTCAGGGCCGACCGCCTGCGGCTGCTCGGCGGCGCCGACCCGGAGACTTTCCCCCTTCAGAAAAAGCGGCACACCGACGAGTTCCTGAGAACTATCGCCCACCTGCGGCCGCGCACCAACAAGTACGGCGCCCTGTTCCGCATCCGGTCCGAAAGCGCTTTCGCCGTCCACCGCTTCTTCCGGGAGAGAGGGTTCTACTACCTCCACAGCCCCATCCTCACGGGATCCGACTGCGAGGGCGCCGGCGAGATGTTCCGGGTAACCACCCTGCCGCTCTGCCCGCCCCCACCGACCGAAGGCGACAGCCCGTTTGCCTCGGATTTCTTCGGGAAAGAGGCGAGCCTGACGGTCTCCGGGCAGCTCGAAGCCGAGCTGTTCGCGTGCGCCCTGGGCAATGTCTACACCTTCGGTCCCACTTTCCGGGCGGAGAACTCCAACACCCCGCGCCACGCCGCCGAGTTCTGGATGATCGAACCCGAGATGGCCTTCGCCGACATCGACGACAACATGGACCTCGCCGAGGACCTCGTGAAGGCCATGACCACCCACGTGCTGGAGAACTGCCGCGACGACATCGAGCTGTTCGCCAAATTCGTGGACAAGCACCTGATGGCGAGCCTGGAGACCATCGTCGCCGAGCCCTACGTGCGCCTGCCCTATGCCGATGCCGTCGACATTCTGAAGGCCTCGGGGCGCACCTTCGAGTTCCCGGTCGACTTCGGGGTGGACCTTCAAACCGAGCACGAGCGCTTTCTCTGCGAAGACCACTTCAAAAAACCCGTCATCGTTTACAACTACCCTAGGGAGATCAAGGCGTTCTACATGCGGTTGAACGACGACGGGAGGACCGTGGCCGCCATGGACCTGCTGGTGCCACGGGTGGGGGAGCTCGTCGGCGGCAGCCAGCGCGAGGAGCGCTGCGCAACGCTCGAGCGCCGCATCCTGGAAAACGGCATGACGCTCGAGGCCTACTGGTGGTATCTCGACATCCGTCGTTTCGGCTCGGTGCCCCATGCGGGCTTCGGTTTGGGCTTCGAACGCTTTCTCATGATGCTGACCGGCGTGACCAACATCCGGGACGTGATCCCGTTCCCCCGCACCCCGAAGCATCTGGAATTCTGATGATAAAACAGAAACGGTACGGGAATACGCTGAAGGAGCAGTACCGCGCCAGCGCGCGGGATCGGATCACCGTCTTCCTGCTGGGCGGGGACCAGGTGCGCGGCGCCATCCTGAACGGCACCCGCATGGTGAACGAAATGCGGGCCAACCACGGGCTGGGAGTCCTGGAGACGCTGGTTCTGGGCCGCGCCTATCTGGGCATCGCCCTGATGGCGGCCGGCCTGAAGGGCAGCGACCGGGTGGCGATGCAGATCAACTGCTCGGGACCGATCAAGGGGCTCAGCGTTGAGGCGAACGCCTTCGGTGAAGTGCGGGGGTATCTCAAACGGGTCCCCATCCCGGTGGCCGCTCCGCTGGAGGACTTCGACCTTGCCCGTTTCTTCGGGGCCGGGCTTCTCTCGGTCACGCGAACCCTCCAGGACGCCAAGCAGCCGTTCACCGGCCAGGTGGAGCTGCGGTACGGCAACATCGCCCAGGACTTGGCGCATTACTACCTGACGTCGGAGCAGGTCCACACGGCCTTTAACCTGAGCATCCAGTTCGACAAGGGGGGGGAGGTGAAGGGGGCCGGCGGTCTTTTTCTGCAGGCCTTGCCCCGGGCGGAGGACCGCCTCACGGCCGATTTGGAAACCCTCGTCCTCCACTTCCCCTCGCTGGGGCAGGTGTTCGCAGGCGAGCGGACGCCTGAAAGGGTGGCGGCGGAGGCATTTGCAGCCTACTCCCCCAAATTTTTGTCCGACCGACGGGTGGAGTTCATGTGCCACTGCAGCCGTGAGCGACTGCAGCGCCTGCTCGCCATGCTGCCGATCGACGACCTCAGGGACCTGCGCGACAACGGACCCTTCCCCGTCGAGATGCGCTGCCACAACTGCAGCACGCCCTATGAGTTTTCCCGGGAGGAAATGGAAGGGATTTGCGGCAGCCGCTACCCGAACAACTAACGGCTCCGCATAAAGCCCGACTTCGGCGTTGCGCTTCATCCCGCGGCTGCTGCGGCGTACCGGCGTACGCCTCGCATCGCGGGACTCACGCGCCTTGAATTCGGGACTTTCTACGAAGCCGTTCAATGGGGATTGGGATGAGGGGCTCAACGCCCTCCGAGCTTCACTTTTTCTCGGGCGGGTGGGCGGCCTGCTTTTTCAATCCCTGCAGCATCTGGTCGACCGACATCCCGCCGGGCGCCATGGCCACGGGGTTGATCTCCAGCAGCCCTTCCCATGCGCGGATGGCGCCCGCGGCGTCCTGCAGGTCATGGAAGAGGACGATTCCCTTGTTGAGCCGGGACACCTCGTGCTTGGGGTTCACGGCGATGGCCTGGTCGAAGGCCTTGATCGCCTCCTCGGAGCGCCCGTCCTTGCGGTACATGACTCCCATGTCCGTCCAGACATCGGCGTTGTCCGGTTTGAGCTCCAGGGCTTTGCTGTAGGCCTGGATCGACTTCTTGTACTGGTCGCTGTCGAAGTAAGCGTTGCCGAGCTCGACCCACGCCGCCACGTTCGAGGGGTTCTGCGCAGTCTCTTTTTCCAGGGCCGCGATTTGATCCTGCAGCTCTTTTGGCGCCGAAGGACCGCCGGCCGGCATCCCTTTGGGGCTCGGCCCCGACTTGTACACGCCGAAAAACACCCCGCCGAAGAAACCCACCGCCAGCGCCACCAGGGCGACCAGCAGCGCGGTTTCCTTGCGCATGTAGCTCTTCATGTCCGTTTGTGCAGGCTTGGCCATTTTTGATTCGCTTTCTGTTGGAAAGATTTTTGAATAAAGCCGGATTGCCGCTCAAAAGTAATAGGTTTTAAAGTGCAGTCAACAGGACATGGAGGGTGGCAGGGCTCAAAAATTAGGTCCTACGAAAAACGGGTGGCTTCGTCCGAGAGCCAAGATCAAGGCGCGCGATTCCCGCCGAACGAGGCGTACGCCGGTACGCCGCAGTGAGCGCGGGATGAAGCGCAACGCCGAGATTGGCTCTCCGACGAAGCCGCTTTGTCAACGGCGGATGGTGCGCGCCGCGATGCCCTGCCCCTCCAGCTCGCGCTGCTGCTGTTCGGCCGCCTCCCGAGTGGGGAAGGCGCCGACCAGCAGCTGAGCGGTGCCGCCCGCACCTTTCACCACGTAGGGGAACAGGCCCTTCTGGGTCAACCGCATGGCGGTCTCATCCGCTTCGTTTGCCGAGGGATAGTCGCCGATGAGGTTGGCATAGGGGGTCTTGACCGCCACCGCATTTTCAATGTTCAGGGATTTTTGGGCCTGGAGAGCGTCCTCCAGGCTGCGGTAATGACCAAAGAGGGTCCGCCACCACTTGCCCTTCTCGCCCAGATCCGTGTGGACGAGGTAGGGTGCAAACCCCTTGCGCCGATAACCGGGCAGGGTCGACAGCGCACTCTCGCGGCCGCGGTTGCTTGAAAGCAGAAGAGAAAACGGGTAGGCGCCGCGCTCGCTTTTTAGTGCCTTGGCCTCGACTTTCATCGGTTCGGGTTTCTTCGGAGGGACGGGCACGACCCGGGCCGCGGAGGGCGCCGGTGGAACAGTCGGCGCAGGTGTCGCCGCGGCGGCCGGGGGCGCGGTTACAGCCGTCGATGGCTCGACGGGCTTGGCTTCGATCGGTTTTTCCTGCATCCCTCTTGGGGCCTCCGGCGCTGGAGCAGCCGCCGCAACCGCCGGTGCCGTCTCTGGCGCCGCGGGCTCCTTGGGTGTTTCCTGAACAACGGTCAACGGCTCGGGCGCCGGCGCGGCCGGCGGCGGTTCGGCTTTTGGGGCCGGCGGCGGCATCGGGGGCAGTTTCTTGATGACGACCGCGGGCGGTTGACTCTCGGCGGCATGGGCTTCGCCTGTCACGGATCCCGAGATCTTCTTGGTAACGACGGCCGGGTGCGGCTGCAAGGCCGGGGTCTTCGCGTCCGCCCGGCGGGCGCTGCGCGTGCTCTGCATGATCATTCCGGCGTGCCAGAGCAGACCGAGAACCAGGAAAACCATCAGCCCTGCGACCAGGTAAAGCCTGTTCTTACGCGGCGACGACGCCATCTCTCAGCACCTTCTTTTCAACATCCTGTCAATGGGGTTGGGCGGGGTAGCACGAAACCGTATCTTGTCCATAATTTATAGCTCAAGACCTTTGAAAGGTAAAGAACAAGCCCTCGGCCGGGGCCTGAGGTTTGGAGCCCGCTTCGCTCAGGCCTGTTTTTGACAAGCAAGATGTGCTACTTAATTTTAAGGACTTTGAGAACTCCACCGCCCAACAGGTCAAACGACTTCATATGCGTGTGATGGGGAAAATCAACAGGCGCCTCGCGTTTCGGGCATTGGTTTTCGGTCTCATGCTGGCAGCCGCGGCTCCAGAAGGGGCGACGGCCGCCGCGCTGGAGGTCGAGCACCGCCTCGAAATCGAATTGATCCCTCGCGCCCACATGCTCGCGGGGCGCGATGCGATGCAGATCCGCGTCGACGACCGCCACAAGCTCGTGTTCGCGCTGTCCGAGCGGGTCGCCCAGCTGCGGGTCGAGGTGGCGGGCCATCCGCGAACATTCAGGTTCACGAACTCGGAGCTTGAGGTCCCGTTGGAGCCCGATGAACGCCGCCGAACCGTTGAAGTCGTGATCGCCTATGAGGCGGTTTTCAACGACCCGGTGCCGACGGCGCCGCTGAACACCGACAACCCCGGCTTCGGCGTGACCGCCTCCATAACGCCGACCGGCACGTTTCTGTTGGCCGGGGCCTGCTGGTACCCGGACCTGATCGACGGCCGCGACACCTTCCCCCTGTTGCGGGTGAAAGCGCCCGAGGGGGTTCTGGCCGTGACATCCGGCCTGGGCCTCGGCCACACCACGCGGGACGGGGCCACCTATTCGGAATGGCGGATCGACAACCCGCTGCGGGGACTGGCCCTTTCCGCGGCGGCATATGGGGTGCGGGAAAAAAAGGCCGGAGACGTTGTCGCCGCCACCTATTTCCTGCCCCGCAACCAGGACCTCTCCGCCGCCTATCTCGATGCGGTCGCAGCCTATTTGGAACTCTACTCCGAGCTGTTCGGTCCTTACCCGTTTCCGAAGTTCGCGGTGGTGGAAAACTTCTTCCCCACCGGCTACGGTTTCCCCTCCTACACCCTTCTGGGAAGCACCATCCTCCGGCTGCCCTTCATCCTGGACACCAGTCTCGGGCACGAGATCGCCCACTGCTGGTGGGGAAACGGCGTCTTTGTCGACTACGAACGCGGGAATTGGAGCGAGGGCCTCACCACCTACGTGGCGGATTATCTCTACAAGGAGCGGGAGTCGGCGGCGGCCGCCCGGGACTACCGGCTCCAGGCCCTGCGCAACTTCAGCACGCTCGTGCCGCCGGCAAAGGATTTTCCCCTCGCGCGCTTCATCGGCCGCGTGGACCCGGCGACCAAGGCCGTCGGCTACGACAAGGGGATGATGGTCTTCCACATGCTTCGCAAAGCGGTCGGGGACGAGGCCTTCTGGGGAGCGCTGCGCGACCTCTACCGCGAGCGGCTCTTCCAGCCGACCGCTTGGGACGACCTGCGCCGCGCGTTTGAGAGGAGATCCCGCATCCCGCTCGAGGCTTTCTTCGACCAGTGGGTCGACCGCAAGGGGGCGCCGCGCATCCACCTCGCGGATGTCCGGCGCAGCCGGGAGCCCGACGGATGGAAGGTCACGGGACGCCTGGCCCAGGCGAAGCCGTTTTTCCAGGCCGAATTCGAGCTCGCTGCAGCTGGCGACGGCCGGCCCGTTTCCCGACGCGTCGCGATCGCGGGGGAAGCCGCGCCCTTCGATGTCGCCGCAGCTTCGGAGCCGACGCAGATCGTCGTCGACCCGGACTACCACATGCTGCGCCGGCTCGATCCGTCGGAGATCCCGCCGACGGTCAACGCCTTGAAAAGCTCCCCATCCACCCTGCTGGTTCTCTGCGACGCCGCATCCGCCGGCGGGCGGCAGTTGGCGGAGAGCCTGGCCGGCTCTCTCGGCCTCAGGAAATACGACATCGTGGCGGAAGCCCAGGCGGACGCCGGACGCTTCATGGGGAAGGACGTCATCCTGGTGGGCTATCCCCGCACGGCCGAATGGCTGAGAACGATGCCGGCCTCCCTGCACCTGCAAAAAGAGGGGTTTTCCCTTGCGGGGGCGCAGGGCCCCGAGGCCGGCGACATGTTTTTCGGCGTTTTCGCCAACCCTTACGACCCCGGCCGCGTCTTGTCCGTTTGGCTGCCGATGGGCTCCCCGGACGCGGCAAGCGTCGCCGCCAAGATCCCCCATTACGGCCGATTCAGCTATCTCATCTTTCGCGACGGCCAGAACCGTGACAAGGGCTCATGGGAAACGGCCGATTCGCCGGTGAGTTATCGATGGAAATGAATCCTGAACGGACGCTGTTGGCCTTGTTGATCCTGTTTGCCACCGCCGGCTCGCTGCCGGCCGGCCCGGCCGACCCCATCGTCTACGACCTCAGGCAGGGCCGCCGCCTGGCGCTGGCCGAGCTGGCGCCGGAGCTGCGCCGGAGCCGAATCGTCGTCGTCGGCGAACAGCACACGGACGAGGCGCATCATCGTGCGCAGCTCAGCGTCATCCGGGCCCTGGTGCAGGCCGGCGCCAAGGTTGCCGTCGGGCTGGAGATGTTTCGCAGGGACAGCCAGCCGGCGCTTGACCGCTGGACGGCCGGCGACATCGGCCCGCGGGAGTTCGAGGCCGTCTACTATGACAACTGGAACTATCCCTGGGCGGCTTACAGCGCCATTTTCGAATATGCCCGCGCCCAACGGATCCCGATGATCGGCCTCAACGTTCCCCGGGACATCACGCGCCAGGTCGCGCGCGAAGGCTTCCGGTCCCTCACCGAGGCGCAGCGAGGCCAGCTGTCGGACGTGGCCTGCCGCATCGACGAGGAGTACCTGCGCTACATTCGCCGCGTTTACGGCGCGCATGCCCACGGGAACATGAATTTCACGTTTTTCTGCGAGGCCCAGATGATCTGGGACGTGGCGATGGCCGTTCACTCCCTGGAGTATCTCAACAAGAACCCCGACGCCACCGTGGTCATCCTGACCGGCGTGGGCCACGCTCAAAAAGGCGCCGTGCCGCGCCAGATCGGTTTGCGTTCGCCGGTGCCGGTCGCGGTCATGCTGCCGGAAGTCCCCGGCAGCATCGATCCCGCAACGGTCGATGGGCAGGACGCCGACTACCTCCTGCTGGGTGTGAAATGAACTTTTGCAGCAGCTGCGGCCATCGTCTTCACCTCGCCGTTCCGCCGGGCGATGACCGCACCCGCTTCGTGTGCGACGCCTGCGGGACGGTTCACTACCAGAACCCGCGGGTGGTGGTGGGGTGCATCCCGGAGCATGAAGGCCGGGTGCTGCTCTGCCGCCGGGCGATCGAGCCGCGCCACGGCCTGTGGACCCTGCCGGCCGGCTATCTGGAAAACGGGGAGACCCTGGCGGCCGGCGCCGAACGCGAGACGCGCGAGGAGGCGGGGGCGCACATCGGAGAACCGGCGCCGTACCTCATGTTCAACATCTGCCACATCAGCCAGATCTATCTGATGTTCAGGGCCCGGTTGATGGACCTGGAGTTCGCCGCGGGCAAGGAGAGCCTGGAGGTGAAGCTGTTCACGGAGGAGGAGATCCCCTGGGACCGAATCGCCTTCCGGGTCATCTCCGAAACCTTGAAGACCTACTGGGACGACCGCCGCCGGGGGTCTTTCCCGTTTGCCTTGGGCGACATAGATCTGCTGCCGGAGATGGGCGTTCCATCGCGGCGAAGACCGACCTGGGGGCCGTGAAACGATGACGAAGGGAAGACCCACATCCCGATGGCGCGGGCCGGCTGGCCTGACCGCGGCGATCCTGCTCGTCTGCCTGTTTCAGTTCCTTCTGTCCTGCGGGGACGGGGGGGAACCGGCCGGCCGCGCCGCACCCGGGACGGGGCCGGAAAGCTTCACGTTTTTCGAAATCGGCCGCAACTCGTCCTTTTCGGAAAGCATCCGCCGTGAGCTGTCCGGAAGGCTGGGCAACGATGCCATCGAACGCCGCAGCATCGTCGACCTGGAAATCAACTACAAGGGGTTTCTGCGCGACCACCTGCCCGAGCTCGACGCCCTCAACCGGCAGCTCAACCACCCGCCGGGGGAGCGCGTCGAACACGACGTCGTCCGGCTCATGTACCGCTACGCCCGCAGCAGGAACTCGCCGTTTGATTATGTCGAACTGGTGTTTGACGGGCAGTCGCGCAGACCCTTGGTGTTCCGCATGCGCTTCAAGGTCGACGAGGCCGGCACGGTCGAGTCGCTGCGCACGAAATACGGCCCGCCGGACGCCGTCCGCTGGAAAGGCGAAAACGGCGAATCGCTGCTGTGGCGCAAGGAGCGCGATGTGCTGGCGGTCTCCCTGGTGCCGGACCAGTTCGGCAACCCGATCTACCACATCACCCTTCATTTCACCGAAAACCTGGAAAGCCTGATCGCCTCCGCCCAGGCCCTGAAAGAACGGACATCGAGGGAAAAAACGCAATCCAAGAAACCCGCTTTTTAGCCTCCTGCCCCAGGAAAACGCCCCGTTCCCCGAACCAGGCAGTTCTTTCTTTGTGGCCGCGGTCAGTTGTGCTAAGATAACGCAAAATGAAAACGACCTCTCACCCATCCCCTTCGCGGCGACCCGGGTTTCTTTCCGGGCTTCTTGAGCGCCTGATGCAGTTCCTGGGCGCGCTGGGGTTCTGGAGAAACTACTCCTCCCGCCGTCTCGCCAAGGTCATCGAAGCCCACCAGCTGTGGTTCAGCTCCCGCCAGAAGCAGGGCAGCCGGGCCGTGCTGAGCGACGCCAACCTGAAAGGCGCCAACCTGGCGGAAACCGACCTGCGCGGCTCGGATCTCAGCCGGGCCAGCCTGAATCTGAGCCTCATGAACATGGCCGACCTCAGGGAGGCCGACTTGAGCAGCGCGAACCTGCAGAAGGCCGAAATGCGCGACACCGATCTGCGCGAAGCCAACCTGAGCCAGGCCGACCTGACCGATGCGGACTTGACCCGCTCCAACTTGATCATGGCCAACCTCAGCCGGGCCACGATGGAAGGGTGTGTTCTGCGGGAGGCCAATCTCTTTCGAACCTACCTCAAGGGGAGCGACCTCGGCAACGCCGACCTGCGGGGGGCCGACCTGCGCGAGGCCAACCTGAGCCAGACGGACCTGCACAACGCCGATTTGAGCCAAGCCAACCTGATCATGGCCAACCTGAGTCTGGCCAACCTGACCGCGGCGGACCTCAAGTACGCCAACCTGTTCCGGGCCTATCTCCGCGGGGCGGACCTGCAGCGGGCCGACCTGCGGGGCGCGGACCTGTCCGGGACCAACTTGCGCGAGGCCAACCTGAAGGGGGCCTTGCTCAACCACGATCAGCTGGCGTCGGCCATCCTCGACGAGACGACCATCCTGCCGGACGGGTCCAACCCGAAGAGCGCCTGAGAGAGACCTCGACCCAGTGAAACCCGCGATCCTTCAAGGCTATTTCCCGGGAGTGGTGGGGCAGATCACCGAAGCCCACGCCCTTTACTATCACGCCCAATGGGGGTTCGACGTCAGCTTTGAAGCCCAGGTCGCGCGGGAAACGGCCGAATTCGTCGCGGGCTTCGATCCCGGCCGCGACGGCCTGTGGGCGGCTCGCCAGGAGGGCCGTTTGGCAGGCGCCATCGCAATTGACGGCCGCCGTGCCGAAACCGCCGGGGCCCGGTTGAGATGGTTCATCGTGGCCCCGGAGTTCCAGGGCGCCGGCGTCGGCACCCGGTTGATCCACCTGGCCGTGGGTTTCTGCCGGGACCGGGGTTATCCGAACGTCTATCTGTGGACCTTCGAAGGTCTGAACGCCGCGCGCCGCCTGTATGAATCAAACGGATTCTCGCTGTGCGAGGAACACGCTGTCGCCCAATGGGGGCAACTTATTCGCGAACAGAAGTTTGAAATGAATCTCCGACCAGGAAAGGAAAGACAATGAAAAACGCAACGGCAGTTTTGATGGTGATGGTGACGCTTCTCTTTTTTCTTGCATGCTCCGCCGACAAGCCTGAGACCAAGGCCCCCGACCTCGCCACCTTCGAACAAAAAATAAGCTACGTGTTCGGCAGGGAAATCGGCCAGAGCTTCCAGGAAGCGCCGACCAAGGTTGATCTGGACGCTTTTATGCGCGGCATCAAGGATGCCATGAACAAAACCCCCTCGCTCATCAGTACCGAGGAGGAAGAGAAGGCCAAGATGGAATTCTCGGCCAAAATGCAGGAGGAGCAGACCAAGCGCATGGCCGCCGCAGCGGAAAAGAACCTGAAAGACGAGGAAGGCTTCCTGGCCAAGAACAAATCCGAGCCGGGAGTGGTGACCACTGCGAGCGGGCTGCAGTACCAGGTGGTCCAGGAGGGCACGGGGGAAGCCCTCAAGGAGACCGACCGGGTGAAGGTTCATTACCGCGGCACCCTGATCGACGGGACCGAGTTCGACAGCTCCTACAGCCGCAACGAGCCGGCGGAGTTCGAGGTCGGCGGCGTCATCCCCGGCTGGACCGAGGGGTTGCAGCTCATGAAAACCGGCGGCAAGTACCGCCTCTGGATCCCCTCCAAGCTCGCCTACGGCGCGCGGGGGGCCGGCCGGGCGATCGGACCGAACACCATGTTGATCTTCGAGGTGGAGCCGCTGGAAGTCGCGAAGTAACACGCATCCTTGCAATGTGTCAAAGAGTGACTAAATTCTCGCCAATTAAAATGCCAACGAAAGTTCGACCAAAGGAGGCTCGCCCATGAAAGAGAAGCGCAATGTGCACTTGAAGGTCCAGGAGCTTTGCGATTGCTATGCCACCACGGATCCCCTCAAGGAAATGTCCGTCGTCGGAAAGGACAAGGACCAGGAGGAGGCCGCCCTCAAGTGGCTGGCCTTGGCGGCACTGCACGGCGTCGGCCACAACGCGAAGGAAATCACCATCCGCCGGAACAAAAAAGGCGAGGTCAGGGTTCTGGCCAAATACCGCAAAACCGAGCTGCCGTCGCCGGGCGCCGATGTCGGCCGGAACATCATGGCCGCCGTCCGCGAGATCACCCACATCGAGGGCGACAAGGGCAAAACCCTCCTGGCGCTGGGGATGCGCAACGACAGCCTGGAGCTGAAGGTCAAGATCAAGGTGCAGGGTGGGCACGAGAAAGTCAGGATCGAGTTCCCCAAATAACCGGGAATCCTGCCGATCGAAAAGGGGGCCGCAGCGTCAACGGCCCCCTTTTTGTTCCCGTTCACCATGGCAGGTGCGGCCGCCAAGGAACGCACCGCACGGCCGGCCGGAACATCTTGTTGATCGCGGCGCACATCTAATATTAAGGAAGATTGGCCGCCGGGTGTCCGGACGATATGCAACCGTTTGATGGGAGAAGCACGGCATGAGCGATCAACCGAACAAGGTCATCTATTCGATGATCCGCGTCAGCAAATACTACGACAAGCGGCCGGTGCTGGAGGACATCTCGCTGTCCTATTTCTACGGCGCCAAGATCGGGGTGCTCGGACTGAACGGCTCGGGCAAGAGTTCGCTGCTGCGCATTCTGGCCGGCGTGGACAAGGAGTTCGTCGGCCAGACCGTGATCTCACCCGGGCTGACCGTCGGTTTTCTCGAGCAGGAACCCCGCCTGGACGAATCCAAAACCGTGCGGGAAGTGGTGGAGGAGGCGGTCCGCGGCACCGTGGACCTCATCGCGGAGTTCAACCGCATCAACGAAAAGCTGGCCGAGCCCATGTCGGACGAGGAGATGAGCCAGCTCCTCGACCGGCAGTCGGCGGTCCAGGAGAAGCTGGATGCGCAGGACGCCTGGGACCTCGACTCGCGCCTCGAGATGGCGATGGATGCCCTGCGCTGCCCGCCGGGGGACACGCCCGTGAAGGTGGTCTCCGGCGGCGAGCGCCGGCGCGTGGCCCTCTGCCGGCTCCTGCTGCAGAAGCCGGACATCCTGCTGCTGGACGAGCCGACCAACCACCTGGATGCCGAGACCGTCGCCTGGCTGGAGCACCATCTTCAGCAGTACCCGGGAACGGTCATCGCCGTGACCCACGACCGTTATTTCCTCGACAACGTCGCCGGCTGGATCCTGGAGCTCGACCGCGGCCGAGGCATCCCCTGGAAGGGCAACTACTCCTCCTGGCTCGAGCAGAAACAGGCCCGGCTGAAGCTGGAGGAAAAATCCGAAAGCAAGCGCCAGAAGACCCTCGAGCGCGAGCTGGAATGGATCCGCATGGCGCCCCGGGCGCGCCAGGCCAAGTCCAAGGCGCGCATCACGGCCTATGAGAAGCTTCTGTCCCAGGACACGGCCAAGCGCGCGGAGGATCTGGAAATCTACATCCCCCCCGGCCCGCGGCTGGGCAATCTGGTGGTGGAAGCCCAGGGCGTTTCCAAGAGCTTCGCGGACCGGCTGCTCGTGGAAAACGTCTCGTTCGCCCTACCCCCCGGTGGCATCGTGGGGGTCATCGGCCCGAACGGCGCCGGCAAGACCACGCTGTTCCGCATGATCACCGGCCAGGAGACGCCGGACGCCGGCACCATCCGCATCGGCGACACGGTGAAACTCGGCTACGTCGACCAGAGCCGCGACAGCCTGGACCCCGACAAATCCGCCTGGGAGGTGATCGCGGACGGCGAGGACCTGATCGAACTGGGCAAGGTCCAGGTGAAATCCCGCGCCTACGCGGCGCGATTCAACTTCTCGGGCAGCGATCAGCAGAAGAAAGTGGGGATGCTCTCCGGCGGGGAGCGCAACCGGGTGCACCTGGCTCGGATGCTCAAGTCGGGGGCGAACGTGCTGCTGTTGGACGAGCCGACCAACGACCTGGATGTCAACACGCTCCGGGCGCTGGAGGAGGCGCTCGAGGGTTTCGCCGGGTGCGCGGTCGTCATCAGCCACGACCGCTGGTTCCTCGACCGCATCGTCACCCATATCCTGGCGTTCGAGGGCGAAAGCAGCGTGCTCTGGTTCGAGGGCAATTACTCCGAATACGAGGCCGACCGGCGCAGGCGCCTCGGCGCGGCGGCCGATCAGCCTCACCGGATCAAGTACCGGCATCTGACGAGATAGAAAATAGTTTTAAGTGTTACGTTTTAAGTGTTAAGCAAAAACTTGCCCGTTTGGCGATAAAAGACCATAGACGGTCTTCTGATTCCGGCTTAAAACTTAACACTTAAAACTTAAAACCGTCCTTTAAATATTCGTCCCAGTTCCAAAGCGGGGAGTCCGGCGTTTCAAGGCCCGGCCACGGCCAACCCTGTGGCGGCGAAGCGGTGAAAGCCAGCATCTCGCCCCGGGTGGGATGCTGCACTGCGATCTGGCTTGCGAAAAGCGCGATCGGACGGGACGGCAGGGCACGCGGGGCGCCGTAGCGCACATCGCCCACAATCGGGCATCCGACGTGCGAAAGCTGCAGCCGGATCTGATGCTTGCGGCCGGTCTCAAGCTCGATTTCTACGAGGCTGCGGCCGCCCGCTGCATCCCGCACGCGGTAGGCGAGCCGGGATTCGCGGCCGTGCGGCGTCGGGTGCGGCACGATGCGGACCGCCCGTTCACGGCGCTCGATGAAATGCACCAACCGCCCTTCGTCGGAAGGCGGGCGTCCTTCGACCACCGCGAGATACACCTTGCGCATTCGACGGTTCCGGATCTGCTCGCTCAGGCGTGCGGCCGCCTTGGAGGTTCGGGCAAACACCATGGCGCCCGCCACGGGACGGTCCAGGCGGTGCACCAGCCCCAGAAACACCCGTCCCGGCTTGTGATGCCGCTCCTTGATCCAGGCCTTGGACAAATCCAGAAGGTTGGCTTCGCCGGTCTCGTCTCCCTGGGAGAGCAACCCGGCCGGCTTGTAGACGACCAGCAGGTGGTTGTCTTCGAAGAAAACCGGCCAGCGTTCATGCAGAAACGGAATCATGGCAGCACCCGGGGGATCGCATGTGCGTTGGTTTGTTGAACGGGTGGTTGCGGCTCGCCGCGGCGGGCACCCCGCTCCGCCTAACATCGGCTTAAGTTGCACCTGTTCAAGCGACGGAGTATCAAAATGAAGCATTCGCCATCCTCGAGCCATGGGTCCCCGGACATGGAGCAGATGGACGCCGTGTTCCGTTCCTGCGGGATTCGTCTATCCCCGA
>JALOPD010000271.1 GCA_025454075.1 Desulfobacterales bacterium | reverse complement strand
GCACGCTGCCGGTGGCGGCGGAAACGGACAGCGCGCGGGCCAGCAGGAAATCCCCCACCAGCACCGCAATGGAGCTGCCCCATTTGAGGTGCGCCGCGGTCTTTCCCCGCCGCAGCGCGGAGCCGTCCACCAGGTCGTCATGCAGCAGGGTGGCCGCGTGCAGGTATTCCAGGGCAGTGGCGAAACTCTTGTCGTAGCTGCCGGCGTACCCGCAGACCCGCGCGGAAAGCACCATCAGCAGCGGCCGCAGCCGCTTGCCGCCGCTGAACAGGATATGGCCCGCCACCTCGCGCACGAGGTCGAGATGGGGGTTGAGGTTCTTCTCAAGGGCAACTTCGATCGCATCCAGGTCCGCCTGCACCGCGGCAAGGATTTTCCGCTTGAGATCGCTCACGCAACGTCCCCCATCAGGTCATACTCCATCGCATCGTTGATCCGCGCCCGGACGAAGCAGCCGATGGCGGGCGGGATGGCCGACCCCGCGCAGTTCACGTACGTGATCCCGTCCACTTCGGGTGCCTGGAAGCAGGCCCGGCCGGCGAACAGGCGGTTGCCCAGGTCTTCTTCGATCAGCACCTGAAGGGTCCGCCCGATGTGCTTCTGGTTCTTCTCCGCGGCGATGTCCATCTGGGTCGACATCAGCTGATCGAGACGCTCCCGGGCGACTCCCGGCGGGACATGCTGCCGCAGCCGGTGGGAGGCGATGTCGTCGGCGTCAGAATAGACAAAGACCCCCAAATGGTCAAATCGAACCTCTTCGGCGAAATCCAGCACCTGCTGAAAATCGTCGTCGGTTTCGCCGGGGAACCCCGTGATGACGGTCGTTCGCAGCACCGCGTCCGGTGCGATTTCGCGGATGCGCCGGAAAAGCCGCCCCAGTTTTTCGCGGGTGTAGCGCCGGCCCATCCGCTTCAGGATGCGGTTGCTCGCATGCTGGATGGGCAGGTCGAAATAGGAGCACACCTGGGGATGGTCGGCCACCGCATGCACGAATGATTCCTCGATGCTCTCCGGGTTTCCGTAGAGCACCCGGATCCAGGGGTGGCGGTCAGGCTTCCTTCCACTCCCGCTGAACAGGTGGGCCAGGCCGCTGATGAGGCTGCCCAGCGTTGAAGGCGGGCTCAGGTCCCGGCCGTAGGCGGTGGTGTCCTGGGCCACCAGGACCAGTTCCTTGACGCCGGCGGAAACCAGTTCACGGGCCTCGGCCATCAGGTGCTCGAGGGGCTGGCTCTTGTGGGCTCCGCGCAGTTTGGGGATGATGCAATAGGAACAATGGTGGCTGCAGCCCTCCGCGATCTTGAGATAGGCCAGGTGCGCGGCGGTCAGCACGCGCGCAGAACCCTGGTGATCGCGACAGGCCCGTTCGGGGTCCGGGAGGATGGCCGTGCGCGTCAGGCGGAAATCTCCGACGGCCTGGACGATCTGGTCGAAGGCCCCGGTGCCCAGAAAGACGTCCACCTCCGGAATGGCCTGGATAATCTGCTCCCGGTAACGCTCCGGCAGACAGCCCGTGACCACCAGCCGCCGGCAGGCGCCGCTCTTCTTGTATTCGGCCAGGTCCACGATCGTGTCGATGGATTCCTCGGCAGCCGGCTGGATGAAGCTGCAGGTGTTGACGACGATGGTGTGGGCCTCTTCGGGGTCTTCGGTCACAACCCAGCCGGCCTGCTTCAGCCGACCGAGCATGATCTCGCTGTCCACCTGGTTCTTGGCGCAGCCCAAGCTGACCAGATGCAGTTTCCGGCCGATGACACGGAGCGGTGAAGGTTCTTCTTTGCGGCGCATAGATTCGGCGTCTTCCGGATGATGCGGCGGCGGGGTTCTGGCGCGCGTCCGGGGGTGGTTCCCCCGATTCAGAAATCGGAGGCTCTCTCCGAGCGGTTCCTTTTTTCAAACCGATTTGAGCCCGTCAGGAACAGGTCCGGACGGGCTCATCGATTCCAGTATCGCCGTTGACTTTAAAATGAAAGTAATAAGGACGGCGGGGCCTGTCAACGTCGGCGGACCGCTGCCGCACCGGCCGGGGCGTCAGGGCGCTGAGGGCTCCAGCCGGATCCCCCTGGAGAGATGGTCCGTGAGGGTTCCGTCCGCCGCCTCGGTGATGATCAGACCTTGCACGCCGTCGAGCCGGTTGACGAGGGCCAGGCCCTTTTCGGCGCCCATGACCATGACCGCCGTCGCCAGCCCATCCGCCAGGGTGCAGGTGTCCGCCAGTATGGAGACGCTCACCACGCCATTGGCCACCGGGTTGCCGGTCTTGGGGTCGAGGATGTGGGCATAGCGCACTCCGTCCTGCACGAAAAAATTGCGATAATCACCGCTGGTGGCAAACGCCTGCCCGCTCAGCGCGACGGTCGTGTACACCTCGTCGAAACGCGCATCGGCCTTGGGGCGGTTGATGCCGATCCGCCACGGGCGACCGTCCGTCCGGACGCCGGCGGCAAAGACCTCGCCTCCGATCTCGACCAGGAAATCGCTGAATCCGGCACGCCGGATCACCTCGGCCACCTGATCGACGCCATAGCCCTTGGCGATGGAGGAAAGATCGAGGCTGACCCCGGCCTGGCGCTTGACCAGCGCGCCCGAATCCCTGATCTCGATCTTGTCGAATCCGACGTCCTCGAGCAGGGCGGCGATCGCCTCCGCCGGCGGCCGATGCGTCGAACGGCCGGAGCGGCCGAACCCCCAGAGGTCGACAAGCGGGTTCACGGTCCCGTCCCAGGCCCCTTCGGAAAGGGAATGGATCCGGGCCGCCGTCTGCATCACGCTCAGAAAGTCCGCCGAGATCGGAAACTCTGCGCCGGTCTCCCGGAACCGGTTGAAGCGGCTGATCTCGCTGTCCTTGATATAGGGCGACATACTGCGATTGACCTCATCGAGACGCCGCTCGACCTTCGCCTGCAGGCCGGCAACGGACCCGAAATATCCGCTGACCACCTTGATGCTGTAGGTGGTGCCCATGGTCCGGCCGGTCAACGTGTGCTCGCGCTTCGCGTCGCAGCCGGCAGCCAGCAGGAACACCGAGAGGCAGGCAATCAGGCGGGCGGGCAGAGAGCATAGGGCAGAGAGCATAGGGCAAAAAATTATTCGAGTGATCTGATAAAACTGGTGATCTGACGACAGAGTCTGTCCAGGTCGGATAGATGCTTGTCTCGTTCGACTGCTGCAATCAGATTTCTTTTCTCAAGAAGCAGGAGAATATTAGCGTTTTCGAAAGTCGAACGCCTCGCAATGTTTAGAAAATTCTTGAATTCCTTCTTCGAATCCGAGCCCGACCCCTCGGCGATGTTGTTGGACATCGACATCCCTGCCGCTCTCAATTGCTCAGCAAATCGATAAAGCCTTTTCTTGTCAAGACTGTCCGCAATGTTAAAAAGCCCATCAGCAATCTCGACCGCCAATTGCCAGATCTTCAGATCCTGGAACCTGAACTTCATTTTTTAACCCTCTGCCCTATGCCCTCTGCTCTCTGCTTTTTTAGCAGATCCGCGGCAGCTGTTCCCCGGTCAGCATGTCCACGATGCGCCGGCCGCCGATGCGGGTGTCCAGGAAGACCTTGCCGGGATGCTCGGCGGTCGCCTCCCCGATCACCACCGCATCGCGGCCGCAGGGGTCCTGCCGCATCGCCTGCAGCACGGCCTCGGCGTCTTCGGGCGCCACGAAGGCGATGAGCTTGCCCTCGTTGGCCAGGTACAGGGGATCGAGGCCCAGAAGCTCGCAGAGGCCGGCGACCTCGGCCTTGACCGGAATCCGGTCTTCGCGGATGCGCACGCCGACCGAGGATTTTGCGGCGATTTCGCTGAGCGCCGTTCCCAGCCCGCCCCTGGTGGGGTCCCTCAGGGCATGCACGCCGGATCCGGCGGCCAGCATGCCCCGCACCATGTGGTTGAGCGGCGCGGTATCGCTTTGAACGCCGGTTTGAAACGAAAGCCCCTCGCGGCTGGCCAGAACGCTCACGCCATGGTCGGCGATGGTGCCGCTCAGCAGAACCCGGTCGCCGGGTCTGGCCCGGTGGCTGGCGACCGCCACGCCGGGCGGAATCACGCCGACCCCGGAAGTGTTGATGAAGATCTTGTCCGCCGCCCCGCGGGGGACGACCTTGGTGTCTCCGGTGACCACCTGCACGCCGGCCTTGACGGCCGCCCGGCCCATGGCGCCCACGATCGCTTCCAGCTGGTCCAGTGCGAAGCCTTCCTCGATGATCAGCGCCGCGCTCAGGTAGGCCGGTTCCGCCCCGCACATGGCCAGGTCGTTCACCGTGCCGTACACCGCCAGCTCGCCGATGTTTCCGCCGGGAAAGAAAATGGGGTCGACCGTGTAGGAGTCCGTCGAAAACCCGAGGCGCACCCCCTGCAGTTCGAAAATGGCGCCGTCGTTCAGCTCGGCGAGGATCGGGTTGTCAAATGCCGGCAGCAGCAGGTCCTGGGTCATGCGGTGCGAAATCCTGCCCCCGCTGCCATGGTCGAGGAGTACCTTGTCCGGTTTCATTCAAGCACACTGCCAGCCTTAACCACCGAGTGAATTGTTATGGCCTGAGCGATACTGGATACTGGATGCTCGATGCTCGATAAGAAATTGTGACGGGCTCCGGGGCCGTTTCGTCTTTTCATCGAGTATCCAGTATCAAGTACCCAGCATCTGTCCATTTACCCCTATGCCCTATGCCTCGTAATGGTATCTGTAATACGCCGCACAGGTGCCTTCGCTCGACACCATGCAGGGTCCCACCGGGTCCATGGGCGTGCAGACCTTCTTGTAAAGCGCGCATTCCGGCGGCGTTTTCCGGCCGGTGAGAATATCGCCGCAGGCGCAGCCCCTGGGCGGCTCGGCCGCCGCGGTCTGGAGGGCGAACCGCCGCCCGGCGTCGTGCGCCGCATAGGCGTCGCGGATGCGCAGGCCGCTGGCGGGGATGAGCCCGATCCCCCGCCAGCAGGCGTCCGCCGGTTCGAAGACCTGGGCCAGCACCGCCTGGGCTTTGCGGTTGCCGGCGTCCGTGACCGCCCGCGGGTAGGCGTTCACG
>JALOPD010000270.1 GCA_025454075.1 Desulfobacterales bacterium | reverse complement strand
GACGTAGATCTGAGCCCCGAACATGAGCAGCTGGATGGCGCCCACGAAGGCCAGGATCAGACCGACCAGCAGGCTGATGAGGGTCACGATCGGCAGGGCCTGGGGGCCGCAGTTCCAGATGAAGCCAAGCAGGTCGGACCGCTGGAACCGGGCCCGGCCCGTGAACAGCCGGCACAGCGCCAGGAACGCCTCGCCGATGAACGCCAGGATTTCGGCGGTTTCGCCCTTCAGCCGCAGGGCCGCGAC
Organism: Desulfobacterales bacterium; assembly: GCA_025454075.1. The sequence continues at coordinate 4,775 of JALOPD010000270.1, read as the reverse complement.
GCCGATCCGGGCCAGGAAGGTCTCTTTCGGGGCGGTGCGGCCGGCCCCCTCGCGCGCCGGCACGGCGGTCGCGAGCTTCAACAGCCCCTGGATGCCCTCGGGCAGCGGCCCGGAATCGAAGGTCAGCCCCTTCCGGGTGCAATGGTCTTGGATTTTGAGCAGGAAGGTGATGAGGGTGCTGTCCCAGGCGGCGACCTGTCGGGTGTCCGCGGCGATGCGGGTGATACCCGGGGTGGAGCCGGCCTGCTGCAGCGCCTCGTCGGCGGAGGGGGTGGCGGCGTCGATCTTCCAGCGGCCGGACAGGATCAGGCTGAGCGTGGCCGCGTCCGCCGGTTCGCAGCGGACGGCGGCATCGTCGTCGTCCGATGGGCCGCTCGGTTCATCCTGGATCTCTGACATGCCGATCCTGCCTCTTTCAGACCGCCGGCAGCAAGGCCCGGGGCGCCGTTTCCGCGCCCGATGGGTGCCTGCAGCTCCGGTTGCGCCGCGCCGGGTTCCGTTCCTTGGCGCGAACTATAAACCTTCAGCCGGTGATTTTCAATCTGAGCGTGCGTAAACATTACATTTTTACAGGCTTGAACCCCCGGGCGCAATTGCACCCTGATATAATGCCGTTTAGCGGCATGTGCCGCACGGGAGGACGTATCGGGAACCGGCGTGCCGCCAGCCGGGGATCGAAGGCCGCAACGCGCTATTGACAATGGATCGGGTTCTGGCTATCAGTTCGCAGCTCCATCCAGCGGCGAATTGCCTGTTAACTGCGGATCGACGCGACCAATCAGGAGGACCCCATGAAACCTGGAATGAAGCCGAGCGCTTCCGGCGCCGAACTGGCCGAGATGATAAAGAAGGCGATTTTCGACCTGGAGATCTGCAACTCGGACTACGACAAGATCATGAAGATCGTTCACGCGGATCAACACCTGGACGCCCAGGAGCAGAATCTTCTGAAACAGCTGCAGGACATGCTGTCCAACGGAACGATCAAGCGCGTGGCGGGGTGACGCGGAGATGCCGGTTCGCAGCGGCGTTCAGCGGACCGGCCTCGGTTCGATATCTGCAGGGGGCTGCCGAGTGCTGCCCGATCGGCTTTTTCAAACCCGAGCTTTGAACGCGGAAGCCGCCCGCCTTGTTGCCGCCAGTGAAATTGCTCCGAAAAGCACCCCTTCGGCTGTTTCCGCCAGCGTAGCGACCAGCGGCCGAAGCATGCCGACCATGGGCCGGCCAACTCAGAATCCGCGCTTCCAGGAGGTTGAGGAAGTCCTGCAACGGCGTGAGACCATGGACCATGATCCCGCCGCCCACCATGAACATCGCCAGCGTGCCGACGATCGAGAGAAGCTTCATCAGGTAGGGTGCGGTGCCAACGAGCGCCGATCCGATGTGTCTCCCGAGCCCGGCGACCATCCCGCCGCGATTCGTTTTCATCAGATACAGCCCGGCGTCGTCGAGCTTCACGATCATCGCCACCAGGCCGTAGACTCCGATCGTCATCAAGGCCGCGATCCCGGAAACGACCGCCGCCTGCACGGCCAGGGTCGAATCCTTTACGGTGCCGAGCGCAATCACACGGCGGCGATGTCATCCAGCAGGGCGAACAGGCTTGAACCGGCCATTGCTAACGTCTCCCGGGCGACAGCGGGTCGCATCCTCGGAGTTTACGGAGAAAGGGGGAGCAAACCCGGATGTGGACGTCCGCACCATACGGGGAGGCGATTTCACCCTGGCCTTCCCTCCCCCGTGCGGGGAGGGTTGGGGAGGGGGAACGAATTGGATCCTTTTTCGGGAGCGGCATCTTGCCGCGACGTTATCGTGGCTGGAAGCCACTCCCACCCTGAAAGTGGAACTTGTCTTTCTTGTAAATATTCACCTAACTACATGAGCTAAATTGATTCAAAATATTATTTTTATAGAATAAAAGCGCTGGATAAAACCTAAAACCCTCCCCCGGTCCGGAACCCGCCGCCACCGAAGTCCCCGCCCCCGCCGGAGCCGGAACCCCCGCCGAAACCGCCAGGGAATCCGCCGCCTGACCCCCCGCCGCCGAAGACATCCGGAAACCGGCCCCCGCCGCCGAAGCCGCCACCATGACCGTGGCGCTGCCGGGGCAGCCGGAACTCCTGCTCGCGGCCGATGCGGCCCCACACGTCGCCCCCGGACGCCCGGCCGGCCAGCAGCAGGGCCAGAAGCGACCCCAGGTCGAAGCCGCCGGGGAAATAGGAGTGGCCGGAGTCGTAGTGGCTGCTCCGGAAACGCCGCCGCAGCTCTTCGAGCTGCTGAAAGCTGTCCTGGTGGCGGCGCACCTCGGACTGCAGGCGTTCGATCTCGGCCGAAAGGGACTTTTCCTCCTCCATCAGCTCGCCGATGCGGCTGACGACCACGTCGTCCTCGGGCCGGCTCGTCGATTTCGCCTCGCGGTAAAGGTTCGTCAGCGATTCGTTCCTGATTTCGGACAGCTGCAGCTGGAGGGCCTGCTGCGAGACCTCGTCGGAGGCCGCCGAGTAGGCGGCCCGCCTGGCCAGCAGCGTTTCGTGCTGATTCTCCGCCTCATCGATGCGCGCCTCGCGCGCCGCGATCTCCTTCTGGGCCGCCTGCAGCGCCTCCTTGTGCTTCAGGATGTCCTCGACCTGGAGGGCCTCGGCCTCCAGCTCCGCAAGCTTCCGGGACTCCTCGGCCGCCAGCGATTTCTGCCGTTCGGCATGATCCCGCAGCCGCAGGGGCAGCTCGGTCAGCATGAAATAATTGCTGCGCGCGTCGGCGTAATCGATCAGCTTCGCCACCCAGCCGTCCAGCATCCGGACCAGGCCGCCGGCGGCGTAGTCCGGGGTCAGGAACCGCCGGTCCCACAGGTACATGAACAGCGCGTCCGCGCGGTAGGGCCGGCCCTTTTCATCCTGGTCGGCCTCGGCCTGGGCGGCCTTGCTCTCGGCGCGCTCGGCGGTGGCCGCCGCGTCCCCGGCCTTTTGCGCCTGGGCGCGATAGGCCTCCTCGCTTTCCAGCCGCGCGCGGATCTCGGCGGCCTGCCGGTCGATCCGGGTCACGAGCTCGTCCCGGCCCCGCACGGCCTCCTCGCGCTCGGCCTTGAGCGCAGGCAGCCGCGTCAGGACCTGTACGATCTCCGTCTCCAGTGCGCCCAGCTCCCGGCCGCGCTTTTCAAGCAGGCTCAGCACGGCGCGGTCGGTGTCGTCCAGGCGGGCGAGCACGCGGTTGGCGGTCAGCTCGTCCATCCGGAACCTGGCCAGCCGGCGGAACTCCTCGGCCGTCTGCGTCCGGACCTGGCTGAGCCGCTGGCCGGCGGCTTCCAGGCGGCGGTGGACGGAGTCGATGCCCTCCTGCGCCGCGGCGATGTGCCCGTCGATGACGGCCAGCTGGTCTCTGCCCTGAATCATGACCCCATCCTCTACCACGCGGTGATCGCCGCGCCCGTGGTCGACACGCTGTACTCGGGCGTGAGGTAGCCGCGTTTTTTCACACCGACGTTCTTGCGGTTGACGATGCCGTCGGCCTCCTTGTCGCGCCGCACCTGCTCGTAGACCTGCTGGTCCACCCGCAGCCCCCACTCGCTCACGGTGCGGACCTTGCCGTCCTCCTCGGAGGTGACGGGCAGCTTGAGCCGCTGGCCGCTGGCGGTGAGCGCTTCGACGATCAGGTAATAGTTGCGGGCCGTGCGGCTGTTGGCCGGGGTGCGCCAGATCCCGCTGGGGGTGCCCGGCCGCGAGACGATCTGGAGGGTGTATTCCTGGCGCAGCGTGTCGTAAACGTATTGCAGCGCCTGGCGCGCGGTGCGCAGGCTCTCGATATCGCCGGCCCCGGCCGCCGCCGCGGCGTTGGCGTAGAGCGCCTCGATCCTGCCGGCGGCTCCCGGTTCGCGCGCCTCCTTCAGCGCCTGGGCGCGCAGCGCGCTGAGGCCGGCCACCTCGTCCCTGAGCGCCAGGATGGAGTCGACGGATGCCTGCGCGCCGTCGAGGTCCTTCTGGGCGAGATCGAGAAGCCCGTTGCGCTCGCCGAGCCGGCGCTGCGCCACGGCTGACTTTTCCGCCACGCTGCCGGCGTCGAGGCCGCCGACCGGCGGCAGTTTTTCGAAAGCCTCCAGCCGCCCGGCCGCCGCCGCGAGCCCCAGGCGGGACCGCTCCGCCAGCCGGCCGACCGCGGGCGCCTCCGACTCCGCCACCATGCCCAGGGCCTTCTCAAGTGCCTTGCCCGTGCTCTCGATCCGGCCGCGCAGGGCCGCCGCGCGCTCCTGCTGGGCGCTCGCCCGGCCGCCAAGCTCGCGGGCCAGCTCGGCCTTCCCGCGTTCGGCCGGCATCACGTAGAGGAAGCGATACCCGGCCCAGACGGCCGCCAGCGCCACCAGCAGGACCGCAACCCCCTTGAACCAGCGGCCCCGGTTCACGTACAGATGCGCCAGGCTGGTCTTGAAGCCTTTTTTCGGCGGCCGATAGGCGAACCGCTCCTCGCGCATGGCCCGCACGCCCCGGGCGACCACCTCGTCCGAGACCTCCAGCCCCTGGTCGGCGTAGATCTTGCGAAGCTTCTCGATCAGCGCCTGCTCGCGGTCGTCGGACTGCAGCTCGCGCTCGACGAGCGAGCGCTGGTGCCGGAGCGTGTCCACCACGTCCATGGCCAGCATGACTTCGTCGAGTTCGAATGTGCGGGATTGGGCGGGCTCAGGCATTTACCAGCGCCGCTCCTTCCCGGGCGAGCTCGGCCATGCGCCGCTTGCCGTCCTCGACCGCCCGGCTGATCTCCAACTCGTTGCGCGACGCCAGCTCGCG
>JALOPD010000269.1 GCA_025454075.1 Desulfobacterales bacterium | reverse complement strand
CGATGTGCTCCTGCAGCGGCCGGATGTCATGGCGGCGGAGAATCTTCTCAAGGCCGCCAACGCGAATATCGGTGCGGCCCGGGCGGCGCTCTTTCCCCGGATTGCGCTGACCACCTCCGCCGGAACCGTGAGCGGGGAACTGTCCGGTCTGTTCAAATCCGGTTCGGAAACCTGGAGTTTCGCGCCGCAGATACTGATGCCGATTTTTGATGCCCGGCTGTGGTCGGCCTTGGATGCCAGTAAAACAGAAAAGGAAATCGCCATCGTCCAATACGAGAAGGCGATTCAGGCCGCCTTCCGAGAAGTGGCCGACGCTCTTGCCGTGCAAGGCACGGTGGACCAGCAGGTAGCGGCCCAGCAATCCCTGGTGGTTGCCTCCTCAAAAACCTACAGCCTCTCCAATGCGCGTTTTGCCAAAGGAATCGACAACTACTTGGGCGTTCTCGATGCGCAACGGTCTCTCTATGCGGCGCAGCAAGGGCTGGTCGCGCTCCGCCTGACAAAGCTTGCCAATCAGGCGAGGCTTTACGCGGTATTGGGCGGCGGCGGATAGTTTCCATTAAGGATGCGCTTTTTTCATTCAATTTAAAAGCGCTGGGACGACAGGGTGCATGGACAGCGGTTTTCCGCTCTAAGCGCGGAGGCGGGAGTATGACCACTCAAAAAAAATTGCTCATCCTGGTTGATGGTTCCGAACGTGCCATACACACGGTTGACTATGTAAAGAATTTTATGCCCGTTGGCGAGAACACGCGGATCGTGCTGTTTCACGTCTTCAGCGGTTTGCCGGAAGAATATCGGGAACTGGAGAAGGAGCCCACTTGCGCAGAAGCCGTGCATCAACTGAAAAATCGGAACATGGAGGAGAAACGAGAAATCCGGGCCTATCTGGAAGAGGCGAAAAAGATTTTGATCGCCGGCGGATTTCCGGAACAGTCGATTGAAGTCAAATTTCATCTATTAGAAAAAGGGGTCGCCCGGGACATCATCGATGAAGCGAGAAACGGTTACAGTGCCGTCGTCCTGAGAAGGCGCGGGATGGGCGCACTGAAAAATCTCGTACTCGGCAGCGTGGCCGTCAAGCTCCTGCAATCTTTAACTTTTATCCCGATTGTGATCGTGGGGCCGGCCCCACCCGTCAAAAAAATTTTATTGGCCGTCGATGCTTCAGCGGCTTCGATGAAAGCGGTTGAATTCGTTGCCGCATTTTTAGGCGGACATGGGTATGCGGTCTGTGTATTTCATGCGATTCCCGGCCTGGGGGCCGTCAATTTCGATCTTTCTGAAGTTAAACAGCATGAGCCCCCCGACGTCGACCTGTCCGATACCGGCCTTGACGCTTTCAAGTTGAAATTGGCGCGACTGTTTCAGGATGTAAAAGAAAGGCTGACGGCATCCGGATTTGAATCTGAAAAAATATCCGAAAAAATAATTTCCGGTGTACACAGCCGATCCGATGCCATTGTCCAGGAAGCGGCAGACGGGGGTTACGGCACCATTGTTGTCGGGCGACGGGGACTTTCCAAAGTGGACGCTTTTTTTATGGGCCGGGTCGGTCATGAGGTCGTTTATGGAGGGAAAAACTTTACCGTCTGGGTTGTCTGATGACATCTCGTGGGGAGACCCTCGCACATCCGTCTTCGCCCCCGGCCCTCACGGAACGTAAGGCTCGGATTCCCCGCACTACGCCCTTCCTGAGGGTGCGCTGCGGTTGTTTGTCTCCATCCAACACAGCCGGCTTGACTTGAGAGGCGGATTTCCTGTAGACAGTAGATGTCGCTCACTTCTCCACCTGCCGCGCCGGCGCCCCTGTTCGTTACAGCCGGCATCCGTCCGCGCGCGGGTTCTCATCTCCGCTGCAGCTCACGAGCGGCCTGAAATTTTTTCACCTCATCGCTGCGCCGTCCGCCTTCTTCCGAAGGCGTTGCTCCGGGCAGCCGGAGGGCGCCCGGCGCCGTCTCCGGCATGTGGTTCAACCGTGCTCACCCAAAAAGGAGGACGTCATGGCCGAGAGTGTTTACAAAGTCATCGAACTGGTCGGAACGAGCACCAAGTCGTGGGAGGATGCGGCCAAGAACGCCGTGGACACCGCATCGAAAAGCCTCAAGGAACTGCGCGTCGCCGAAATCACCAAGCTCGACCTGAAAATCGACAAGGGCAAGGTGGTGGCCTTCCGCGCGCGAGTCAGCCTCTCCTTCAAGTACCAGAAGGGCGATTGAGAGCGGCGGCATAACCCCATCTCAGGCCCGAAGGCGGGCAGGGTCCGGCCGGACGGCGCGCCTTAAGGCTTGATGCGGTCCTTATCCAAAATCCCCCCAACCCCCTCTGGCAAAGGGGGCGAAGGGGATTAGTTTTTCCGCGAAGCGGCCTGCCGGCGAAAGGTTCGTTGAACAGGTGGTTGCGGCTCGCCGCGGCGGGCACCCCGCTCCGCCTGACAGCGGCTGAAGTGGCACCTGTTTTATTGCCGGAGTAATAAACACGCTGCGGCGAGGAGGATCGATGACGGAGAAGGCGTTTCAGGATTTTTATGCGGACGATATGAGCCACTGCTATGGATGCGGCCGGCTGAACCCGGACGGGCTTCAGATCAAGAGCTATTGGGAGGGCGATGAAAGCGTGTGCCGGTTTCAGCCGCGGCCCTATCACACCGCTCTTCCGGGGTATGTCTACGGCGGGCTGATCGCCTCGCTCATCGACTGCCATGGCACGGGGACGGCGGCCGCCGCTGCCTATCGGGCCGAGCGGCGCGAGATGGGCAGCGCGCCTCCGGTGCGTTTTGTCACGGCGTCCCTGCATGTCGACTACCTGGCGCCGACGCCGATCGACGCCGTGCTCGAACTGCGGGGCCGCGTGAAGGAGATCAAGGGAAAGAAGGTGGTGCTGGCGGTGAGCCTTTCCGCCCGGGGGGCCGTCTGCGCCCGGGGGGAAGTGGTCGCAGTCCAGGTGCCGCCGGATTGGATCGACAAGCTCAAAGCCGGCAAATAAGCGCTGATCGAAGAACACTGAGAAGTTGCGACGTGGAAAAAACTTTCAACCCTCAACTTTCAACTTCGAACCCTTCCCCATAATGTGCGTGGCGTGGCCGAGAAAGAGTTCGGCGGCCTCGCCCTCGGTTTCCGAAAGCGTGGGGTGCGGGTGCATGCTGGCCGCCATGTCCTCGGCGAGGGCGCCCATCTCGATGGCCAGGACCCCCTCCGAGATCAGGCCTTCGGTGTCGCGGCCGGTGATGCCGACGCCGAGGATTCTCCCGGATGCGGCGTCGGCGATGATCTTGGTCAACCCCTCGGCCGCGCCCATGGTGGCGGCGCGGCCCGAGAACTTCCACGGAAACCGCTGCACCTTCACGGGGATGTTGTCCCGCTGCGCCTGCTCCTCGGTGACGCCGCACCAGGCGATCTGGGGATCGGTGTAGACCACGGCGGGGATGGCGCGCACGTCGAAGGACGAGGGTTTGCCGGCGATCACTTCGGCGGCCACCTTGCCTTCGTAGCTGGCCTTGTGGGCGAGCATCATGCCGCCGACGGCATCGCCGACGGCGAAGATGCGAGGATCGGCCGTGCGCTGCTGCCCGTCCACCCGGATGAAACCCCCGGCGTCCAGCTGCACGGCCGTGTGCTCAAGGCCCAACCCCTGGGTGGCGGGTTTGCGCCCGATCGCCACCAGCACGCGGTCGAAGCGCTGTTCGGCCGGGGCCCCAGCGCCGTCCAGGCCGACCGTCACCCCGGTGTCGTCCTCCCGCAGGCTGTTCACCCGGGTCTTCAACCGGATGTCGGCAAAAATCGTCTTCAACCGCTGCTGCAGAGGTTCGACCAGGTCCGCGTCCACACCCGGCAGCAGGCGCTCCTGCAGCTCCACGAGGCTCACCCGGCTGCCGAGGGCGGCGTACACCGTGCCCAGCTCGAGCCCGACATACCCGCCGCCCAGAATGAGCAGCGACGACGGTATATCCGCCAGGGCGAGCGCCCCGGTGGAGCTCATGACCCGGCGGCCGGCGGTGAATTCCGCGCCGGGGAAGGGGATGGGCCGGGAGCCCGTGGCGATCACGGCGTGCCGGAAGCGGATGCGGCGGATCTCCGCGTCGTGCAGGCGCACGCTCTCGGAGGAGTCAAACTCGGCCCGGCCGCTGACGAGTTGGACCCCGCGGCGTTTGGCCAGGCTCATCAGGCCGCCCGCCATCTTTTCGATCACCTCGGCTTTCCAGCGCCGCAGGCCCGCCAGGTCGATGCGGGGGGGGTCGAAGGCGACCCCCATGGTCTTGGCGCGGGCGGCGTCGAAGATCAACTCCGATAAAAACAGAAAGGTCTTGGAGGGGATGCACCCCTTGTAGAGGCAGACGCCCCCCGGACGCGGCGCCGGGTCCACCAGGGTCACGTCCAGGCCGAGGTCGGCCGCCCGGAACGCGGCGGCATACCCGCCGGGTCCGCTGCCGATCACCAACACTTCGGCCTCCTGCGCCAGTTCGCCCATGACCATGGTTGCGCCTCCGCTGACGAAATACGAAATACCAAATCCGTGGTTCAGACAAGGGACATCAGCAATTCGTCCGGGTCTTCCATGATCTGCTTGAAGAGCTTCAGGAAGTTCACGGCGTCGGCCCCGTCCAGGACCCGGTGGTCGATGCACAGGACCGCAGGCATGATGAGCCGGGCGGCGATCGCCAGGCCTTTTTCCCCCTTGACGACGGACGGCTGAAGCCGGCCCTGGCCCAAGCCCAGGATCGCGACCTGGGGATGGTTGATGATCGGCGAAAAGGTCCATCCCCCAAGTGCCCCGGCGTTGGTGATGGTGAACGTCCCGCCCTGGAACTCCTCCAGGCCGATCTTGCGGGCATGGGACCTTTGCACGAGCGTGTGGAGCTCGACGGCGAGCTCCTTGATGCTCTTGTTGTCGACGTCGCGCATCACCGGCACGACCAAGCCCTCTTCGGTGTTCACGGCCACGCCGATGTGGTAGTGCTTTTTCAGGACGATTTCGCCGGAGGCCTCGTCCAGGCTCGAATTGATCCGCGGGATGGATTTCAGCGCCG
>JALOPD010000268.1 GCA_025454075.1 Desulfobacterales bacterium | reverse complement strand
GGCTCGGTGTCCCAGGCGGCCTCCATGGTGGCCAGCTTCACCTTCTGAATCTGCCCGACCTCGTAGCCGCTCTCATCCCCCAGCACGATCACCGAGCAGACCGAGGCGAGGCCGAACCCCACGGCCACCGCAAATGAGCGCCGGGCGAAGGCCACGTCGCGGCCCTTGAGCAGGTAGAGAGAGCTCACGCCCAAAACGAACATCGAGGCGGTCACGTACCCGGCGGCGACGGTGTGAACGAACTTGACCTGGGCCACGGGGTTGAAGAACAAGTCCGCGAAGCTCGCGAGCTCCATGCGCATCGTGACGGGGTTGAACTCCGCCCCCACCGGGTTCTGCATCCAGGCGTTGGCCACCAGGATCCACAGGGCCGAGAGGTTGGAGCCCAGCGCCACGAGGAAGGTCGTCAGCAGGTGGGCCTGCTTGCTCAACCGGTTCCACCCGAAGAAGAACAGCCCCACGAAGGTGGATTCGAGGAAGAAGGCCATGAGCCCCTCGATGGCGAGCGGCGCGCCGAAGATGTCGCCGACGTAGTGCGAGTAATAGGCCCAGTTGGTGCCGAACTGGAACTCCATGGTGATGCCGGTGGTCACCCCCAGGGCGAAGTTGATGCCGAAGAGCTTGCCCCAGAACTTGGTCATGTCCTTGTAAATCTGCCGGCCGGTCATCACGTAGACCGACTCCATGATGAAAAGGATCCAGGACAGGCCCAGGGTGAGCGGCACCATGATGAAGTGGTACATGGCGGTCAGGGCGAACTGCCAGCGCGACAAGTCGACAAGGGTTTCGGTGGGTAGGGAGAACATGGGCAGGCTCCTTGGTATCTGCTTTCTGTAAACCATCCCCGGCGGCCACGGGATGCCGCTTCCACAGGGATACAAGGGCGAACGCGTCCTCGGCCGATGGGCTTTTTGCTTGCAAATACGCCAAAAACAGCGTTTATCGGGATCGGCCCATGCGGCTCGTTGGCCCGAACAATTCAGTCTGATTATATTCATTCTCCGATAGCCCATGGCTATCGGATTTGTCAACGGTTTTGCGATGACGGTCGACGCCCGACAATCCATGCGCTGGCTTTATGACCAAAGCCGGCCCGCCCGCGGGGCCATCGTCCGCACCGCAGCCCTGGGCTGGCTGGCGGGGCTTGCCGTCATCGCCCAGGCTTTCTGCCTGTCGCGGATCGTTCACGGGGTGTTCATCGATGCCCGGCCGCGCGAGGACGTGGCGGGCGTGTTTGCAGCGCTCGCCGCCGCCGTCCTGGTGCGGGCGGCCCTGGCCTGGCTGCGGGAGGCGAGCGCCTTTGCCGCCGGGGAGAGGATCCGGTCGCTGGTGCGCCTGCGACTGCTCGAGCGCGTCACGGCTCGGGGGCCGGCCTTCACCCGCGGGGAGCACACCGGCGCACTGACGAGCGTCCTGGTGGAGCAGGTCGAGGGGCTGCAGGATTTCTACGCCCTGTATCTCCCCCAGCTGGCGCTGGGGGTGCTGTTGCCGCTGACCATCGCGGCGGCGGTCCTTCCGATGAGCTGGGCGGCCGGGGGGCTGCTGCTCGCCACCGCCCCCCTGATCCCGCTCTTCACGATCCTGGTGGGCATGGGTGCAGAAAACATCAGCCAGCGCCACTTCCAGGCCCTGGCCCGCATGAGCGCCCACTTCCTCGACGTGCTGCAGGGGCTGGCGACGCTCAAGCTCTTCGGCCGCAGCCGCGACGAGGCCGAGCGCATCGCCCGGGTCTCGGCCGATTATCGCCGGCGCACCATGAGCGTCCTGCGGGTCGCCTTTCTTTCCTCCGCAGTGCTGGAGTTCTTTACCTCCCTGTCGATCGCCCTGGTCGCAGTTTACCTGGGGATGAGCTATCTCGGCTACTTCAGCTTCGGGATGTACGGGCGTCCGCTGACCCTGGCCGACGGCCTGTTCATCCTGCTGTTGGCCCCCGAGTTTTTCCAGCCACTGCGCGAGTTGGGCGTCCACTACCACGCCCGGGCCCAGGCGCTGGCGGCGGCCGATCGCATCCGGGGGTTGCTGGAAGGGCCTGTCCCGGGCATGTCCGGAGGCGCGCTGCGGCCGGAGGCGGCCGGCGGGATCCGCATCCAATGCCGGGGCCTGCAACTTGCCTATGAAAACGGCCGGCGGCCGGCGCTTGAGGGCGTCCGCCTGGATCTCGCACCCGGCCGCCACACCGCCCTGGTCGGCGGCAGCGGCGCGGGCAAATCCACGCTGGTCTTCCTCCTGCTGGGGTTCGCCCGGCCGGACCGGGGTGAGATTGTCGTAAACGGAGTTCCCCTCGGCGAGATCGACCTCGGGTGGTGGCGGCGGCAGGTCGGCTGGATCGGGCAGAACCCGGTCCTGTTTCACGGCACCATCCGTGAAAACCTGCGCCTGGGGCGTCCGGAGGCCGGCGACGGGGAGATCGTCGCGGCGGCCCGGGAGGCCGGCGTGCTAAAATTCGCGGACCGGTTGCCCCGGGGGCTGGACACACCGGTGGGCGAGCAAGGATCGGGGCTCTCCCGCGGCGAGGCCCAGCGCGTGGCCCTGGGGCGTGTCTTCCTCAAGAACGCGCCCGTGCTACTGCTGGATGAGCCCTGCGCCGGGCTGGACGCGGAGACCGAACACCTGGTGACGGCCGCGATCGAATCCCTGCGGGCCGGACGGACGGTTCTGACAGTGACCCACCGGCTGGCCGACATCCAGCGGGCGGATCACATTCTCGTGCTGGAGCAGGGCCGGATCGTTGAGGAAGGCAGCCCCGCCGATCTTATGACGGCGGCCGGACCGTTCCAGCGGCTCACCGGCGTCCTGCCGGCCGGGGACACCCCGTGAAGGCCTCCATCCTCAGGGACCTCGGGCCGTTTCTGGCCGCCGTTCCCCGGCACCTGGACCGGCTGGCCCTGGGAGTGCTGGCCGGCCTGGCGGCGGCCACGGCGGCCGTGGGCCTCCTGTCCCTGTCGGGCTGGTTCATCTCATCCGCGGCGGCCGCGGGTTTGGCGCCGGCCACGGCCTACCTGTTCAACTTCTTCATGCCGAGCATCGGCGTGCGCATCTTCGCCATTTTGCGGACGGCGGCCCGCTACGCGGAGCGCATCGTCACCCACGATGCCACGTTCCGGATCCTGGAAAACCTGCGGGTGTGGTTCTATCAACGCCTCGAACCGCTGGCGCCGTCGGGCCTGTGGCGCTTCCGCAGCGGCGACATCCTCAACCGCATCGTCACCGACATCGAGGCGCTCGACAATCTGTACCTGCGGGCGCTGGCGCCCGCGGTTGTCGCCCTGCTGGGTTCGGTTTTTCTTTTTTTCCTGCTGGCCGCCTTCGACGCATGGATAGCCGCGACGGTCTGGCTTCTGCTCGTTTTTGCCGGGAGCGGCGTTTCAGCCGGCGCAGCCCGGGCGGCCGAACCCGCCGGCCACCTAATCGCCGTGCGCTCGGCCGAGCTGCGCACCCGGGCGGTGGAGGGACTGCAGGGGCTGGCGGAGATCGTCCTTTTCGGGGCGGCCCTCCGCTACCAGGAAGGTGTCCGGCGCAGCCAGTCGGCGCTGACCGCAGGCCAGCGACGCATGGCGCACATCCGCGGGGTGTCGGCAGCGGCGATGCACGCGCTCACCGGGGCGACCGTGTTAACGGCCCTTTACCTCGGCTGCGGACGGGTCTCGACCGGGCGGCTGGACGGCGCCGCGCTCGCGCTGATCGCGTTGGCAGTGACGGCCGCCTTCGAGACCGTCTTCGCCCTGCCGGCGGCGTTCCAGTTCCTGGAGCGAACGCGCGCGGCGGGGCGGCGGCTTCTGGAGGTGGTTGAAACCGCGCCCCCCGTCAGCTTCACGGGATCGGCCCGGGCGGTGCCGGAGCGCGTCGAGGTTGCCTTCGAGAGCGTGAGCTTCCGCTACCGGCCGGAGCTTGCGCCGGCGCTCGATCAGGTGAGCATCGTCATCCCCCAGGGGCGGCGCATCGCCGTTGTCGGCGAAAGCGGCGCCGGCAAATCGACTTTGGCCCACTTGCTGGTGCGCTTTTTCGACCCGGAAGCCGGCGCGGTCCGCATTGGCGGCACGGACATCCGGGGCCTGAGCGAACCCGACCTGCGCCGGGCGATCGTGGTCGTCTCCCAGCAGTCCCACCTGTTTTCAGCCACCGTTCGGGATAACCTGCACCTGGCCAAGCCGGACGCGGGCGATGCCGAGCTGCAACGCGCGCTTGCCGCCGCTCGCCTGGCCGAGTTCGTGAACCGTCTGCCGGACGGGCTGGACACATGGGTCGGGGAAGCCGGAAAACTCCTATCGGCCGGGCAGGCCCGGCGCCTCACCGTTGCCCGGGCCATTCTGAGGGGTGCGCCGGTCTGGGTGCTGGACGAGCCCACCGAGGGGCTGGACCGGATCACGGAGGCCGAACTCGTGGAGTCCCTGCTGGAGGTCACGGCGGGCCGGACGGTTCTCTGGATCACCCACCGGCTGGCGGGCATGGACCGCATGGACGGTGTGGTGGTGATGGAAAACGGACGGGTGGCGGACCGGGGAACGCATGCGGAGCTGCTCGAGCGCAACCGGCGGTATGCCGACTGGTATGCGCGGATGGGGTGAAGGAGGTCAGCCCGTCAGCCGGTCGCCAGCAGGTGAAGTTTTTTGTCCTGACCGGCAGACGAGACGGGCCGACCTCGATGAGGTCGGAGCAGCGCTTGATTTTTCAGCTATCTGCCAGCTATCCACCACCAGCCGATGCCTGTCGATCGGCCAACACATAGTGCGTGGCCGGTCCGCTGCCGGTTTTTTTCAGGACCCCCTTGCTCACCAGGTCCTGGAGATCGTAGATGGCCGTGCGGGTGGGCAGGTTGCCGCCGATGATCTCCTGGTAGCGGCTGCGGGTGATCCGGCCCTGAGCCATGATGGCCGCCCAGGCCTTGCGCTGGCGCTGGTTAAGGTCGATGGCCGGACCGTCGGTTTCGTCCGGGGGGGCGGCTGCCGGCAGGACACCACCGCCGTGCTCTGCCTCCCAATCCCCCACATCCAGGGGGATGTCATCCGCCTGGATGACCGGGCGCTCGGCCATGAC
>JALOPD010000070.1 GCA_025454075.1 Desulfobacterales bacterium | reverse complement strand
GTGGTAGCGGGGGATGTCGATCTGGACATAGGCGCCGGACTTGAAGTTGAGCGCCTGCCCGGGCTCCAGCCGCAGGATCAGCTCTTTGATGAAGGTGGCCACGTTTTCGTTTGACACCACCGTGGCGCTGTACTTCTTGATGCTGAAGATCTCCTCCGGGATGCGGACCCGCATGTCCTCCTTGACCTTGAGCTGGCAGGAGATGCGGATGCCCTCCAGTCGCTGCTTGCGGGTGAGGTGGGCCAGCTCCGTGGGCAGGATGTCCCGCCCCCCCGACTCGACCTTGCATTTGCACAGTCCGCAGGAGCCGCCCCCGCCGCAGCCCGACGGCAGGTAGATCTTGTTTTCCGCGAGCGCGGCCAGCAGCGTTCGCCCGCTCGGCACCTGAAGGCTCTTTTCCGGTTCGTCGTTGATGAAGATCCGCCGCTCGCCCTTCTGCACCACCCGGGACTCCACCAGCAGCAGAATCCCGACCAGAACGACGATCACGCCGGCGAACACCGCGGTGCTGACGACGTATTCGTTCAAATGGAAACCCCCGCAAAGAGCATGAAGCCGATGGCGATCAGGCCGGTGACGATCATGCTCTGCCCGAAGCCCTGCAACCCCGCAGGCACGTCGGCATACCGCAGCTTCTTCTGGATGGCCGCCATGGCGATGATGGCCAGGCACCAGCCGGTGCCCGATCCGGCCCCGTACACCAGGGTCTCGGCGAACGTGTAGCTGCGCTCGACCATGAAAAGCGATACGCCCAGGATGGCGCAGTTGACCGTAATCAGCGGCAGGTAGACGCCCAGCCCCGTGTAGAGCGCCGGGGAGTCACGGTCGATGACCATCTCCAGCACCGGCACGATCGCCGCGATCTGGGCGATGAACAGAATGAGCTTTAGAAAGCTCAGGTTGATCTCAGGCAGCCCGGCCCAGGCCAGCGCCCCGGGCGCCAGTAGGAAGCGGTAGATCAGCCAGTTGGCCGGGGTGGTGAGCGCCATGACGAAGATGACCGCCACCCCCAGCCCCGCAGCGGTCTTCAGGTTGCGCGAAACCGCCAGAAACGAGCACATCCCCAGGAAATAGGACAACAGGATGTTGCCGACGAAGATCGAGTTGACCCCGATGCCGATCAGGTTTTCCACCGCTATTTTCTCTCCAGCAGGGTGTGCTCCAACCAGACGAAAAGGCCGATCATGATGAAGGCGCCCGGTGCCAGCACGAGCAGCCCGTTGTTCACATAACCGGCCTGGTAGAACGCCTCCGGGATCACCGGGTAGCCCAGCACCCGCCCGGAGCCGAAAAGCTCCCGCAAAAAGGCCACCCCGACCAGGACCGAGGTGTACCCCAGCCCGTTGGCCAACCCGTCGAGGAAGGCCCGCCCCGGGGGGTTGTTCATCGCGTAAGCCTCCGTGCGGCCGAGAACGATGCAGTTGGTGACGATCAGGCCGACAAAGACCGAAAGCTGCTTGCTCACGTCGTACAGGAAGGCCTTGAGCAGCTCGTCGGCGATGATCACCAGGGTGGCGATCACGGCGACCTGGACGATGATGCGGATGTTGCGCGGGATGCTCGCCCGCAGCAAGGAGACGATCAGGCTTGAAAAAGCCACCACCGTCGTCAGGGCGAGCCCCATGGCGACGGCCGTTTGCATCTGGACCGTCACCGCCAGCGCCGAGCAGATGCCGAGGATCTGCTTGGAGATGGGGTTGGTTTTCCAGAGGGCCTTGATGACTTCCTTGTAGGCGACGGTGCGCCTGACGGCCGCCCAGGGTTTGGCCACGACGGTGTTCATGAGGCCTCCATCGGCATCAGTTCGAGGCAGCGGGGGACGGCAGCCCCAGCTCGGTCAGCAGGTTCTTGCGGAACTTGATGGATACCGGCTCGTAGCGGCTCAGGGTGTCCTTGATGCCGGCGGCAAGGTACTTGCCGGTAAGGGTGGCACCGCTGATTCCGTCCACGTAGTTCAACTGTTTCTCCTTGGGGACCGTCTCCTCCGCCCGGCCCTTGGCAATGCCCACCGAGACGAATCGGCCCTCCCGGGTGACGATCTTCTTTCCGACCCAGTTGTCGCGAAACCACCGCTTTTCGATCTCCCCCCCCAGGCCCGGTGTTTCGGCGTGCTGGTAGACGGCAAACCCCTTGACGGTGGCCCCATCGCGATCCAGGGCGAGGTAGCCCTGGATCGGGCCCCAGAGCCCGCGCGAATCGATCGGGACGATGTAGCCGATGATCTCCTCGCCCTCGACGCTGAGGTAGATGGGAAGACCGGCGGCATCTTTGGGCGAATCGGTCCTCTCCAGGATGCGCCCCGCCGGATCCACCTGCAATTCGCGGATGCGCTCCCGGTAGAGCCGCTCGACCTCGGCGGCGGAATAGGAGCGCCCTTCCTCCAGCAGCCCCGCCGCCCGCAGAACGTTGCGGTGGCGGTCGGTCAACGCGTTGCGCTCCTGCCAGGGCCTGAGTCCGCTCGAAGCGCCCGTCAACAGCAGGCTGCACACGATGCACAGAATCAGCGCGAACAGAAGGCTCTTGAAGTTACCGGACATTGGGCACCCGTTTCTTGAGGCGCACCTTGAGCTGGATCTCGTCTATCAGCGGCGCAAAGCAGTTCATGAACAGGATGGCGATCCCGATCCCCTCGGGGAACGCCGGGTTGAACACGCGCATCAGCACCGTCAGCATCCCGATCAAAAACCCGTAGACCCAGCGCGCCCCCGGCAGGGCCGGCGCGGAGACCGGATCGGTGGTCATGTAGGCGATGCCGAAGGCCGCCCCGCCCACCAGCAGGTGATGCAGCGGGCTTAAGTGAAGGTAAGGCGATGAGCCCGGCCCTGCAAGCAGGTTGAGCAGCCCCGCCGTCGCCAGAAACCCGAGGATGTCGCCCAGGATGATGCGGTGGTCGGCCACCCCCACCGTGATCAGAAAGAGGGCGCCGACGATGCAGAGGAAGGTCGCCGAGGCGCCGATCGAGTCCGGGTAGAGCCCGAAAAAGAGTTTGGCCGTGCTGTAGCCGGCATCCACCCACGCTTGTGGGACGCTGCCGCTCTCGGTGGCCGCCGCCACCGCCAGCGGAGTGGCGCTGGTGAAGGCGTCCACGGGCGCTGTGCGGCCGGCGGCCAAAACGGTCCAGACGGCATCGCCGGAGGTTTGGACCGGGTAGGCAAAGTAGAGAAAGGCGCGGCCCGTCAGGGCCGGGTTGAGGAAATTGCGGCCGGTGCCGCCGAAGATCTCCTTGCCGATGACGATCCCGAAGGAGATGCCGAGGGCCACCTGCCAGAGGGGCTGGGTCGGAGGCAGGGTCAGCGGAAAAAGGGCGCAGCTGACAAAAAGCCCCTCGCTGATCTCGTGCTTGCGCACGGTGGCAAACAGGGCTTCCCAGAAGTACCCTACGGCGTAGGTGACCGCCACCATCGGCACCACCACTTGCAGCCCCTTGGCTACCGCCGGCCAGAAGTCCGGCGGCAGCCCGGAGGCGAGGTGCGACTGGTAGCCGACGTTGAAGACCCCGAAGGCATAGTGGGGCAGCAGGGCCACGACAACCAGGAACATGAACCGCTTGACGTCGAGCCGGTCGCGGACCATGGGGCTCACCGTGGTCACGTGGGGGGGAGGATAGAAGATCGATTCGATGTTTTCGTAGACGAAATAGTATTTTTCGAAGCGGCCGCCCTTTTCGAAGTGGCGGCGCTGGGAGTCGAAAAACCGGTTGATCGGGTTCATGAGCTCACGCGATGTCGTCGTAGTAGGCTTCCCGGGCGCGGCGCAGGGCCTGGAGCAGGTCGATCTTGGACGGGCACACGAACGAGCACAGCCCGCACTCCACGCAGTCGAGCAGGCCGTGGGCCAGGGACTCCTCCACTTCCTCCGCGAGAACGGCCTTGTAGGTCAGCTGCGGCAGGATATCCACCGGGCAGACCCGCGCGCAAAAGCCGCATTGGATGCAGGCCCGCAGCCCCCCGTGCCGATTGCAGCTCATGCTGCGTTCGCGCGGGGGGGCGAAAGCGGAGAGGAAGGCCCGCGAGTAGCTGGGAACATCGCGCCCCGGCATCATCCATTCGAGGGGCGGGGGGCTCACGGCACCCTCGGGCAGATAGACCAGCGACGTTTCCCCCGCATTCAAAAAGGAGTCCATCGCCGCCGGCAACCCGCTGAACACCCCTCCGGCGATGCATCGGCTCTCGGGAGCCGGCACCCGCCCCTTGCTCAGGTCGGAAATGGGGGCGCCGATCCGGGCCCTGACGTGTCGGGGGCTTTTCACCCCGGGGCCGGCAACGACCAGCGTCTGTTCGGTGGGCAGGCAGCCTTCCCGCAGAAACTGGGCCAGCAGGAGCACCCCCTGCCCGGAGATGAACCAGGCGTGGTTCTCGTCGGCGGATCGTTTCGTGCGGTAGAGCAACACCCCGGGGTCATGGGAGGGGTAGTTGCCGGTGTAGACATGGGTGATGCGGCTGCGCAGCCCGTTGACGGTGGAAGCGTTTTCCTTGGCGATGGAGATTTTGACCGGGGCATCGGCGGCCCGTTCGAGGGCCCGGAGTCCGAACTCGAACAGATCCTCGCACCCCCGGAGGTAGACCGATGGCAGCGGGTGGAAGGGATCAAGGTTGTCCAGATGGACAAAAATCGCCGAGGGCCGGGTCTTGATGCCGGCAGCGTGCCGGAACGGAAGCTCGCGGAGGAGCGGCCACAGGCCGCCCGCCATGAGCCTGTCTATCAGTTCGAGCCGATCGATTCCCTCAAGGGCCTCGCGATCGATCGGCCCAAATTCCTCAAACGCTTCTTTGTCATCGAGATCCACGACGATGTGGCGCACCACCCGCCGGGGGCCGAACAAAATGGAGCTCACCGTGCCCGCCCCGGGGGACCGATAGGAGACACCGGGGTGCCGCTTGTCCTCGAACAGCGCGGACCCGGTCTTCACCCGGTCGCCGACCTTGACCTTGAGACGGGGCTTGACGAACGGCAGGCGCTCCGGCACGACGGCGACCCGCGCCGGCCGTGGCAGGACCTCGAGTTCGGCCGACGGCCTGCCGGTAAGCCTTAGGTGGTAGCCTTTTTCGAGATGCACGGTGTTCATGAAGTCCGACTCCGGTGGCGCCTCGGCCTATAGCATGCCTTCCGCGGGCATTTCAACCGGCCGCCCCCGCCGGCGTTGCTTTCACGATCAATGGTGCGATTGGGCTTGACTTTTTCGTGTCTCCAGACAATGTTTGGATTTTAAATAATTCGATGCCCGCGTTTAAGCACTCCGATGTGAAAAAGCATGTCAGGGCCAAAGGCACGTGTTCGCATGGCGGCAATGAGGTCGACATGTGGATTGATGTCTGACCGCTTCAACACCGGGGGATAGGCCATGGAAGAGGAATGCAAGATCACGTTGAACACCGGGCTGCGGGGTGTGACGATCGCCAACACCCGCATTTGCGAGGTCGACGGGAAGAACGGCCGTCTGATTTACCGCGGATACAAGATTCAGGATCTGGCGAAGGCCGGCTACGAGGAGGTCGCCCACCTGCTCCTCCATGAGGTTCTGCCGACGGCCGAGGAGTTAAAGGGCTTCCGCGCCAAATTGGCCGCCGAACGGGGCGTCCCTCCGGGGCTCATCGCCGCCTTGAAAACGCGGCCGCCCAAATCGGTGCCGATGGACATCCTCCAGGCGGCGGTGCCGATGCTCGCCAACCACGACCCCGACATCGCGGAGTTCTCCAGGGAGGCCGCCCTGCGCATGGCCCATCGGCTGATCGCCCGGTTCCCGACCGTTGTCGCCGCCTGGCACCGCATCCGCAGCGGCAAGGACCCGATGGCGCCGTCGCCCGAGCTCGGCCATGCCGCCAATTTTCTCTACATGCTGAACGGTCGGGCCCCGGACGAAACGGCGACCCGCGCCATCGACACCGCGCTCGTCCTGCACGCCGAGCACGCCTTCAACGCCTCCACCTTTGCCGCCCGCGAGGTGGCCTCCACCCAGGCGCACATGTACGCAGCGGTCGCCGCCGGCGTGGGCTCCCTGTCCGGGGCGCTGCACGGCGGGGCCAATGCCAGGGTCATGCAGATGCTGCTCAAGCTCGGCAGCGCCGACAAGGTGGCGGATTTCGTCAATGCCGAGCTCGACGCGGGCCGCAAGATCTTCGGCCTCGGGCATGCGGTCTACGACGTGGACGACCCCCGGGCGCACATCCTGGCGCCCATGTCCAAGGCACTGGGGGAGGGCGTCGGCAACCCGCGGTGGTACGAGATGTCCACCCTGATCGAGAAGACCGCCAAGGAAATCTTCCGCGCGCGCAAGAACGCGGACATCCCCGTCAACGTCGATTTTTACAGTGCGTCACTGTACTACTATCTCGGGATTCCGGTCGACCTGTTCACGCCCGTGTTCGCCATCGCCCGCGTGGCCGGCTGGGCGGCCCACGTCATCGAAGAGCAGTTCGGCGGAGCCGGGGCCAAGCCCGTGCTCTACCGTCCGGAATCCGAGTACGTCGGGGACTACTGCGGCCCCGATGTATGCGAGTTCGTGCCTCTTGAAACGCGCAAAAAGGGGTAGGCGGCACCTGAAGCGCTTCGGCGGCCGGGCCGGGGATCATGACCCTATCCGCTGCCTGCACTGCGACCGGCGGGTGGATGCCTGCGTCGAACTAGGCGTTGGCATCGACCGGTCGGTCGGGGAAGCCTTCGACTTTCCGATCGTCGGCCACAAACCGGAGTTTACGGGCATCTGCCCGCAATGCCAGAGCCGGTCGGTGGAACCGCCGACCGTCCCCTACAAGCCCACCTGCTTCGGTTGACAAACCCACACCAGCGATCTAGGGTGTCTGTTGTTGACCGCGTGTGAGGAATTTTAGCCATGAAAATCCTGGTAACCGGCGCATCGGGGTTCATCGGCACGCACCTGACCGGTGTTCTGTTGAACCGGAACCACCAGGTGGTCGGCTTGGCCCGGTCTTTGCGGAACAAGGGGATTTCTCACCCGAAGTATCGTTTCATCGCGGCGGACACAGCACAGCCGGGGCCGTGGCAGGAGGCCCTCGCCGACGTCGACGCCGTGGTCAACCTGGCCGGCCGTTCGATCTCCGGGCGCTGGAACGAGGCGGTGAAAACCGAGATCCGCGAGAGCCGCATCCTGACCACGCGCCGCGTGGTCCAGGGCCTGCCGCCGGGGAATCCGGTGGTTCTCATCAGCGCCTCAGGGGTAGGCTTCTACGGCAACCGCGGCGACGACGTGCTCACGGAGGAGGCCCCCGCCGGAGGCGACTTCCTCGCCGGGCTTTCGAAGGATTGGGAAAAAGAGGCCCTCGCGGCTGCGGCCAAAGGGGCACGCGTGGTTTTGACCCGCCTGGGGGTGGTGCTCGGAAAAGGCGGCGGCGCCATGGCCCGGATGATCCCGGCCTTCAAATCCTTCGTGGGCGGGCCGATCGGAAACGGCCGGCAGTGGTTCCCGTGGATCCACCTGGAGGACCTTTCGGCGGCGATGCTGTTCCTGCTCGAACACCCGGAGATCAGCGGACCGGTCAACCTCTGCGCGCCCGAGCCGGTCACCAACCGCGATCTCGCCGTCGCGCTCGGACGCGCCTTGAACCGGCCGGCCGTAATGCCCGCACCGGCCTTCATGGTCCGCCTGGCGCTGGGGGAGTTCGCCGACGTGCTGCTCGGCAGCCAGCGCGCGGTCCCTCAAAAGCTCCTGCAGCACCATTTTGGTTTCCGGTACCCCGAGATCCGGTCCGCCGTGAACGCCGTCGCGAAAGGCTGAACCGCATGGAGGCCGGCAGAATGAGGTCGCACGGATGACATTCGACGATATGGGTGAGGCTGCGAGGCAATTCCTCAAACGCCTGTTCGAGCAGACGGAGGGCCAACCCGTACGGCAGGTTTCCATGTACGACATCGGCAAAGCCCTGGGCTGGGACCGGGATGCGGCGTCGCAGGCGGCACAGGATCTAATGGCCGCCGGCCTGGTGGAAGTCAGGACCCTTTCCGGGGGAATCGGGATCAGCGCCGAGGGGGCGGCCGTGGTGCAGTCGGCGCTCGGCGCCGTAAGCGGGGGCGCGGCCATCGCCCGGCTGGGGGGCAGCCGCATCATGGAGCCGGCCGTCTGCCAGGCCGTCGAGCGGGTCTGCGACGGCATCAAAGCCCAGGCCGGCACCCTGGGGCTCGACTTCGACACCTTGGCGGAGGTGATGGCCGATCTCAAGACCATCGCGGCCCAGCTGAGCTCTTCCCGGCCGAAGACCGCCATCGTGCGCGAGGGCCTGCGCTCGATCGAAGAGGTCTTGAAACGATTCGCGGGCAACCCCGGCCTGGCCGGTGTCAGGACCCTGATCGGTGATTGAGGCGGCGTTCATCGACAACGATATTTTCGGATCCGATCACTGCCCGATCGGACCGATCTTGGAAATATGAACCGGATTGTCGCCATTTACGGCAGCCCCCGTCGTCGCGGCAACACGGCGACGCTGCTGAAACAGGCGGTGGCCGGCGCCCAGGAGGCCGGCGCCCGGGTGGAGGAGGTGGTGCTGCGGGACCTCAGGATCTCCCCCTGTCTGGAGATTTACAGCTGCCAGCGGGACGGGGAGTGCCGCATCCATGACGATTTCCAGAAGGTCCGCGAGCTGGTCCTCTCCGCCGGCGGCCTGATGCTGGCCTCGCCGATTTTCTACTACGCGGTGAGCGCCCACACCAAGATCCTGATGGACCGGTTTCATTCACTCTGGGTCAAAAAGTACTGGGTCGGCCAGGACCGGGACCGCCCGGCAGCCGACCGGCGCAGGGGGCTCTTCATCTCGGCGGGGGCCACCCGCGGCAAGCGGCTGTTCGAGGGCACGCTGCTCAGCGTGCGCTATTTTTTCGACACGCTGGACATGGACCTCTGGAAGTCCCTGCTCTATCGGGGGTTGGAGCACGAAAGCGACGTGCAGGAGCACCCGGACTACCTGGACGAAGCCTACCGGACGGGCAGGCAGCTCGCTGAAGCCCTCAACGCCGAGACCCCGATCACGGCCGGCAACCCATGAATGGAAGGCAACATGCCGCTCAGTTTTGAAACGATCTCGCTCGACCGGCAAAAGGACTATCTCGATCTTTTGGCGCGGTGCCCCCAAGTGGCATCGGACTACAGCTTCCTGAACATCTGGGCCTGGGCCGAGGACTACGGCCTGCGGTGGGCCTGGGATGGGAAACTGGCCTGGATCAAGCAGACCCGGCCGCAGGAAGCCCTCTGGGCGCCGGTCGGCCCCTGGGGCGCGGTCGATTGGGAATCCCATCTGCCTTCGGTTCAAAGCGGCGGCGGGGTGTTCATCCGCGTGCCCGAGCAGCTGGCCGAAATCTGGCAGTCGCGCTTCGGGGAGCGCGTGGTCGTGGCGCCGGAGCGCGGCCATTGGGACTATCTGTATGCGGTGAGCGATCTCGTGGATCTGCCGGGAAACCGGTTCCACAACAAGAAAAACCTCCTCAACCAGTTCCTCAAAAGCTACGAGTTCACCTACGTGGATTTTGGCCCCAAGCTGATCGAGCAGGCCATGGCCATGCAGGAGGACTGGTGCTCCTGGCGCGACTGCGAATCATCCGATATTCTGGCCTCCGAAAACAGCGCCATCCTGAGGGTTCTCAACCATTGGGACGCGTTCGACCGCATCCTGGGCGGGGCGCTGTTCGTCGACAACATCATCGTGGCCTACACCCTCGCCGAACCGCTGAACGCCGAGAGCCTGGTCATCCATTTCGAAAAAGGCTGCCCGGCCTACAAGGGGGCTTACCAAGCCATCAACCAGATCTTTCTCTCGCGGTCGGCCGCCGGTTACCGTTTCGTCAACCGCGAGCAGGACCTGGACAGCGAAGGGCTGCGCAAGGCCAAGCTGTCCTACAACCCGGTCGACTTTCTGCGCAAATCGAAAGTGACCTTCGCCGGCTGATTGCACCGCACGCAAAGTGGATTTCACGCTCCTTCGACCCGGCGGTGCCGTCTCCGGTTTCACACCGGAGGAAAAGGGAGGCACGCCATGGGCGCCGATTCAGCCAAACCGGAAACCTGCAAACGGGTGGCCGAGGCCGCCTCGAACTACCGCACCCGCCTGCCGGAGGTGGCCGAGGCCATCATCGCCAGCTGCGCCGAGCACGAGTGCCACACGCACATCGACTACGAGCCGATCCCTTCCCGGCAGGTGGTGGTCGCGGTCATCGACCGGCTGCGGGAGCTGCTCTTCCCGGGGTATTTCAGCCGGGACAAGATCGACCCGGTCACCCTGCGCTACAGCCTGGGGCAGTCCACCACCGAGACCTTCGACCTGCTCTCCGAGCAGATCTGCCGCAGCATCCGCCACGACTGCTTCCGCTACGAGCAGCCCTGCACGGACTGCGAAAACCGCGGCCACGACCTGTCCTTGAGGCTCTTGGAGGAGATCCCCGCCCTGCGCCGGATCCTGGCCACCGACGTGCGCGCCACCTTCGAAGGCGACCCCGCCGCCCGGAGCCACGACGAGATCATCTTCAGCTATCCCGGCATCTACGCCATGGCGGTCTACCGCGTCGCCCACCGCCTGTTCGAACTGGGCGTCCCGCTGCTGCCGCGGATCATGACCGAGCACGCCCACAGCATCACCGGCATCGACATCCACCCGGGGGCGGAGATCGGCGAGAGCTTCGTCATCGACCACGGCACCGGGGTCGTCATCGGCGAGACCACTCGCATCGGGAAAAACGTGCGGATCTACCAGGGGGTGACATTAGGGGCGCTGTCGCTTCCCAAAAACGCCGGCGACCAGTACCGGGGCAAGAAGCGCCACCCCACCATCGAGGACGACGTGATCGTTTATTCCGGGGCCACCATTCTGGGCGGGGACACGGTCATCGGCGCGCGTTCGGTGATCGGCGGCAATGTCTGGATCACCGAGTCCGTCCCGCCGGACACCATGGTGGTGATGGAGGCCCCCCGGTTGATATACAAGACGCGCAGCGGCGAGACGCCCGGCAAGGAGGGTTTAAAAAAATGAAATACTACGCATCGATCGGCAGCACCATCGGCTCGACCCCCCTGGTCCGGCTGAACCGCCTGGCGGCAGGCCTGCCGGCGCAGATTCTGGCCAAGCTGGAGTTTTTCAACCCGCTCGGCAGCGTGAAGGACCGCATCGCCGCCTCCATGATTGCGGCGGCCGAACTCGAGGGCAAGATCACCCCGGACACGCTCATCGTCGAGCCCACGAGCGGCAACACCGGCATCGCGCTGGCCTTCATCTGTGCCGCCAAGGGCTACCGCCTGTGCCTGACCATGCCCGAGACCATGAGCGTCGAGCGTCGCAAGCTCCTGACCCACCTGGGCGCCGAACTCGTGCTGACACCGGGGCCCCAGGGCATGCAGGGCGCCATCGACAAGGCGCGCGAGATCCTGGCCTCCGCAAAGAAGGGCTACATGCCCGACCAGTTCGCCAACCCTGCCAACCCGCAAGCGCACCGCGAAACCACGGCCGAGGAGATCTGGCGCGACACCGAGGGCCAGGCCGACATCTTGGTTTCCGGGGTGGGAACGGGCGGCACCATCACGGGCATCTCGCAGGTGATCAAGGCGCGCAAGCCGTCGTTTCGCAGTGTGGCCGTCGAGCCGGCCGACTCGCCCGTGCTCTCCGGCGGCAAGAAGGGGCCGCACAAGATCCAGGGCATCGGCGCCGGCTTCGTGCCGGAAGTGCTGGACCGCGCTGTCATCGACGAGATCGTCACGGTGACGAACGAGGATGCCTTCGAGACCGCCCGGCAGATCGCCAAGATGGAAGGGCTTCTCTGCGGCATCTCCTCCGGCGCGGCGGCCTGGGCCGCCCTGCAGATCGCCCGCCGGCCGGAGTCCGCCGGCAAGACGATCGTGGCCATCCTCGCCAGCACCGGCGAGCGCTACATCTCAACGGAGCTGTTCAAATCATGACCCGCTGGAAGCGATGGAATCCGGTTCTGGTGATTGCATTATAGCGCCGGCTTCGGCTCATTTAGAGGCGGGGCCGGTCTGCTTGAGTTCATCCTCCACCGTCCATGACCACCACTGCTGACGCCGGGGGTTGAAGAAGAGAGAGGTGTCGTTGTCGAACTCCGCCTGCCGCTTCAAATTCGCCTCCATGGCGGCGTTGATCCGTTCCTTGATCTGCCGGGCCAATTCCGCCCGCACCTCCTGCGGCGTCGGCTGTATCACCAGAAGGTCCGCTACCCATTTTTGGCTGCCGCCGGTCAGCTGCCGCGCCGCAAGCTCCGTGAGCGCAAAGTGGATTTGCTCGTGCTGCAGCACATAGTCCCGCATTCGGGCCGGCATTTTGGGGTTCCACCAGGACCGGTCGGGCAGCATGACCGCTTCAAACCCGATACGCTCGATTCTCCCGAAGAAATAGCTCTGGCCGTACAAATCCCCGACCGTGATTCCGAAGCCGGAATCGGCGGTCAATCGAATCTGGGTGGCCGCGTGCGCGTTGATCCGCTCCGCATGCTCCGCCATGTGCTCCGGCAAGGAGGCTGCACGAAAATCCTCCGGCGTCAATGCCCGGTAGGGAAAACCCGCCGCGCGCGTCTGCTGCAAATCCTCCGCCTGCACCATGCGCGGCCGCGCATATTCCGGCAGCCGGGCGCAGGCGGGGCTGAGGGCTATCGACAGTGCTAAAACTGCCAATCTGAGAAAAGAGTTCATAAATTTTGTCGAGTTCGATGCCGGCCCAATTGAATTTTTTTTAAAATAGTATTGAAAGGGTAGCGAAGGTGTGCTCGGATTGTCAATTGGATTGGGTTAAAAAGGCGTTTTGGATGCACCGTTCACAATTGATCCCAGAGGAGGTGGAACACCATGGGTACCCTCGTTGCCATGCGTTATTCGACCAGTCTGTTTGCGAACCTTGCGGACCACACCTATGTCAAGTGCGGCACGGGCGGGAAGGCCTGGGGCTGCTGGGGGGGTAAAACCGGCGGGACCGAACTGCGGCGGGGAACGGGCAGCACCCAGCGGGCGGATGCCGTCGCCGAAGCGGACGAACGCGCCCGGATCAAGTGCTACCTCATCAACGGCGTATGCCACCAGGCGGCCAACCGTATCGTTTTCCATGCCGGCATTACGGTCAGAGGCGCCCGCGGGTACGACGTCTCGGAGGCCCTGTTCGGCACCTATGGCAGGCCCAGAGGCCCCTTCGGCACATGCCTCTCACCTTTCAACCAACACGCCGACGTCACCGGCGACCTGCCGGAATGCGTCGAAACCCGTGCGATGCGACAGCAGGTGGCCCGGAAGGCCCGGGCGCTGTCGCCCGAAGCGAGCAAACGGGAACGGAAGTATATCAAGGGCGTATTGGCCATCTATGGCGAAGGTGTGCGGCCGCTCAGTTCCGCCAGGGGGTTGAGGGGCCCCGACCTGGCGGGCTTTCATCTCAAGCTCTTCATGTACAAGGCCCAATACAGCCTGGGGTCCAAACTGGACAAAACCCTGTCCGCCAAGCTGAAGGACATCCGCATGTCGGCCGAGTGGTCGCGCATGAAGATCGAGGACTTGTTTACCAATGATGAAATGAAAACCGGCGAGTTCGTCGCAGCTCTCAACAAGGAGACAATTTTGTTTCAGGAGGCGGCGGCCAACACCCTCAAGCCTGCTCAGTACAAGCAGCTCTTCGGGCTGAAACCCGGCGATACGGTGATACTGGCCGACCCGAGGATCGTGAAAGAAGTATACGGTGACAAATAGTTGAACCCGCGGTATCTTTAAGACAACAAGCGGCTGGAACGCTCCTGTTTTTCCGGAACCGCATTTCAGCCCGGATGCAACCTGGCTCCCACACGGCAAGGAGGTCATCATGGCCGGCAAAGACGCAAGGCGCTTCATCATTCTTCCCACGCGCGGTTTCGTCGCATCCGAAACCACTGGTCATGCGACGCAAAACACCCTGTTCAAACTGCAGCATGCGGGCATGGTCACGCTCCGGCCTGCCGCCGTGCCGGCGCAGAGCGTCAAGGTGCTGGCGTCGCTCCACGAGAATGGGCCCAAGCTGGTCGAAATGAATGAGGTCCAGGCCTTCAATCTGCGCAAGAACAATCCCGGCCTGCGCATCGTGCCGGAAGTCTTCTATGAGGTTGCACGGGCACCGCACATCGAAGTCGCCTCCGGCAAAGCGGCGTTTCCGGCCGCGAATCTGACCCGGCTCAAGTTCACGGTCGTCCTGAAGAAAGGCGGTGCGCCGGTGCCCGATGTGCACGTCGTTGCCTTCACCAACTTCGCCAAGCGGATCGGCGCCGAAGGCAACACCAACGCCAGGGGCCAGGTCTCGCTCGCGCTCCCGGCGACGACCAGAAAGCTGGAGAAGGTCTACCTGTACGCCGAGCACACCGCGTGGCCGATCATCGTGGAGAATCTGCAGGTCGGCGCCGATCCCATCGCACTGCCGGCCATTGATCTCGCCTTCGCCGACGGTCGGGTCAAGGCGTGCGCGCCCTTCAGGGCCGCCGACGGCCGGGGCGTAAAGGTCGGCATCCTCGACACCGGCTGCGGACCGCACGCCGCGATCGCCGTCGCCAAGGGCGTCAGCACCGTATTCGGCGACACCGACCGGAAGTTCACCGACACCATCGGCCACGGCACGCACGTGGCGGGCGTCATCGCGGCCCATTCGCCGGCCTTCAGCGGCATCGCGCCGGGGGTGACGCTGAACGTCTATCGCGTATTTCCGCGCAGCGGCCGGGGCGCGTCCAATTTCGACATCGGCAACGCGATCGATCAGGCCGTCGCCGATGGCTGCGACCTTCTGAACTTGAGCCTGGGCGGCGGCCCGAGGGACGCGGTCATCGACGAGGCGATCAAGGCGGCGCGCGCCAAGGGCTCGATTTGCGTGATCGCGGCGGGCAACGACGCCGGCCCGGTCGCTCAACCCGGCGCTCATCCGCTCGCCGTGTGCGTTTCCGCGATGGGGTACAAGGGCGCCTGGCCGCGGGGCGCCGTGCAGAACGAAGACGTTACGACACCCGCCGGAAAGTTCAAAACCTATATCGCCGGATTTTCCAACACGGGCCCGGAAATCGACTTGACCGGCTCCGGTTGCGGGATAATTTCCACATACCCGAACGAGCGCTTCGCGATAATGGATGGCACCTCGATGGCCTGCCCATGCGCGACCGGCGCGATCGCGCGCCGCCTCGCCAAAGCACCCGCGGTCCTAAACGCCAGGCGCGATGCAACGCGCGCCGACCAGATTGCGAAGCTGGCCCTGGCCGAGGCGAAAGATCTCGGCTTCCCGCCATCGAAACAGGG
>JALOPD010000267.1 GCA_025454075.1 Desulfobacterales bacterium | reverse complement strand
GTGAAAGCCGCCATCGCCCTCAAGGAGCTCAACTCGCAGATGAACATCTACGTGCTCAACCGCGACATCCGCACCTACGGCGAGCGGGAGGATCTCTACCGCAAGGCGCGGGACCTGGGCGTGATCTTCATCCGCTACGATGTCGACGGCAAACCCGTTGTTCGCAAAGAGGGCGATGATCTGGCCATCGACGTGTTCGATCCGATCCTGCAGATGCCGGTCTCCATCGCTGCCGATCACCTGGTTCTGGCGGCCGCCATCGAGCCCAATGTCAGCAAGGACCTGGTGGAGCTTTACAAGTGCGCCGCCAATGCGGACGGCTTCCTGAACGAGGCCCATCCCAAGCTGCGGCCGGTGGACATGGCGGTGGACGGCCTGTTCGTCGCCGGGCTGTGCAACTACCCCAAGCCGCTCAACGAAACCATCGCCCAGGCCAAGGCCGCCGCCGCCCGGGCGGCCACCATCCTCTCGCAGACCGAGATGACCCTGGACGCCATCAAGAGCTTCGTCACCGACCAGTGCGACGGCTGTGCCTTGTGTCTGGATGTCTGTCCGTATCGCGCCATCAAGCTTGAAGAGGTGACGGGCGACGACCAGCGCCTGCACCGCCGGATCGCCACCGACCCGGCGCTGTGCAAAGGCTGCGGGCTGTGCGCTGCGACCTGCCCGAAGGGGGGCGTTTACGTGCACGGGTTCACGCTGGATCAGCTGAGGGCGCAGGTCGCCGCTGCCCTGGAGGAAGCCGCCTGATGGCGTTTCCGAAAGCCCATCTTCAGCGTTGGGCTTCGCGTCGCGGTTGCTGCGGCGTACCGGAAGTACGCCTCGCAACACGACGTTCGCCCGCCTTGAAGCTGGAGCTTTGGGCAACGCCATTTGAACCAATTGTTAGAGACGGATGAAGCACTCATCGGTCATTGAAATAGCTGCGCAAACAAATCGTTTTTAGGCAAACAATAAGGAGACGCGCGAAATGAGTGAAAAATTCGAACCGGTCATTTTGGGTTTTCTGTGCAACTGGTGCGCGTATGCCGGCGGCGATCTGGCCGGGGTGTCGCGACTGCAGTACCCGCCTAACATGCGCGCCGTACGGGTGATGTGCACCGGCATGGTCCACCCGGACCTCGTACTCGAAGCCTTCAACCGGGGGGCCGACGGGGTGCTGGTGATGGGCTGACATCTCGGCGAATGCCATTACCTGGACGGTAATCAGAAGGCATTGAATCGCAGCGAAGCGACCCGCATCGTTTTGGAGGTTCAGGGCATCGACCCGGACCGATTTGGAATCGAATGGGTGTCCTCGGCCGAAGCGCCACGGTTTGCCGAAGTGGTGACGAAATTCACGGAGCGGATCCGGCGCATCGGACCGAACCCCATCCCCCGTCGCCAGGCCGCCGCTCCGGCGGCCCCAGCGGCCGCACAAGCGAGGTGAGCCCATGAGCATGCGATCGGTCAAACTTGGAAAACAGAAGAAGAGCCTTTTCAAAGACAAGGTCATGCAGCTTCTGCCGGACGGGGGCAACTTGAACGCCTGTCTGACCTGCGGCGCCTGTTCCTCGGGCTGCCCCGCCACCGGCCTGGCCGGCATGGACCCGCGCAAGTTTTTGCGGATGGCATCGATGGGATTGGACGACGAAATCCTCAAGACCGAATGGGTGTGGAACTGCACCCTGTGCTGGCGCTGCCTGTACGTCTGCCCCATGAAGATCGACATCCCGCAACTGGTCTACCACGCTCGCAAGAGCTGGCCACGGGACGAGCGGCCCAAGGGCATCCGCGCCTCCTGTGACATGGCCCTCAAACACGAGACCTGCAGCGCCATGGGCGCCTCGGAGGAGGATTTCCGCTTTGTGGTCGAGGACGTCCTGGAGGAGGTCCGCGCCAACCAGCCCGGCTGGGAGAATTTGGAGGCGCCGATCAACAAATCGGGCGCCATGTACTTCGTTAACCAGAACTCGCGCGAGCCCGTCACCGAGCCGGACGAGATGGTGCCGCTTTGGAAAATCCTGCACATGGTGGGGGCCGACTGGACTTACGGCACCAAGGGCTGGGGCGCCGAGAACTACTGCATGTTCCTGGCGGATGACGAGAACTGGGAGCGCATCGTGCGCATCAAGGCCAGGGCCGTGGACGACCTGGGGTGCAAGCACTGGGTCAACACGGAGTGAGGGCATGAACTCTTCGCAGTCCGGGCCGGACTGCAAAAATACAACATCCCCCACAAGTTCGAAATCACCACGATCGTCCAGCTCTACGCGCAATGGATCCGCGAGGGCAAACTCAAGGTCAACTCCGACTGGAACAAGGACCTGAAGGTCAAGTTCACGGTCCAGGACCCCTGCAACCAGGTGCGCAAGACGTACGGCGACGCCTATGCCGAGGACCTACGCTTCGTGGTCAAGCGCGTGGTGGGGGAAGAGAACTTCATCGACATGACCCCCAACCGCTCCAACAACTACTGCTGCGGCGGTGGCGGCGGAGCGCTGCAGGCGGGATACACCGAGGGGCGGCGCAGTTTCGGCCAGCTCAAGACGGACCAGATCCTCGCCACCGGGGCGTCTTACTGCATCGCACCCTGCCACAACTGCCACTCCCAGATCCACGACCTGAGCGAACACTCCAACGGCGGTTGGCACACCGTGCATTTGTGGACGCTCATCTGCTTGGCGATGGGATGCCTGGGTGAAAACGAACGGGCCTACCTGGGGCCGGATCTGGCCGAAGTCGGGCTTTAAGGGCCTGCGCGAGAGGAGGCGATATGAAGACGTTTTTCAATCTCATCCAGGACGTTCAGAAGCCGGGGCTGTGCCATCGCTGCGGGGGGTGCGTCACGTTCTGCAGCGCCGTCAATTACGGGGCTCTCGAGCTCGATCCGGACGGCAAGCCGCGCTACGGGGCCATTGAGAAATGCATCGAGTGCGGGCTGTGCCATGCGATCTGCCCGGAAATCGACGAGCTCGAGACGGAAACCCGCGTGCAGGCGGGCTGGGTGGCGCCGATCGGCCGCGTCATCGAGACCACCGTGGCCCGGGCCGGCGACCCGGCCGTGCGCCGGAACGCCACGGACGGGGGGGTGGTGACGGCCCTGCTCGTGCACCTGCTGGAGCGCGGCCGCATCGACGGCGCCATCGTGACCAAGCAGGTCGGTCCCTTCCAGCGCCGGCCGGCCCTGGCTACATCCAGCGAAGAAATCAAGGATGCCGCGGGGTTTTTCTTCGATACCTCCCACGGCATGAAGAGCTTCGGCGATCAGTACCTGTTGTATTCGTCGATCGAAGAATTCGATCCGATGATCAAGAAAGGCCTGCGGCGGGTCGCTCTGGTGGGCACTCCCTGCCAGATCAAGTCCGTACGCCGCATGCAGACGCTCGGGCTGGTGCCTTCGGAATCCGTCCAGCTTTGTTTGGGGCTCTTCTGTTCCGGCAACTTCACCTTCGGCGAGGACCAGCGCCGCGGTCTGGCGGCTGCGGGCGGGTTCAGCTGGGAGGACGTCCGCAAGGTCAATATCAAGGACGATTTCTTGGTGCACCTGAAGTCCGGCGAGGTCAAATCGATTGCGCTCGACGACCTGCAGTCCGTGCGGCGTTACGCCTGCCGCTTCTGCTCGGATTATGCGGCCGAGTTCGCCGACATCGCCTTCGGCGGAATTGGTGCGGAGGAGGGCTGGACGACCGTCCTCATCCGTTCTCCGCTGGGCCGGGCGGCCTTTGCCGACGCCAAAGGTGCGGCAATGCTGGAGGAATTCAGCGTAAAAATGAACCCCAACTTCGCCACTCAGGCCCTGGCCAAGGTGCGGTCGTGGTCGACTAAGAAGCGCCAGGCGGCGCAACAGAACCGCCGGCAGCTAGGATCCAAGGCCGTGCAGGTGAAAGGATAGGTAGCCACTTCGAGAGACGGGAGGAAGCTTATGGGTGTACGTGTTGCTAGTGAATGGTTGAATTCGTGCTCGGGCTGCGAGATCTCGATCATCGATATGGGCGAGCGGCTGCTGGATGTGCTGCAGGTGGCCGACATCGTCCATCTCCCGGCCCTGGTGGACAGCAAGTATTTCGGGCAACGAGGGGACCAGAAGCATCTGTCGCTGCCGGAGGCCGACGTCGGACTCATCAGCGGCGGCATCCGCAATGAGGAGCACCTGGAGGTGGCTCAGGAGATGCGCAGGAAGTGCAAGCTCATCATCGCACTCGGGACCTGCGCCACCCACGGCGGGATTCCATCGCTCGCCAACTCCTGGACCCCGACGGAGATGATGGAGCGCGTCTACAGCACCGAGACCACCGACCGGCCGGCGGCCTTCCCGGCAGAGGGGATCCCGCCGCTCCTGGAGTCCTGCTATGCGGTCGACGAGAAGATAAAGGTCGACATCTACCTGCCGGGCTGCCCGCCGCATCCCGACCAGGTCTTCAACGCCCTGGTCGCGCTGGTAAAAGGCCAGCCGCTGAACGTGCCTACGAAAAGCGTGTGCGACACCTGCCCGACCGTGCGCAAGGGCAAGGGCGAGCTCAAACAGGTGCGCCGCTTTCTGCAGGCGCCGCATTACCAGGCGGCGGACGAGCCGCTCAACCAGATGCGCTGCCTGCTGGAGCAGGGCCTGCTGTGCATGGGGCCGGTCACGCGCGCTGGCTGCGGGGGGGACGCCGTCACCCCGCGCTGCATCTCGGCCCGGGTGCCCTGCCGCGGCTGCTCGGGCCCTGTGCGGCACGAGGGCAACCAGCTGCTAGACATGCTGAACGCGCTGGCCTCCAACGGCATCGACATCAAATCCATACCCAACCGTTCCCTGCTGCTGCGTTTTTCAGGGGCGCATTCGCTGCTCAAACCGGCGATCCACGAAAGGAGATCGAGCTGATATGAGTCAAACCATCACCATTCAACCGATCACCCGCATCGAGGGGCACGCGTCCATCAAAATTTGGCTGGACGAAGCTGGCAACTATCAGGATGCCCGCGTGAACTACATGTCCCTGCGGGGGTTCGAGAAATTCGTCGAAGGCAAACCGGCGGAGGAGCTGCCGGACATCGTCTGCCGGATCTGCGGCATCTGCCCCTGGAT
>JALOPD010000069.1 GCA_025454075.1 Desulfobacterales bacterium | reverse complement strand
ATCGAGGCCATGATGCAGGACCGCAAGGCCCTGCAAGCGGGGACCTCCCATTTCCTGGGCCAGAATTTCGCCCGGGCGTCCCAGATCAAGTTCCAGTCGGCCGAGGAGAAGGAGGAGTACGTGTGGACCACCTCCTGGGGGGCCTCCACCCGGCTGATCGGCGGCGTCATCATGACCCACGGCGACGACGACGGCATCATCATGCCGCCGCGCGCGGCCTCGGCCCATGTCGTCCTGCTGCCCATTTTCAAGAAGGAAGACGAGCGCCAGGCCGTGATGGCCTACACGGAGAGCCTCGCGCGCGAGCTGAAGGCCAGGACCTATCACGGGCGCGCGGTCACGGTCGAGGTCGACCCCCGGGACATCGGCGGCGCCAGGGGATGGGAGTGGATCAAGAAGGGCATTCCCCTGCGGGCCGAGATCGGCTCCCGGGAGATCAAGGAGAACACCGTGTTTCTGGGGCGGCGCGACACGCCTCACCAGCAGCGGGTGTCTCTGAAGCGCGAGGCGTTCGTGGCGGAGATCCCCGGCATCCTGGACGAGATCCAGAACAACCTCTTCGCCCGCGCGCTGGCGTTCCGCACCGAAAACACGGTGACCATCGACGACCGGGGCGAATTTTACGACTATTTCACCCCCCGCAACCTCGAGAAGCCCGAAATCCACGGCGGGTTCGCCCTGTCGGGCTGGTGCGGGGACCCGGCCTGCGAGGCCAAGATCAAGGAGGACCTCACGGTCACGATCCGCTGCGTCCCCTTCGAGCCGCTGGGCGGGGCGGGCCGGTGCATCCGCTGCGGCAAGCCCGGCCAGCACCGGGTGGTGTTCGCGAAGGCCTACTAGATGATCCGAATCAACAACATCCTCGATAAAATCACCGAGTACGGTTCCGATCCCGACGTGGATGTTGTCGAGCGCGCGTATGTCTACTCGGCGCGGGTCCATGCCGGCCAGGTGCGCCTTTCCGGCGAGCCCTACCTCATGCACCCCCTGGAGGTGGCCAACATCCTGGCGGACATGAAGCTGGACCCCGTCAGCATCGCCGCCGGGCTGCTGCACGACGTGCTCGAGGACACCCGGGCCGAACCCGAAGAGCTGCGGGAGCTGTTCGGCCCGGAGGTGCAAAGCATCGTCTCGGGGGTGACCAAGCTCAGCCTGCTGCCCACCTCGAGCTCCCAGGAACGCCAGGCCGAAAACATCCGCAAGATGTTCCTCGCTATGGCCGACGACATCCGCGTCATCCTGATCAAGCTCGCCGACCGGCTGCACAACATGCGCACCCTGCGTTTCCACTCCCCGGAAAAACGCAAGGCCATCGCCCAGGAAACGATGGACATCTATGCGCCGATCGCCGCCCGCCTCGGCATCTACTGGATCAAGAACGAGCTGGAGGAGAACGCCTTCAAGTACCTGAACCCGGAGGAGTACACCCGTCTCGAGCAGCTGGTCGCCAAGTCCAAATCCGAGCGCGAGCAGTACATCGACAGCGTGCGGGAAACCCTCCGCCGCAAGATGGCCGAGTCGAATTTGAAGGGCGAAATCCTCGGCCGCAGCAAGAATTTCTACAGCATCTACACCAAGATGAAGTCGCAGAACCTGACCTTCGAGCAGATCTACGACCTCATCGCCTTCCGCATCATCCTGGACACGGTTTCCCAGTGCTACGAGGCGCTGGGCCTGATCCACTCGATGTGGAAACCCATCGACTACAAGTTCAAGGACTACATCGGCCGTCCCAAGCCGAACATGTACCAGTCGCTGCACACCACGGTGATCGGGCCCGTCGGCGAGCGCATCGAGATCCAGATCCGGACCTGGGAGATGGACCGGGTGGCCAAGTCCGGGATCGCGGCCCACTGGGGCTACAAGGAAGGCCGGCGCATCGACGAGAACATCAGCAAGAAATTCGCCTGGATCCAGGACCTCGTCGAAAACCAGGACAACTTCCGGGACCCCGGGGAGTTTCTCGAGAACGTCCGCATCGACCTCTTTCCGGACGAGGTCTACGTCTTCACGCCCAAGGGGGACATCCGGGCGCTGCCGAAGGGTTCGACCCCGGTGGATTTCGCCTACCTGATCCACACCGAGATCGGCCAGAAGTGCGTCGGCGCCAAGATCAACGGCCAGATGGTCAGCCTGCCCTACCAGCTGCAGACCGGCGACATCGTGGAAATCGTCACCGCCAAGAACCACACCCCCAGCAAGGACTGGCTCAAGTTCGTCAAGACCATCAAGGCGCGCTCCAAGATCCGGCAGTGGATCAAGGCCCAGGAAAGGGAGCGCAGCGTCAGCCTCGGCCGGGAGATGCTGGAGAAGGCCTTCCGCAAGGAGCGCCTGAGTTTCGTCAATCTGTCCAAGACCGCCCAGATGACGGAGGTGGTGGAGTCGCTGGGGCTCAAGACCCTGGATGACCTCATCGCCAACGTGGGTTACGGCAAAACCACCCCGTTGCAGGTGCTGAGGCCGTTCATCGCAAAGCCGGAAACGCAGGCGGACCGGGAGTCGATCCTGGAAAAACTGATGAGCCGGGTGCGCAAAAAGAAGCCGAGGGCCGGGGTTCTCGTCCGGGGGGTGGAGGACATCCTCATCAAGTTCGGCAAGTGCTGTCAGCCCGTGCCGGGGGATGCGATCATCGGCTACATCACCCAGGGCTACGGCGTCACCATCCACCGCGCCAGCTGCGTGAACGCCCTGCGCAGCAGCCCCGATCGCCAGATCGAGGTCGAGTGGAACACCGAATCCTCCGAAAGCTACCCGGTCAAGATCGAGGTCGTTTCCCAGGACCGGATGGGCCTGTTGGCCGATCTGGTCGGCAACATCAGCAAGCTGGGGGCCAACATCCTGCACGCCAGCTCCGACACGCAGGACAACCAGATGGTGGAGAGCCATTTTACCATCAACGTGCAGGACACGGCGCACCTGGAACGGGTCCTGTCCGCCGTGCGGCGGGTGAAGCATGTCCAGGATGCCAAGCGGGTGGGGTAGCGCCGGGGGTCAGGGCGCCTTCTGCACCCGGCCGGATTTCAGGCAGGCGGTGCACACCATCATGGTTTTCGTGCGGCCGTCGGCCAGGGTGCGGACTCTCTGAAGGTTGGGGTTGAAGCGGCGTTTGGTGACGTTATGGGCATGGCTGATGTTGCTGCCCACCAGCGGTTTCTTTCCGCAAATGTTACACATCTTGGACACGGTAGCGCCCTCCTGCACAGGTGGTCATGACTCGAAAACGGCGGCTTGCTGCAAGTCCGCCAAAAAATCATCTAACTATATAAATTTTAGGGAAGAATCAAGAGGTTTTTTAGATAACCGTCACCGACCGGCGGCAGGCCGTCCCGGCACGGGGTCAGCCGTTGTCGGGCGACAGCGGGGAAGACTCCACCGGCGGCGCGTCCGCCGCTTCCTTGAGCTGGCCCTGTTCCTGCGCGATTTTTTTCTCGCACCGGGCGATGAAGTCCAATGCCGGCTGATGGTAGCCGACGTCGGGGTACTTGGCGACGACCGAGCGGAAGCGCTGCAGGGCCGCCCGGTAGTGCTGGCTCTTGAAGTAAAAGCGCCCGATCCCGAATTCGTGCCCCGCCAGGCTCTTTTGGCAGGCGACGATGTGATCGGCGGCGCTGCGGGCGTAGGGGTCGTTCGGGAACTGCTTCTGGAGCCGCTGGAAGGCTTCCAGGGCTTTGCGGGCGGCGGTTTGATCCCGGTCGGGGGTGGAGATGCGGTCGAAGTGGCTACGCCCGATCTGGTAGATCACATAGGGGACCGCCTCGTTGCGCGGGTGCAGTTTTTCGAATTCCTCGTAGGCGAAAATGGCGTCTTCGTATTGTTCGATGCGGTAGTGGGCGTCGCCCAGTTTCAGCTCCGCCAGAATGGAATACCGCGAAAAGGGGTAGATGTCCTTCAGCTTCTGGAAGTTGTCGATGGCCTTCTGGTAGTTGCCGTCGTCGAACTCCTCCATGCCTCTCATCGCCAGCTCTTCCGCGCTGAGGTTTTCGTCGGATGCGCCGAAAAGGCTGCCGACGGACTTCTTGATGTCGGAGGCGGTCTCCTGAATCGTGCTGCAGCCGCCGATCAGGGCGAGGGATAGACACCCTACGGCCAGGAGGCGAACCGGTGTGCGATGTGAGGTCATTTGAACGCCGCCGTCGAAAGTAAGATAGAGATACGATAACCGGTCACTGCACCGGTTGCTCTGCGGGTTCGCGAGCCGCCATGGAAACAGGGCGAAACTGCCGGGAGGGTATGGGTCGACCGCGGCGTGATCTCGACTCCGGCGCCGCCGGTCATGCCAGCTTGTTCAGGGCCTCTTCGAGTTTTCCTTTGGCCACCATGCCGGTGATCTGATTGACGACGCCCCCGGCCTTGAAGAAGATCAGGGTCGGGATGGCCTTGATCCCGTACTTTCCCGGCGTCACGGGGTTGTTGTCCACGTTGCACTTGGCAAACTTGATTTTGCCGCTGAAGCTTTTGGCCAGATCCTCCACCACCGGCGCGATCGCCTTGCACGGTCCGCACCAGGGCGCCCAAAAGTCGACGAGAACCGGCAGTTCGCTCTTCAGCACTTCCGCTTCGAAATTGCCGTCCTCGATTTCGATTATGCCTTCCGCCATTTCGCTCGATTCCTTTCTTGAAAAAAATTGAATGGGTGATAATAGATTCAAAGCGTGTGGATGTCAACCGGACAAACCACACCCGAAGGGGGTGCGTCATGGTCGAAAAAATCCGCGTGGGAGCCCTGGTTTCGGGAGGGGGCACCAATCTCCAGGCCATCATCGATGCCGCCCGCAGCGGGACGGTGGCCGCCGATGTCGTTTTCGTCGGCTCGGACAACCCCGATGCCTATGGACTGAAACGAGCGCAGGCAGGCGGGATAAAGACCTTCGTGGTCGATTACCGGGCGGTGCTCCGGTCCTTCAGGCAAAACCCGGCCGGTACGAGGCTGCCGGCGGATTTCCGATTGGACGAGGCCCGGGCCAAACAGACCCTCTGGCCGCGGGACGCCGACCCCGAGAAGGTGGATGCGTTCCTGGCCGGCCGGGCCGTGGCCGAAGCCCTGTTGCTGGAGGCGATGAGCGCGCACCCGTTCGATCTGCTCGTGCTGGCCGGTTTCATGCGCAACCTGACGCCGTATTTCATCGACCGGGTGAACACCGACCGCACGCGCCCGCGCATCATGAACATCCACCCGGCCCTGCTGCCGGCCTTTGCCGGGACCGACGGGTACGGAGACACCTTCCGTTACGGCTGCAAGGTGGGAGGGTGCACCGTTCACTTTGTCGACTACGGCGAGGATTCGGGGCCCATCATCGGCCAGCGCGCCTTCGCGATCCGGGAAGACGACACGCTCGACGCGGTCCGGCGGCGGGGCTTGGAGCAGGAGTGGCAGCTCTACCCCGAGTGCATCCGGCTCTTCGCGGAAGGTCGCCTGAAGACGGTGCGGATCTCCCATGAAACACCCGGCGGAAAACGCTTTGAGCGGACCGTGGTCCGGATACTTCCCGCAGGGTCCGGGGCTCGTCGTCAGAAGTAGGCGCGGGCGCCCAGATACCGTGCCCGGTAGTAGTCGCCGGAAAGAGACGCCACCTGGATGGGGGTCCCCCGGCGGGGGGCGTGCAGAAACTCGTCGCCGCCAAGGTAGATGCCCACGTGCGAGACCTTATTGCCGCCGCGGGTGGCGAAAAAGACCAGGTCCCCCTTGGAGAGGTCTCCTTCGTCGACCGGCCTTCCGGCCGACCACTGCTCGCCGGAGGTCCGCGGCAGGTCCAGCCCGTTGAGCTGATAGACCGCCAGGGTCAGGCCGCTGCAGTCGAAGCCCGTTACCGTCGATTGCCCGCCCCATTTGTACGGCACGCCGATGAAACGCTCCGCGGTGCGGATGATTTCGTTTCGGAGCTGGGATTCCCCGGTGGAGGGCTGCCGGGCGGCGGCGTAATCGCCCGGTGCGATGATGAAGTACTCCTCGATGATGCGGGCCGCTTTCAGCCCCTCGGCCCGGTCGACGGCCTCCTCCCGCGAGGGGAAGTTGCCGATGCGCACCTTGTAGAAGCCCGACTCGTCGATGAAGTGATAGGCCGCCAGCTTGCGGGTGAGGAGCCGTTCGGTGAGGCGCACGGCGTTGTCGATGTTTTTAAAGGCGCCGGCTTGAATGGCGTAGCGCAGCGCCGGCAGCGCCGGCTTGGGCCTGGCGGGGGGCGGGCCGGGACGGACCCGGGCCTGCCCGCCGCAGCCGGACAGAATCAGCAGGAGCAGCAAGGCGCTCACCGTCGCCTGCTGCATGAACCTCCATGGGTGGTGGCTATCCGCGTTCACCTTTGAGCGTCAAACGGTTTTATCCCGGCCCCCCCAGCAGGATCTTCACGATCACCGGAAACGCCACCAGCGTCCCGACCGAGGCCCCGAGGTTGGTGAAGGCGACCACCAGCAGGATGCGGGTGACGTTGTTGCGCCAGAAGCCGCGAACGGACAGGATGTCCTCCGGCAGGCTCTCCAGGTCTTTGACCTTCGGTTTGCGCGAAAAGGCCTCCACCAGGCCCGACACCCAGCCGGCGGCGATCATGGGGTGCAGGGTCGTGAACGGGGCGACGACGACCGAGGCCAGAATCGTGGCCGGGTGCGCCAGGGCCAGCAACGCGCCGAGACCCGCCAGCACGCCGGTGCACAGGCTCCAGAGCACGATCATGTCGGTGCCGGCGTCCTTGCCGCCGTAAAAAAAACCGGCGACGATCAGCGCGACGATGCTCGCGGGGATGCCCCATTTCATGACGGCGCCCATCCGGCCCGGCGGCGGCAGCGCCTCCAGGGCGGAGAGGTCGGTGTCCGCGTCCCAGTGGGCCCGGATGCCCGGCAGGTGCCCGGCGCCGACCACGGCGACGACCCTCTTTCCCGGGGCCCGGCGGATTTTGGCGGCCAGGTACCGGTCGCGTTCGTCGATCAGGATGGTTTTCAGCATGGGCATGGAGCGGCCGACTTCCGCCAGCAGCGCTTCGAGCACATCCTGCTGCTTCATGCGTTCGATCTCCTCCTCGGTGATCTCCTCCGCCGCGCCCATGGACAGCAGCAGCTGGTAGACGAGCTTGATCCGGCTCCACCAGCCCAGCGCGCGCCAGGCCCGGGACAGGGTCGCGCGGATGTCGCGGTCCGCCAGCCAGACCTGGGCGCCGAGCGCATCGGCCATCTCGACGGCCTTGAGCATTTCCGCGCCGGGCGTCACGTCCATTTTCCTGGCGATGCGTTTCTGGAAGGAGGCCAGCAGCAGGTTGGACAGGAGCAGAAAGGCTTTCTTCTCCCGGACGACCTTGATGATGTCCATGTCCCGCCAGCGGTCCTTCTGGCGCAGGGCCTGGTAGCGGGACGCGCACAGCTCGACGCAGACGGTGTCCGGCGTTTCCGCGGCGATGACCTCTTCGACCAGCCGGACGCTCTCCCGGGAGACGTGGGCCGTGCCGATCAGGATGATCTCCCGGTCTCCGTCGGGCAGGCGCTGGACCATGTGGGGGTTGTCTGTCATAACGCTCCGTTATATATAGCTCAGGGCCCAAGGGGCGGACGGTCAAGGTTTCAAGGAGGAACTCGCGCCCCTCGTTACTCGAACCCTTGACCCGGCGGCCTCCCGGGCCCTTACTGGCGCTTCCACATTGAAGCTTATTACATCCGACTCAGGATGGCAAACGAAACCGGAGGCCGGCCATGACGGCGAGCGGAATCGACAGCTACCGGATCCACGCGGAGCCCTACTATCTGAGCCGCGGCGGCGAAGTCGCCGTGTTCGAGGCCGCCTGTGCCGCGCGGCTGCCGGTCATGCTCAAAGGGCCGACCGGCTGCGGCAAGACCCGCTTCGTGGAGCACATGGCCTTTCGGCTCCGGCGGCCGCTGATCACGGTGGCCTGCCACGAAGACCTGTTCGCCTCCGACCTGGTCGGCCGCTACCTGCTGCAAAACGAGCAGACCGTCTGGATGGACGGGCCGTTGACGCTGGCGGTGCGCGCCGGGGCCATCTGCTATCTCGACGAGGTCGTCGAAGCCCGCAAGGACACCACGGTGGTCATTCACCCGCTCACGGACAACCGCCGCCGGCTGGTGGTCGACAAGACCGGCGAGAACATCCCGGCGCACCCCGACTTCATGATGGTGATCTCCTACAACCCCGGCTACCAGTCCGTCCTGAAGGACCTCAAGCAGAGCACCCGGCAGCGGTTCGTGTCGCTCGATTTCGACTACCCGGAAGCGGAGAAGGAGGCGCACATCGTCTCCCGGGAGGGCGGGGTCGAGCCGGAGGGCGCCCGGAAGCTGGTGGCCCTGGCCGGCAAGATCCGCGGCATCCGGGAGCAGGGGCTCACGGAGGGCGCCAGCACCCGGCTGCTGATCCACGCCGCGCGCCTGATCAACCGGGGGGTCCCGGAAAGGGAGGCCCTGCGGACGGCGGTCTGCCTGCCGTTGACCGACGACGAGCGGATGCTGGAGACGCTCTGT
The DNA here is from genome assembly GCA_025454075.1 of Desulfobacterales bacterium. The sequence continues at coordinate 6,863 of JALOPD010000069.1, read as the reverse complement.
GACCTGATCGACGACCTCTTCTGACCCGGCGCTGCCGAAAGCCCGATTTCGGCGTTGCGCTTCCTCCCGCGGTCGCTGTGGCGTACGAAAAGTACGTCTCGCGCCGCGGGACTCGCGCGCCTTGAACTCGGGCTTTGGGCAGCGCCGGGACCGGCGCCCCGCTCGGCCGCTTTGCGCGAGGTGCCGGTATTGAACCTGTTTGCTTGCCGGAGCCGGAACCCGCTTCGCCCATGACCTCCGATCTGCACAAAGCCCTCGAGCCCCTCGCTCTGGCCGATCCTGAATCGGCGGCGGCCGTGGCGGCGCGCCTGGCGCGCAAGACGGCGCCGGTGGGCCGGGAGGCTCTCGACCGGCTGGTCGAAGAGGCCCTCTGGGCGCTCGGGGTGGAGGTGTCCTTCGGCCGGGCGGCGGCGTTGGCGTACGCCGGGCTGGCGGGCGAGGTGCCCCCCGAACGCCTTGAGACCTTCCGCGCCTGCCTGCGCGAAGTCGTCGGCACCGGCCCCACGCTGGGCCGCATCATGGCGGAGTGCCTGCCGCCGGTGCTGGCGTTCGGCGACGGAGAAACCCTCGCCCGGTTCAAAGAGGCATGGGAGGCCATGGCGCGCAAAGGCACCCACACCCTGCGGGAGCCGCTTCTGGCGCTCGGGCCTCTGCTGGCCGGCGGCGGCCGGGCGGCGGCCGCCGTCTACCTGGAGCTCCTGGCTACCCTCTTCGCGGCGGACCTGAGCTACGATGAGGGGCGCATCTTTTCCGTCGCGCTGCCCAAGGCCGCCCGGGGGCTTTTGCCGCAGCGCCGGCAGTGGCAGCTGAAGGAGCTGCTGCGCGTCGCCCGCACCGACCGGCGCCTGGTGGAGCCCTTCCTGACGGGTTTGTCCAGGGGGCTCGGGCTGCTGCAGGAAAATGCGCTGAGGGGTTTCGTCGACGGCTCCCTGCTGGCGTATCAACACCGCAGGGAGCACGGGGCCCGGGCGCTGTCGCTGGAATCTCTGGCGGCGCAGGAGCGCTTCAGCGCCCTGCAGGTGAGCGTCGGGTTCGCCCAGGTGCAGGACCGGCTGCGCCGGTACCTGCATGCCCGCACCGGCCTGGCTTTGTCGGTCCGCCCCCTCTCCGCGCTGACCGCCGTCGAGGCCGCCGCGCTCGGGCCGGGGCGCATGGTGTGCTCCGACGCCCAGGCGATCTACCTGCCGGACGAGATCGACCGGTTTGCCGACAGGCAGGAAAACGCCGGACTCTACAGGCTCCTGGTGCGGTCGGAGGCCTGCTTCCACGAGTTCGGGACCTTCGACTTCGATGGGGAGAACATTCCGGGGCCCTGGCCGGGGGCCGGGGCCCCGCAGCCGGGGCCGTCCGATCTCGAGGTATTTTTGGGGTGCTTCCCGGACCCGGTGCTGGCGGCGGACCTGTTCACGGTCTTCGAGCTGGGACGCATCCGCAAGCGGCTGGAGCACACCTATCCCGGCCTGGCCCGGAGGCTTTACCCGGTGCTGCGCCGGGCGTTCGTGCCCGCCGCCGGCCCGCCGGAACCGCTGCGGCGGCTGCTGGCCCGCCTGGGGCTGGCGATGCCGGGCGGCGGCGGCGATGCCGGGCTCGAGGCGATTGCGGCCGCCTTCGACGCGGGCATTTCGGCCGCGAGCCCGGTGGAGGCCGCCGCCGAACTGACCCTGCAATTTTTCGAGGCGGTCAGGAGCCGGACTTTCTTTCCGCCCGGCGGGAGGCAGCCCCTGGCAACCCCTTTCGGCTGGCGCCCCTGGCCGAATCCGGCGGCTGCCGGCAGCCGCCCTTTCGATCGGCTGGCGGGAAAGATCCAGGCAGCCCTCGCGCGGGAAGGAGTCGCCGCCTATCGGTCGGACATCAGGCTCCGGCTCAAAGCCGCCTCCGGGAACCTCACCCCGGAAGACATCCGGGAGCTTTGCCGGCATCGGGCCGAGGCCGTCGAACGGCTGGAGACGGCCCTCGCCGGCCTGGCAGCCGACGTCGCCCGTCCGGACGCCGGACCGCCGGAGGACGGCCCGCTGTTCCGCTACCCGGAGTGGGACGACCGCCTCGGGGACTACCTGCCGGAGCACGTGCGCCTGCGGGAGCGGGTCTCGCCGGCGGGGGCGGGCGGCTTCTACGCGGAGGTGCTGCGCCGCCGCCACGCTTTGGTGCGGCAGACGCGGCAGGTCTTCGAGCGCCTGCGCCCCGAAGGCCTAAAACGCCTGCGGCGATGGCCGGACGGGGATGAGTTCGACTACCGCCAGCTGGTCGAGGCCGCCGTCGACCGCCGCATCGGGCAGGCGCCTTCCGACCGGCTGTTCATCAAGCGCGTGAAGGACCGGCGGGACGTCGCCGTTCTGCTGCTGGTGGACGTGTCGCGCTCCACGGCCAACACCGTCCCGGGGTCCGAGTCGACCGTTCTGGACATCGAAAAGGAGGCGGTCGTCGTTTTGTGCGAGGCCTTGACCGTCTTGGGCGACTCCCTGGCCGTGGCCGGCTTCTCCGGCACCGGCCGGCTGGGGGTGGATTATTTCCGCATCAAGGGGTTCGAGGAGGGGATGTCGGAGGAGGTCAGGCTCCGGATCGGTGCGCTGCGGCCTCAGCGCAACACGCGCATGGGCGCCGCCGTCCGGCATGCCGCCCGCGACCTGGACGCGGCGGCCGCCCGGCTGCGCCTGCTGATCCTCCTGGGCGACGGCTTCCCCAACGACACCGAGTACAAGGGGGCGCACGCCGTGGCGGACACGCGGCAGGCCCTGATGGAGCTGGGCGCCCGCGGGGTCCGTTTTCACGCCCTGACGGTGAACCTGCCGGCCGACCCGAAGCTGGACCGGCTCTACGGCAAGGCCCGGCACCACGTGATCTCGGACGTAAGGGAGCTTCCGGGGAAATTGCTCAGGGTCTACAGCGCGCTCACCCGATAGGGGAGGCTTCGCCGAAAGCCCGACTTCGGCGTTGCGCGGCGCCCCGCGGGCCCTGCGGCGTACCGGAGTACGCCTCGGTCCGCGGAGCTTGCGCGCCTTGAATCCGGGCGTTGGGTGAAGCCGCCGGCGGCTCTGCCGCCACTCTGCTTTCAGCGATGCGGTGCACCATCTACACCCGGCGATCAGGGGGTGGATCATGCTCGTTCACGACGGCATCTATGCGTGGGAGGGGTTCGGCGGCAAGCTCAGGCTGGCCAGCGGCCGGTGCCGCCTGCGGATCTACGACCTCACCCGGGACGCGGCCGGCGGGCCGGCGCACCTGCGGCCCTTGATCGTGATCGTTTCCGACGTCCCCGAGAGCCGCATGTCGGTTCGCAGCTGCGCCGGCCACATCGCCACCAGCGTCGCGCGGGATTTCAAGATCGACCCCCACCGCATGATGTACATCGAACATGTCCCCGCCAGCGTTTACGGCGAGCACCGGGAGCGCATCATCCCCGAGAAATACGAAGCCGTCGATTTCAACTGGACCGAGGGCGGGGCGATTCAGCCCAAGTGGCGCACGCTGCAGCCGCCGCTGGTGGACGTAATCCGGCAGATGGTGGCGAAGTCCGGGGGTCGGCAGGGCAGGGAAGGGGAGAACGGTTGAAAAGTTGAACGGGGGAACGGGGAAATAGTAAAACAGGGAAAACGTTAAACGGAAAACCGGGATGGGAAAAATCGGCGGGTGGAGTTCTTTTCCTGTTCAACTGTGTTTCGTTTTCACAGTTCAACCCATCTCACCGCATCGGGAACACCGCGAAGATGACCGTGCTCCAGACGGCGTGGGACAGGATCACCGGCGACAGCCGGCCCAGGTGCGCATACATGGCGCCCCAGAAGGCGCCGGCCACGGCCGCGGCGCCGATCAGCATGAAGTTGAGCGACCAGACGTGCACCCCGGCGTAGACGGCCGTGGCGAGCGCCCAGCCCGGCCAGCGGCCGAAGCGCCCCATCAGGCTGCGCTGCAGGTAGCCCCTCCAGAAGATCTCCTCGCTCGGGCCGGTCACGCAGAACAGCAGCAGCGCAATCGCCCACAGCGGGGTGCCTTCGCCCTTGTGGTAGATCCCGCCGATCTGGCGGCCGGCGAAATCGAAAAGGCTCATCGAAGCCGCCCGGCCGGCCCAGAAAACGAAATAGAGCAGCGCGGCCGAGGCCAGGCCGATCAATACGGCGCGCGGGTCGACCCGGACCTCCTCGCGGCGAAGGGGCTGCAGGAGAAGGGAGATCCCCGCCAGCAGCGAGGCGGACAGGGAGATCTTGACCCAGAAGGAGGCCCACGGCAGCGCGAAGGTGACGAACCACAGAACGGCCGCCAGGAGCACCGTGGCCGCGAGCGGCCAGGGGCGAAACCGGTCGGCGCTCAAACCCAGACCCCGGCCAGCAGGGAGATGACCAGCAGCAGGCCGAAGGCCGTGTCCAGCTTGGCCGTCTGCGCGTCGGCGTCCAGCGGCACGTCGCGGGCCATCTGGCGCAGGAGCTTGGCCGCCAGGGGGGCGGACAGCAGCACCATCAGGGACCAGGGCGTCAGCGGGCCCAACACGGACATGGCGGCCACGGCCGCATACGCCGCCACGATGAGCGCCAGGTAAAGCGATATGCCCCGGCGCGCGCCCAGGACCATCGGGAGGGTCTGGATGCCCTTGCTGCGGTCGTAGCTGATGTCGCGGATGTTGTTGGCGAGCAGCACGAGGGCCACCAGCACCCCGAACGGGATGGAGATGAGCAGGGCTTCGGCGCTGACGGCCTGGCGCTGGACGTAATAGGCGCCGGTCACCATCAGCGGGCCCCACATCAGGAACACCGAAAACTCGCCCAGGGCGCTGTACTTGTAGCTCAGGGGCGGGGCCGTGTAGGTGATGCCGGCCGCCGTCCCGACGATCCCCAGCCAGAGCACGAGCGGCCCGCATTGGACGGTGAGGAAGACGCCGATCACGGCGGCGAGCAGGTAAAGGGCATAGGCCGTGTTGCGGACCTGCAGCGGGGTGAGGCGTCTTTCCATCAGCGGGTGCGGCCGGTAGAGCGCCGTGGGCACCTGCGGGTCGTCCACCCCGGAGCGCACATCCTCGTAGTCGTTGATGAGGTTGCAGGCGGCGTGCATCAGGACCGCGGCGATCAGCGCCAGCAGATAAAGCGGCCAGGAAAAGCCTCCGTCGAGCGCCGCCACGGCGCTGCCCACGCTGATGGAGATGGCGGTCATGGTGAACGACCACGGCCGGGCGGCCAGGAACCAGTCACGATAGACAGTATTCATCAGGGTTTCGTCCCCTGCTGCAGTTGGCCGGCGGCGGTGCGGGCCTCCTCCGCGGCGGCCCTGGCTTGGTCGATGGCCTTCTGCGCTTCGGCCCGCGCGGCCTCGGCCTTCTGTTCCTCGTCTCTGATCTTGTACTTAAAATTCTCACGGCGTTCGGCGGTGTTGCTGAAGCGCTTGCGGTATTCCAGAGCCTGCCGGGTCTGCTCGTCCGCGCGCTGGATGGCCTCCTGCGCGCGTTGGTCGGCCTCCCGCGCACGGCGCAGGATCTCCTCCATTTCGGAACGCCGCTGCTCCTCGAGCCGTTTTTCGCCCTGCCGCCCGCGCTGCTGCTCGGTCTGCCTGGCCTCGGCCGACGACATCGGGGGGGATTCCACGACGTCCTTGATGCTGGCCTCGACCGGCGGCGGCTCGTCGGTGATGTGCAGCTTCCCCTTGGCGTCCGTCCACGTGTAGACTTTGCTCTGGGCGTGGGCAGCGGAGGCCGCCATGATGGAGAGAACCACCGCGGCGGCCCACACGATCGATTTCATCGCAGGCCTCCCTGAAAGCATGATGGGAACGAATCGGACGAGTGTAAAATTACCTGAAACGGCCACGGATGTCAATTTTGACCCGGGGCGTTAGAATCCCCCTTCCGTCTTTCAGGCGTTGCGGTTGAGCCCCCAAAAGCCCGAAAGATCGACGGTGAATTCGGCCTGGCCCTTTATCCGTGTGGGCTGCCAGTGCGCCGGCAGCAGCGCCCGGTAGTGGTCGTGGCCGTAGCGCTGGTCGATCAGCAGCACCACCCCGCGGTCGGTCTCGGTGCGGATGACGCGGCCGGCGGCCTGCAGCACGCGGTTGATGCCCGGGTACATGTAGGCGTACTCGAAGCCCTGCTCCCGGCGGGCGGCGAAGTACTCGCGGATCAGCTCGCGCTCCAGGCAGACCCCGGGCAGCCCCACGCCGACCACGGCCGCGCCCGACAGCCGCGTGCCGACGAGGTCGATCCCCTCCCCGAAGATGCCGCCCATCACGGCGAAGCCCACCAGGGTGCGCGGGTTGTCGGTTTCGAAGCGCGCCAGGAACTCCTCCCGCTGCCGCTCGCCCATGCCCGGCTCCTGCACGATGACGTCGATATCCGGGCCGGCCGAACGAAACATTTCGAGCACCATGCGCAGATACTGGTAGGACGGGAAGAACAGGAGGTAGTTGCCCCGGTGCGGCCGCACCAGGCTGTTCAGGATGCGGGCGATTTCGGGCTTGGTCCGCTCGCGGTGGCGGAAATAGGTCGACAGCCGGTCGGCGACGAACACGGCCAGGTTCTCGGCCGGAAAGGGCGAGGGCAGCGCCAGGGCCTCGGCGGATTCGCACGCGAGCATGGTCTGGAAGTAGTCGAGCGGGGTCAGGGTCGCCGAGAAGAACACGGCCGAGCGGCAGCGGTTCAGGGCGTCGCCGATCTGCCGCGAGGGGTCGATGCAGAAGAGCTTCAGGCGCAGGTCCTTGGGCAGGGCCTCGTAGCAGGCGGCGTAGCTTTCGTCGAACTGCTCGGCCACCCGCAGGAAGCCGCCGGCCTCGAAGTAGCGCTCGAGCAGCTCCTCGCGGAAGGGGGTCTTGACGTTCTTTTCGAGCCACTTCTCGGCGGCGGACATGAAATCGCGCAGCAGCGGATAGATTTCTTCCGGCGCGCTGCG
>JALOPD010000068.1 GCA_025454075.1 Desulfobacterales bacterium | reverse complement strand
CATACCCATCTTCGCCGGCCTGGACCAGTGGGGGCTGCGGCTGCTCAAGCTGGCCTCCGGCGAGATGACGGAAATCGTCGATTTGAGCGGCGACCGGGTGCGGGAAGTTCCGCCGATCGAGGGGCCGAACAGGATCAAGCGCTACGCGCCGCTGATCCGGAAACTGTATCGGCTGGTGCTGGCCGCGTTTCTGTTCTTCATCGTGCTGGGGCTGTGGGGAGTGGATGTGGCCATCGGAAGGATTTTCACGTCCCACGTGCTCAGCATCGTGGTGACCCTGCTGCTGGGCTTCATCGCCTGGGAGTTCGTCAAGGCCCGCATCGACAGCCGCTTGCGCCAGGAAATGCCGGCCGCCGGCGAAGACATGGACGAGGGGGGATCGGGAGGCTCCCGCGTCGGGACCCTGCTGCTCCTCCTGCGCAAGTTCGCCCTGGCGGTGCTTTTCGTGATCGTCGCGCTGATCGTTCTTTCCTCGATCGGGGTGAACATCGGCCCGCTGATCGCCGGGGCCGGGGTCATCGGCCTGGCCATCGGGTTCGGCGCGCAGACCCTGGTGCGGGACATCATCGCCGGGGTGTTCTTCCTGATCGACGACTCCTTTCGGGTCGGGGACTACGTGGAGTCCGCCGGCACCAAGGGGTGCGTCGAGCAGATCTCGCTGCGCTCCATCAAGCTGCGCCATCCACGGGGCATGGTGTACACCGTCCCCTTCGGGAATCTGAAGTCGGTCACCAACTTCAGCCGGGATTACACCATCACCAAGCTGGACTTCCGCGTGGGCTTCGACACCGACCTGGAGCAGGTGCGCAAGATCATCAAGAAGATCAACAAGAAGCTTCGCAAAGACGAAGAGATCAACCGCGTCATGCTCGATGATCTCAAGTCCCAGGGGGTGAAGGAGTTCGACGACTCGGCCATGATCGTGCGGGTCAAGTTCAAGACCCTGCCGGGCGAGCAGTTCGCGCTGAAACGGGTCGTCTACCGGATGATTCAAGAGGAGTTTCGCGCCAGCGGCATCGAATTCGCCCACCGCAACGTCACCGTGTACATGCCGCCGGAGCCCCGGGTCCGGGAGGCCGCGGCGGGAGAGCCGGTCCCGTCGTCCGGGCCGGCCGATCCGAACCTTCGCCAGGCGGCCGCGGCCGCGGCGCTGGCGGTGATCCAGCGGGAAGAAGAAGAGCAGGCCAAAGCGTTAGCGGCGGCCAAACCGAAAGAAAAATAAAAGCCGCACAGCCTAATGAAGCGGGGCCGCTGATGCGGCCCCGTCTTTAATTTCCATTTAAGGGACAGGGGGCCCATCACCTGAACTCTTCAGTTGCGGCCGAAAAACCCTGCCCGTTTTCCGGCGCCTCGTCCCAACCGCCTCCCAGGGCCTTGTACAGAGCCACCAGGTCGGTGGAGACGGCGCTGTTGCTCAGGGCCAGCGCCTCCTCGGTCACAAACAGAGACCGCTGCGCGTCGAGCACGCTGAGGAAGTCCGTCTGCCCCTCGGTGTAAAGCGTTTTCGACAGGCTGACGGCTTTGCGGTTGGCGGCGACGGCGGTGGCGAGCGACTCGCGGCGTTCCTGCTCCTTGGCGGAGGCGATCAGGGCGTTTTCGACCTCCTGGAGCGCACGGAGCAAGGTCTGCTGGTAGGCAATCAGCGCCTGCTCCTGCAAGGCCTCCTGCTGCTCAATCGCCGCGCGTGTGCGGCCCGTGTCGAACACCCGCCAGCTCGCCGAAGGGCCGAAGGAATAGAACCGCTGGGCCCAGCTCAGCCATGAGCTGAAATCGCCGGATCGCACCCCCGCCGAGCCGGTGATCGTGAACCTGGGGAAGAGATCGGCCGTCACGACGCCGATGCGCGCCGTGGCCGCATGAATATCGGCCTCGGCCTGGCGGATGTCCGGCCGCCGGCGCAGCAGATCCGAAGGCACGCCGGCCGGCGCCGCGGGCGGTGCGGCCGGGATGGGGGATGCGGGTGCCAGCTCGGGGAGCAGCTCGGCCGGCGCCCGGCCCAGCAGGATGCCGAGGGCATAGATGGACTGTTGGGCCGCCGATTCCAGAAAGGGGATCTGGGAGGTCGTGGTCGCCACCTGGGCGTTGGCGTTGGCGACGTCCAGTCCGCTCGCGAACCCGCCCTCGAACCTCAGGCGGGTCAGCCGGGCGCTGTGCTCCTGCGTCGCCAGGTTCTGCCGCGCGATCTCGATCCGCTGCTGAAAGGCGCGCAGTTCGATGTAATTGCGCGCCACCTCGGCCGTCAGCGTCACCAGCACGTCCCGGCGATTCTCGACGGCGGACAGCAGGTCGGCGTCGGCGGCCTCGATGCCGCGCCGGATGCCGCCGAAGATATCCAGCTCCCAGCCGGCGTCGAAGCCGGCGTCATAGAAGTTGGAGACCACCCCGCGGGTTTGCCCGTCCGTCCAGTTGGAATTCCGGCCCGGTGTCCGGCTGCGCTGCACGGCGCCCGTGCCGTCCACCGTGGGGCCGAGCGCGCCGACGGCGATCCCCCGGGCCGCGCGCGCCTGCCGGATGCGGGCCTCGGCCTGTTTCAAGTCCAGGTTGGACCGGACGGCGCGTTCTTCGAGCGAGGTCAGGGTCGGGTCGTCGAAGACCGTCCACCATTGCGCCAGGTCGATGCCGGGTGCCACGGCCGCGGGGTCGGTGGTGGGCCCCGCCCAGCGGTCGGGAACCGCGGCCTGCGGCGGGTGGTAGTTCGGGCCAACCATGCAGCCGTAGCATAGAGTGAGGCAAACACCGGCCGTCAGCCAGCAACCGACCCGGTGACGCCGCTTTAGAAACCGTGAAAGCATCGCTGAAGCCACGTTGAGCCTCCTCGCGGAGCCGTTGGAAATGCATCCGCTGCGGTTTTGCTTATTAATCGTCTCGAAATAGTACCGTCATGCCGGACGTGATCCGGCATCCAGCACGAGTTGAATTCACTGGATTCCGGCTGAACGCATGCCGGAATGACAACGTAAAGACAATTATGAGACCGTTAATAACGTCGTCATTCGTAGCGAAGCGCGTCGATCGGGTCCAGTCGCGACGCCTTCCAGGCCGGGTAGAATCCGAAGATGATCCCGACGCCGGCCGATACCAGGACCGCGGCGGCGATGGCCGCCGGCGAGGTTTCCACCGGCCAGCGCAGCAGCAGCTCCACGAGGCGCGACCCGCCGTGCCCCAGCAGGATCCCGGCGCCGCCGCCCACCAGGCAGAGGACCACGGCCTCCACCAGGAACTGCCGCAGGATGTCCCGCCCCCGCGCGCCGACCGCCATGCGCAGCCCGATCTCGCGCGTGCGCTCGGTGACCGAGACCAACATGATGTTCATGATCCCGACCCCGCCCACGACGAGCGATATCATGGCCACGCACAGCAGCAGGTTCGTCATCAGGCGCGTGGTCGAGGTCAAGGTGTTGGTCATCTCGGTCATGTCGCGGATGGTGAAGTCGTCCGGCTCGCCGGGGCGGATGCGGTGGCGCTCGCGCAGCACTTCGGTGATCTGCTGAATGGCCGCCGGGATCTCCTCGGAGCTGCGCGCGGCGGCCAGCAGCTGATCGACGTTGGCGAAACGCACCGGCACGGGGGTATTCGCCTGCTGGGCCTCCGAGGGCTTCGGGTAGAGGTCCGCCTGGCCGGGATAGATTTTGTTCAGCGTGTTCACGGAGCTCGCGGTGGTGCCGGCGGCGCTCTGATTGGGGTTCGCGAGCGTCGAGCCCGTCACTCGGTATTTCAAGGTGGTCCAGGGGGTCAACAGGATGTCGTCCTGGTCGGAGCCCATCATGTTGGCGCCCTTGGCGGCGAGCACGCCCACCACTTGAAAGGAGACGTTCTTCACGCGGATTTCCTTGCCGATCGGAGGCTCCCCTTGAAAGAGCTCCCGCACCAGGGTCTGTCCGAGGAGGCAGACCTTGTTGGCGTTCAGGACGTCGCGCTCCGTGAAGACGTCGCCGGCGGCCAAGCTGCTCCAATCCCGGATGTCAAGAAATGCCGGCGTCGTTCCGATCATCTGCTGCGGCACCCAGTTGCGGTTGCCGTACACCACCTGGGTCCGGGCCCGCACGATCGGCGCGACGTTGCGCACGGCCGAGCTCTCGCGCCGAACGGCGTCGCCGTCCTCGGGGGTGAGCGTCGTCACGGAGCCGGCGCCGAAGCTCACCCCGCCGCTCGCGGCGGTGCCGGGAACGATCAACAGGACGTTGGCGCCCATGGTGGATATGGTTTTGCGGATGGCCGTCGAGGACCCGTTGCCGATTTCCATCATGGCGATGACCGCGCCCACGCCGATGACGATGCCGAGCGTCGTCAGCAGGGCCCGCATCGGGTTGCGTTTCAAGGCGGTCAGGGCGGTGTAAACCGTGCGATGGATTTTCATGGAGCACCTCCAGGGACGGCGGATTCCGGGGCGGCCTCGGCCGGAACGCACTGCGCACCGTCCACGATTTGCCCGTCATGGATGCAGATGATCCGCCGGGCCGATTGGGCCACGTGGGCGTCGTGGGTCACGATGATGATGGTGATGCCGTTTTGCCGGTTGAGCTCCTGGAAAAGGCGCAGCACTTCCGCAGTGGTGTGCGAGTCGAGGTTGCCCGTAGGCTCGTCGGCGAAGATCAGCGGTGGGTTGTTGACGAGCGCACGGGCGATGGCCACCCGCTGCTGCTGCCCGCCGGAGAGCTGCGACGGGTCGTGGTGCAGCCGCTCGCCGAGGCCGAGCCGCTCGAGCGTTTCTTTGGCCCTTCGGCGGGCCTGGCTCTCGGAGAGGTGCCCGGCGGTATAGGAAAGCGGCATGGCCACGTTCGCCAGGGCGCTCGTGCGCGGCAGCAGGTTGAAATTCTGGAAAACGAAGCCGAACTTGTGGTTGCGCAACAGGGCGCGCTGGTCGGCCGACAGCCGGGAAGTCTCCTCCCCCTCGAGCCAGTATTCGCCGGAGGTCGGCCGGTCCAGGCACCCTAAGATGTTCATTAAGGTGCTTTTGCCCGACCCGGACGCCCCCATCAGGGCGACCATCTCACCGCGGGCGATGGTCAGCGAAACGCCCCTGAGAACCGGGACGACGATGTCGCCCATCCGGTAGGTCTTTTGGATGTTGCGCAGCTCGATCAAGTCCATCGTTCTACCGGGGCCTTCCGCCTCCGGCGCTCCCGCCGCCGCGTGAGAAGCTGGGCGCAAAGGGGTTGCTCGTTCCGGCACCGGCTCCGGCCGCCGGCTCCACGCCGACCACCACCAACAAACCCTCGGCCAGCTGCTCGCCCGCCACTTCGACCCGGGCGCCGTCGCTGCGGCCCACCTGGACGGATAGGGGCCTCAAGCCGTCGTTCTCAATCACCCAAAGGACCGCCCGTCCCGAGCCCTCCTCGGGTGCGGCGGGCGTTTCTGTCCCCGGCCTTTGACCGCCCTTGGTTGACTCTTTGTCGGCGGCCGATCCGGGCACCAGGTGGCGATAAGCGGCGGCGACCTGCTCTACGGTCGGTTTGAACCGTACCGCGGCGTTCGGCGCCAGCAGGACGTCGCTCAGCCGGTCCAGCTCGAACTTGACGTTGGCCGTCAGATAAGGCAGCAGGCGGCCGTCCGCGTTGTCGGCGATCACCTCGACCGTATAGGTGACGACGTTCTGCGTCATGGACGCATTCAGCCGCACCTTGCCGACCTCGCCCCGGAATAATTCGCCGGGGAAGGCGTCCACGGTAAACGTCACCGGCAGGCCGGGTCTGATTTTGCCGATGTCCGCCTCGTTCACCGCCACCCACACCTGCATGCGGCGCAGGTCCTTGGCGATCAGAAAAAGGCTGGGAGCGTTCAGGCTGGCGACAACGGTCTGACCGATATTCACCCGGCGGTCGATGATCACGCCCTTGACCGGCGAAGCGATGGTGCAGTAGCCCAGGTTGCGTTTGGCCCGGCGCAGGACGGCCTCCGACTGGGACAGGCCGGCCCGGGCCTGCAGGATCGCCGCCCGGCCCACGGCCAGGTTGGCCACTGCCGTTTCATACGCCGACTGATAGGCATCGTAGGTGGCCTGCGCCAAGGCTTCCGAGGGCCCCAGCTTTTTGGCGCGCCGCCAATCGCGGTCGGCCTGCTGGAGCTTGGATTTGAGCTGCTCCAGGTCCGCTTCGGCGCGCTGCACGGCCGCCCGGCCGGCCTGCACCTGAGCCTCGGCCTGAGCGGCTTCCGCCGCGTAGAGGGAATCGTCGATCCTGGCCAGCACCGTACCGGCCTCCACCACCGATCCGTAGTCGACGGTTTTGCCGTGGGCGTCCTTCCCAAAGGAAAGGATCTGCCCGGCGACCTGCGCGCCCACATCGATCACCTCTTCCGGCACCATCGTGCCGGTGGCGCTGATCGACACCAGCAGGTCGCCGCGCTTCAACGGCGCCGTGCGATAGGCAGCGGCCTGCCCGTTGCCGCGCTGCAGATACCAGGCGGCGGCGCCTCCGAGCGCTGCCAGCAATACGATTCCCGTGACGATCTGTTTGACCTTTCGATTCATGTGTGCTCCCCACCAGCAGGGTTCCGCGGTTCCCGGTTCGACGGTTGGACATAATTTGTAAAAATAATACCTCTCTGGATAGTTGACAAACCAACAAGTGCCGGCGCGTGGGCGGCCGGCCATGGGTCCGCGCATCGGGTGCCGGGATTCACGGTTCGACGGTCATGGAGAGCTGAGCCCCGAACCCTGCCCTCCTCCTTTTCCTCCAACCATGAACCGTGAACCCTTGGATCGGATTCGTCGTGTCCATCAGGGCAGCCGCCAGTCCACGTGGAACCCGCTGTTCGCCACCGACGCCACGTGGCCGTCGAAGAAAAACTGATCGACCGGCCAGACCCGGCCGGCGTAGTCAACCATCAGCCGCGAATCGCTTTCCACTCGGGCGATCCGGCAGCGGGACAGGTCTCTGATCCCCTCGCCGCCGGTTTTCAGAACGGCCTCCTTGGCCGTCCAGTATCGGAAGAACGCCCGCAGGCGATCCTCGTCGGCGGCCAATGCCCACTCCTCCTCGGAAGCCGTTTTGCGGAACAGCGCCGTTGAGCAGGGGCGCACCTGCTCCAGGTCGAGACCGACGAGCGCCGGGGCGACCACCCCGCCGACATATTCCGGTTTGTGGGTCAAGGACCAGAAGTTTCCTTTGAAGGGCAGGGGAGCGCCGCGGGGATCTTTCTCGAGCGGGCCCAGTTCGACCTCCATTCGCTCGGCGGACCGCTGCAAGGCCTCGCGGGCGTGGCGGCTGAGGAATTGGACCCGTTGCCTGGGGGGCAGGCTCCGGGCCTCCGGCGGGACCGGCAGGATCACCGGGTAGATGGTCGGGGTCATGGTCGCGTTGCTGGCTGGCCCTCCCCCGAACCCTCCCGCAAGGGGAGGGGCGGGGCGAGCGGCGGATGCGCTCAATGTTCCGGCGGCTGGTCGCTTCCGGGTGCTCGCAAAATCATCCGGCAGTCGGCGGCGGTCGCGCCCTGGCCTTCGGCGTGGACCAGCAGGGGGTTGATGTCGAGCTCGATGATCTCCGGGTGGTTGATGGCCAGGTTGGACAGCCCCACCAGGCATTTCTCGATGGTCTCGATGTCCCCCTTGGGCCGGCCGCGGAAGCTCTGCAGCAGCTTGTAGCCCTTGATCTGCCGCACCATGCGCCGGGCCTCGTTGCGGCCGATGGGCGCCAGCCGGAAGGTGACGTCCTGGAACACCTCGACGAAGATGCCGCCGATGCCGAACATCAACAGCGGACCGAACACCGGGTAGCGGTTCAGGCCCAAGATGATCTCGGTTCCTGAAGACGCCATCTTCTGGACCAGCACGCCCTCGATGACCGCATCCGCCTTGTAGGCGCGGCCGCGGGAGACGATGGCGTCGAAGGCCTGTTTGGCCTCCTCCGGGGTTTGCAGCCCGACCATGACGCCCCCGGCATCCGACTTGTGCAGGATCTGCTCGGAGACGACTTTCATCACCACCGGGAAGCCCATGTCGGCGGCGATGGCGGCGGCCTCGTCGGCGTTTTTGGCCAGCCGCGTCGGCAGCACCTTGAAGCCGTAGGACTCGAGGATGCCGATGCCGTCGAGCTCGCCGAGGCGGGTCTTGCCGCGGGCGATGCAGTCCTTGATGATCTGGGCGGCGCGGTCCCGGTCGAACTTCAGGTGGTACTGGGCGAGGTGCTGGCGGTTCAGCCAGTTGCTGTATCGGTAGAGCGAGCCGAAGGCCTTGGCCGCGTTTTCCGGGAACTTGTAGACCGGGATGCCGCGGTCCTGGAGGTACCGGACCCCGGCGGACACGTCGATCACTCCCATGAAACAGCACAGGATCGGCTTGAAGGACTTGCGCGCGATGCGCGCGATGGCCTCGGCCGTTCCGAGGACGTCGGTCATGGACTGCGGGGTCAGGATGACGAGCGCACCGTCCACGCCCTCGTCGCGGATGACGGCGCCGAGGGCGTTTTCGTAGCGGTCCATGGTGGCATCGCCGATGACGTCCACCGGGTTCTTGAGGTTGGCGGTGCTCGGCAGGTGGCTCGCCAGGGTTTCGATGGTCTCGTCCTTGAACTTGGCGAGCTCCAGGCCCGAGAACATGGTCATGTCGGTGGCGACGATGCCCGGCCCGCCCGCGTTGGTGACAATGGCCACGCGGTTGCCGGCCGGCACCTTGCGTCGTAGCTTGCCCAGCTCGCTCTCGTTCTTGTAGGCGAAGGCGGTGGCGAAGTCGAACAGCTCGTCGATCGAGTCGACCCGGATGATGCCGGCCTGCTGGAAGATGGCGTTGTAGACGCCCTCGGTGCCGGAAAGCGACCCCGTGTGCGATGCGGCCGCCTGGGCGCCGGCGCTGGTGCGGCCGGACTTGATCACCAGGACCGGCTTCGGCCGGTAGTCGCCGCAGGTGATCTCCTTGACGGCTTCGATGAACTCCGGCCCCCGCCGCAGCTCCTCGATGTAAAGCAGGATCACTTCGGTGTCGTGGTCCTGGTGCAGGTAGCGCAGCAGGTCGAGCTCGTCGACGTCGGCCTTGTTGCCGATGGAGATGAACTTGGAGAACCCGAAGTTGCGGTCGGCGGCGAAATCGAGCACCGCCGTGCACAAGGCGCCGCTCTGGGAGATGAAGGAGATGTTGCCGGCCTTGGGCATGCGCGCGGAGAAGCTCGCGTTCAACCGGACCGAGGGCAGCGGGTTGATGACCCCCAGGCAGTTGGGGCCGATCAGCCGCACCCCGGCTTCGCGGCAGGCGGAGACGATGCGGTCTTCGATCTCGCGGCCCTCGGGACCCACTTCCCGGAAGCCGGCCGAGACGATGACGATGCCCTTGACCCCCTGGGCCACGGCATCCTGGATGGCCTGCAGCGCGGCCTTGGGCGGAAGAATCACGATGCCCAGGTCCACCGGGTCGGGCACCTCCTTGATCGAGGGGTAGGCCCGCACGCTGGAGATCGAGCGTGCGGTCGGGTTGACCGGGTAAAGCGTGCCGGTGAACCCGCCCTTCAGGATGTTGACGAAAATGTCGTGGCCGACCTTGCCCGGCGTGGTCGATGCGCCGATCACCGCCACCGACTTCGGCGACAAAATGGCATCCAGCGGTCCTATCAACGAATTGATTTCCATGCCTCAGACTCCTCCTTTGCAAGCGTCCATCGTTGGGGTTTTATTCGATTCCGTTCCCGGATTCCGTCAGCTCCGCTTTGATCTTCATCGCTTCCGTGTAGACCGCCTGACGCGGCAGCCCGTGCGCGCGTGCCACTTCTTTGGCCAGTTCCGCAACCCCCTTGGATGGTGATGACAACCCCCGTCGGATCTCTTCCCGGGCCTCCTCCCAGGAAGAGGGCCCTTCATCGGCTCTGCCTGCTATCAGAAGGGTGCATTCGCCCTTGATGTCCGCGCGGCGGTTCAGGTTTTCCAGGATCTCGCTGAGGCCGCCGCGAATGAATTCCTCGTATCGTTTGGTCATCTCCCGGGCCAGGACCGCCCGGCGGTCGCCGAAGACCGGGAGCATCTCCGCGATCAGCGCCGCGATCCGCTGCGGAGACTCGTATAATATGACAGTTCGCGTTTCCGAGGCAAGTGCCTTGATATGACGGGAGCGTTTGCCGGCCTTCTTGGGCAGGAACCCCTCGAAGACGAAAGCGTTCGTGGGAAGCCCGGATGCCGACAGGGCGGCCGCGGCCGCCACCGGCCCCGGCACGGGGACCACCCGAAGCCCCGCGGCCGCTGCCGCGGCGACGATGCGGTAGCCCGGGTCGGAAATGCCCGGCGTGCCGGCCGTGGCGGCCACGGCGATCGAAGCGCCCTGCTGCAGGCGCCGCATGAGATCAGGGGTCCGTGCGGCTTCGTTGTGCTCGTGGTAGGAAACGAGCGCCGTGGGGATCCCGTAGTGCCGCAGCAGCTGGCCGGTTTTGCGGGTGTCCTCGGCGGCGACGAGGTCCACCGTTTTCAGGACGGAGAGGGCCCGCAGCGTGATGTCCTCCAGGTGGCCGATGGGGGTGGCCACGACGTAGAGCGTCCCGGGGCTGCCGGGCCGGCTGCGGCTATCCGTAGAGGAGTTCGAAGGCATTCCGGATGATTTCCACCTCCGGCGGCTGCGCCGCGGAGTGAATGGCCACGACGTCGAAGCGGGCCTTGGCTTGGCTTTGCCCCGTGGTCTTCAGGTAGTATAGGGCGACCATGGAGATTTTGCGCTGCTTGTGCGGGGTGACCGCCCCTTTCGGGTTGCCGAAGTGCAGGGACCGGCGCGCCTTGACCTCGACGAAGACGATGGCGTCGCCGTCCCGGGCGATGAGGTCGATCTCCCCCAGCGGCGTTCGGTAGTTGGTCTCGATGATTTTATACCCCTTTTTGCGCAGCAGGCGGGCCGCGAGGGCCTCGCCGGCCTCACCGTACTGTTGGCGCGGGTGCGGCATGGGCAGCCCCCTCGGGCGCGGGCAGGTGCTCTCGGACGCCCCTGAAGGTGCGCCGGTGGATGGGCGAGCAACCGAACGTGCGGATCGCTTCCCGGTGGTCCCGGGTCGGGTAGCCCTTGTGGCGGGCGAAACCGAAATAGGGGTAGTGCAGGTGGTAGAGTTCCATCAACCGGTCGCGGGTGACCTTGGCGACGATCGACGCGGCGGCGATGGTGATGCTCAAAGCGTCCCCTTTGGGGACGGCGTTCTGGGACAGGTCCAGCGGGATCGGGAACGTGCCGTCGATCAGGAGGTGATCCGGCACCGGTTTCAGGTTGGACACGGCGATCGCCATGGCCAGCAGCGACGCCTGCAGGATGTTGATGCGGTCGATTTCGAGGGCATCGACGATGCCGATCCCCACCGTCACGGCGTGGCGGTAGATGGTTCGATAGAGCCGGTCGCGCCGGGCCGGGGTGAGTTTTTTGGAATCGGTCACGTGCGGGTCGGAGAAACCCGCCGGGAGCACCACCGCCGCGGCGACCACCGGTCCGGCCAGCGGCCCGCGGCCGGCCTCGTCAACCCCGGCGATGCGCCGGTATCCGCAGCGGGCGGCTTGATGTTCGTATGCCCACAAATCCATCTGGTATGGCAGGTCGTTCGCGGCGGCGGCTGCCGGCGCCAGTTTCTTCGGCAGGCGGCCTGGACTCCTCGGCCGGTCAGGACAGGCGCTTCTCGCGGATACGGGCCGCCTTGCCTCGCAGGTTGCGCAGGTAGTAGAGTTTGCCGCGCCGCACCCGGCCCCGCGTGATGATCTCGACTCGGTCGATGGACGGCGAATGCATGGGGAAGATGCGCTCCACGCCGACGCCGTAGGAGACCTTGCGCACGGTGAAGCTGGCGCCCATGTTCCCCTCGCGCCGGCCGATCACCACTCCCTGGAAGGCCTGGATGCGTTCTTTTTCACCTTCTTTTATTTTCACGTGGACTTTGACGGTGTCGCCCGGAATGAAGTCGGGCAGGTCCATCCGCATCTGTTCGCGTTCGATCAACTCGAGCTTGTTCATCTCTCATCTCCTCCAGACCAATTTCGATAACACCGAAATTGGGAATACTATTCCAAAACAATGCGTTTCGTCAACAGAATAGTTGCTTCAGCGCCGCTTGCGGCCGGGCGCATCCGCCCGCCCGCCGATCAGCTCGCCCAGGTGTGCGTGCCAGCGCCGCAGGATCTCGGTTTCCTCCGCCGTCAGCGCTCGCCCCCGCAGGAGGTCCGGGCGGTGGACCAGCGTCCGCATGAGAGAGGATTCGAGCCGCCAGCGTTCGATGTCGCCGTGGTGGCCGCTCAGGAGCACCCCGGGCACTTCCACCCCCTCGAACACCGGCGGCCGGGTGTAGTGGGCATGCTCGAGGAGTCCGTCGGAAAAAGAGTCGCGCGCGGCCGAGTCCTCACCACCCAAAACTCCGGGGATCAACCGGGTCACGGCGTCGATCACCGCCATGGCGGCGATCTCCCCCCCGGTCAGGACGTAGTCCCCGATGGACAGTTCATCCGAGATGAGCTCGTGGCAGAGGCGGTCGTCCACCCCTTCGTAGCGGCCGCAGACGAGAATGAGCCCCTTCAGTCCCGCGAGCTCCCGGGCCAATGCCTGGTTGAAGACGCGCCCCTGGGGCGTCATCAGGATCGTGCGGGCCTCGGGCGCCAGCTGCCGGGCGTGGCGGATGGAGGCGGCCAGAGGCCCGGGCTTCATCACCATGCCGTCGCCGCCGCCGTAGGGCCGGTCGTCGGTGACATGGTGCCGGTCGCCGGCGAAGTCCCGGATGTTGAGCGCCGCCGCGGCGATGGCCTGCTGCTCGATCGCCCGGCGGACCATGCCGTGCGACCACAGCCCGTCGAACATGTCCGGGAAAATCGTGAGCACCAGGATCCGCATGCCGCCGCTACTCCTGATCCAGGCCCTCGGGCAGATCGACCCGCATGCGGCGCGCCGCGAGGTCGACGGCCTTCACCACGGATTTGAGCGCCGGTATGAGGATCTCCTTGCCCGCGCCTTTGACCACGTACACGTCGTTGCTGCCGGTCTCTAAAATGGATTCGAGCCGCCCGAGAGAGCGGCCGTCTACGGAAACCACCTCGAGGCCGACGAGGTCGGCCCAGTAATACGTGCCTTCCGGGAGGGCCGGCAGCGTCGCCTTTTCAATGAACAGGTCGCAGCCGACCAGCGCCTCCGCCTGGCTGCGATGGGTGATTCCCGCCAGAAACAGAACGGCCCCCCGCCCCTGGGGCCTGACCTCGCCGACTTCGTAAACCGCTTCTGCGCCGTCGACGCTGCGGGCCCGGACCGGGAGGCCGGCCGCGAACACGTCGAGGGACTCGGCATAGGATATCAGTTTCAGGCCGCCCCGCATCCCGTGGGCCCCCGCCAATCGTCCGATGAGAATGATGCGTTCGCCGGGCACCGCTTATTCGAGAATCTCCAGGACCGCGCGCTTCTTGAGCTTGGCCGACGCGGCGCCCAGGATGGTGCGCATGGCCCGGGCGTTGCGGCCCTCCTTGCCGATGACCTTGCCCAGGTCCTCCTTGGCGACCTTGAGTTCAAGCACGGTGGTCTGGTTCCCTTCCACCTCGGTGACCATGACCTGATCGGGGTTGTCCACCAGGGCCTTCGCTAGGAGCGTGATCAGATCTTTCATGGTGTCGTCTCCTCAGTTGGCGGTTGAGAACGTCACATATAGACCGGATAGACGCGAAGCGGATTCCCCCCTGTGATCGCATCGGCCATCGGGAGGTTCTAAACAAGGAATCGGTCCGTCAGCCCGGACGGTTATAGGCTCAATGGCCGGGGCTATAGTTTAAGGTTTAAAGTTTAACGATAGGACGCTGTCCATTCCGCTATTAACTTTAAACTTTCAACTTTAAACCGGTTTCGCCATGAGCAAGGGCGACATCCGCCGCATGCCGATTCAAGGCCGGAGAAGCCGTTTTTAAGCAGCCGGTTGGGCCTTTTTACCGATAACGCCCTCTTTTTTCAAAAGGCTTCTGACGGTATCGGTGGGGGTGGCGCCCTTGCTCAGCCAGTACTGCACCCGCTCCGGCTTGAACGTGACCTTGACGGGGTCGGCCTTGGGGTCGTAGGTGCCGACGTTTTCCAGGAACCGGCCGTCACGCTTGTTGTCGCTGTCGGTGACCACGATCCGGTAGTAGGGTTTCTTGGTGGCGCCGTGGCGCGCGAGTCTGATCTTTACGGCCATGTCTCGATCTCTCCTTCAGAACGGCAGCATCCCGCGACGGGCGCCGCCTTGGTTGAACTTTTTGAGCATTTTCAACATCTGGGCGTAGTTTTTCAATAGGCTGTTGACGTCCTGGATGCGCGTTCCGCTGCCCTGCGCAATCCGGCGCCGGCGGCTGCCGTTGATGATGCCGTGCTGCCGGCGCTCCCGGGGCGTCATGGAGTTGATGATCGCCTCGATCCTGACGAACTCCCGGTCGTCGACCTCCAGGTCCTTGAGGTGCTTGATCTTGCCCATCCCGGGGATCATCTTCAGGATGTCGGACAGTGAGCCCATTTTTCGCACCTGGGTGAGCTGGTCCCGGAAGTCATCCAGGGTGAACTGGCTCTTGCGCAGTTTTTTCTGGAGCTCGGCCGCCTGCTTCTGGTCGACGGCCTCCTGGGCCTTTTCGATCAGACCGAGCACGTCCCCCATGCCGAGGATGCTCGAGGCCATGCGGTCGGGATGAAACGGCTCGAGGGCGCTCAGCTTTTCGCCGACGCCGATGAACTTGATCGGTTTGCCGGTGATCGCCCGGATGGACAGGGCCGCGCCGCCGCGGGCGTCGCCGTCCATCTTGGACAGGATGACGCCGCTGATGTCCAGCTGGTCGTTGAAGGACTTGGCGATGTTGACCGCGTCCTGCCCGGTCATCGCGTCGGCCACCAGCAGGATGTCCGAGGGCCGAAGGGCCGTCTTGATCCGGCCGAGCTCGGCCATGAGCTCTTCGTCGATGTGCAGGCGGCCGGCGGTGTCGAGGATCAGCGTGTCGCAGCCCTGCTGG
This sequence comes from Desulfobacterales bacterium, assembly GCA_025454075.1. The sequence goes on along the minus strand of JALOPD010000068.1, from coordinate 498 downwards.
AATGCCCCGGCCTTGGCTTCCAGGCAGATCTGCACCGGGTCCTGGTCCGTCGTGGACGGGAACACCGGCACCGCCAGCTGGTTGGCGATCGTTCGGAGCTGGTCGATGGCCGCCGGCCGGTAGACGTCGGCCGGGACCAGAAACGGCCGCCGCCCGGCCTTGCGCAGCTGGGCCGCGAGTTTTCCGGCCGTGGTGGTCTTGCCTGAGCCCTGCAGCCCCACCAGCATCACGGCGGCCGGCGGCGGCCCCGCCAGGTTCAGCGCCTCGTGGCGCGTGCCCATCAGCTCGGTCAGCTTCTCGTTGACGATCTTGACGACCTGCTGGCCGGGGGTGAGGCTGGCCAGCACCTCCTGGCCCAGGGCGCGGGTGCGCACCTCTTCGATGAAGCTTTTGACCACGCGGTAGTGGACGTCGGCTTCGAGCAGGGCCATGCGGACTTCCTTGAGGCCCTCCTCGATGTTCGCCTCGTTCAGCTTGCCGTGCCCGCGCAGCTTCTTG
>JALOPD010000591.1 GCA_025454075.1 Desulfobacterales bacterium | reverse complement strand
AGCCCGAATGAAAGAATGCGCAGCCGCGGGACGCGCGCTGCTGAAAAGTCTTTGCTGAAGGGTTAATGATGAACCCTTAAAGCTTGGTAACTTTCGATTAAGGGCATTCCGGGGCACGGAGCGGGCCAAAGGACGGCAAAGGGCCGCCATTGCTTGCAATTTTCGCCGGCTGATGCACGTGATCGGACGCGATCTCCATGCGGTCTCTCGACGAAATTTTTGAAGCGCTCGCCGCCTCGCCGTTTCGCAGGCGGTTCCGTCATAGCCGGGCACGCGCGCCACATCGCAAGGGAGAGGCTTGGAGCCGCCCAGCCGAAGAACGATGGGCGGCAGACGCCGATGCGCGGTCACCCCGTCTTCATTGCCCAACACGCGACCGCGACGTGTTGCCGGGGGTGCCTCGCGAAATGGCACGGCATCCCCGCTGGCACGCCGCTCAGCGATGCTGACGTGGAGCACATCGTGGCTGCCGTCCTCAGGTGGCTTTCGCAGGAACGTCCGCTCTCGCCGGCATCTCGCGCGTCCCGCCGCGACAAGCAGCTGAAGCTCGATCTCTAGGCTCAGATGATGCTTTTCGCGTAGAGATCCGTCCGCCGGTCGCGGAAGAACCCCCAGTCGGCGCGATAGCTTTCGATCAGATCGAGATCGAAGGTGTGAATGAGTACGCCCTCGTCCTTCTCGCCGAAACCCTCGACGATCTCGCCGCGATGGTCAGTGATGAACGAATGTCCGTAGAACCTCTGCTTCACGCCATCGTTGTCTTCGAGCCCGATGCGATTGGCCGCGACGATGGGCACGGCATTGGACACAGCATGCCCCTGCATCGCGCGCTGCCACTGCAGATGCGTGTCGAGCTGGGCGTCATAAGGTTCCGAGCCGATGGCGGTGGGATAGAATAGAATCTCTGCCCCCTGCAGAACCATGGCGCGCGCGCATTCCGGGTACCACTGGTCCCAGCAGATTCCCACGCCGATGGTGCCAGCCTGGGTTTTCCAGACCCGGAAGCCCGTGTCGCCCGGCCGGAAGTAGTATTTTTCCTGGTATCCGGGGCCGTCCGGAATGTGGCTCTTGCGATAGGTTCCGAGCGCTGTTCCGTCAGCATCGATGATCACGATACTGTTGTAATAGCGAGGACCGTCCTTCTCGAAGATCGACACCGGAATGACGACGCCGAGTTCATGCGCGAGCCGCTGCATGGCCAGTACGCACGGATGGGTCTCGACCGAGTAGGCGGTGAGGAACCATTTCGGATCCTGCCTGGTGCAGAAGTAGATCCCCTGAAAGAGTTCCGACGGAAGGATCACCTGCGCGCCCCTGCGCGCCGCTTCACGCACGAAAGCCTCTGTCCGAGCGATGTTTTCCGCCATGTCCGGACCGTAGTGGGTCTGGATGCCGGCGGCGGTTATGGAACGGGGCTTTGCCATGAATAAGGCCCTTCCTCAGAGAGGCTGCTGCTGCGTGATGCAGTGGAACGATCCGCCGCCCGCCGTGCCGCAGCCGAGCAGGCCCTTGGACGGTACGCCGACCACCGCCCGGCCCGGAAAGGCTGCGCGCAGGGCATCGAGCGCCGCCGGCTCGCTGGCCGATCCGTAGACTGGAACCACGACGACCCCGTTCGCGATGATGAAATTCATATAGGAGGCGGGAGAGATCTCACCAAGCGCATTGCGGTAAAGACCCACGCGTCGAGCACCTCCGCGTTGGGATCGTCCGGACCGCTGGCCTGCTGGCAAACAACGCGACCCGGCGCAACGAAGCGCGCGATGTTGTCGATGTGCCCGTCGGTGTGGTCGTTCTTCAATCCCTCATCGATCCAGATGATGGCCTTCGCGTTGAAGGCCGCCCGGAGAGCGGCCTCCGCCTCGTCCCGTGTCCAGGCATTCCTGTTCGGATTGAGCAGCGTCTGCCGCGTGGTGAGAATGGTGCCCTCACCGTCCTGGTCGACGGCTCCGCCTTCGAGGACGAAATCGAAGCGGCGAACTTTGGCAGCCGCCAGACGCGCCACGTCATCGCCGATCGTCGCATCGTCGGGAAGTTCATATTTGCCGCCCCAACTGTTCGTCTTGAACCGCAGCGCAACCAGATCCTGGCCTGCGTGCGCAAAGATCGGGCCGGTGTCACGCAGCCAGATATCGCCGTAGCGGGCCGGGATGATCTCCGCGATGCCGCCAACGGCGGCAGTGGCCGAACTCTCCGCTTCGCGCCCGTTGACGAGCAGGCGCACCCGATTGCCGTGTTCGGCCAGCGCCCGGATGAGGGCGCTCAAGTCGCGCCGCGGAGCTTCGAGATCACCGTTCCACTCGTCCGGATCGGCGGGCCACGCTGTCCAGATGGCGGCCTGGGGGGCCCATTCGGCGGGGACGACAGTTTGGGTGTCAGGCGGGGACATGCGGCGTAAGTTTCCAGAGGTGGGTGGAGCCATGAAAAGCGCGGTGTGGGACCCTGAAGCCACGAAGTCAAGAATCGCGGTTGACTGACAACGGCATCGGCGATGGCCGGCTTCAGCGATTCCCGGGTTTTCCCGAGCGAAGACGGGACAAATTCCCATCCTTCGGATCCTGCGCGCCCCGAAGCGATCCAACGGGAAAAATTCCCGTGTCAGCCAGGCAACACAGGAGCCCAAATCCATGACCTGAAAAGGATTTCGGGAACTTGAGGCAATTGCCGACTCCAGCGGGCGGAGGTACCCCAAGGACACGGCCACGTGGTGGCAGGTTTTTTTGGGGCACCAAGGGGGGACTGCACGGATGAAGAAGATACTAGGAGCCGTGAT
>JALOPD010000067.1 GCA_025454075.1 Desulfobacterales bacterium | reverse complement strand
GCCCCCTGCCCTATGCTTTCTTAGTGGGCCCAACCCGACTTCATGCTGTCCGGCAGCTCGCACTCCTGTGAGGCCTTGCGGGCTTCCACGTAGTGCGCCGCCGCCAGCGCCGCGGTGCAGCCGTCGGCCGCGGCGACGACAATCTGGCGGGCATACTTTTCCCGCAGATCGCCGATGACGTAAATGCCCGGGATGGTCGTGCCGCACCGATCGTCGGTGACCACGTAGCCGTCGGCGTTCTTCCGGATGCCGGCCGGCACCAGCTGGTTGTTCGGCACGAAGCCGATGAAGACAAACAGCCCGTCCGTGGCCAGCTCGCGCGGCGCCCCGCTGCGGGTGTCTTTCAGCTCCACCGCGCACACGCCGTCGGCGTCGGCCTTGACCGCCGTCACGACCGAGTTCCAAATGAACTCGATCTTGCATTCGGCCTTGGCCCTCTGCTGGAGCAGCATCCCGGCCCGCAGCTGGTCCCGGCGGTGGACGATGTACACCTGCTTGGCCAGTTTGGCCAGGTAGAGAGACTCTTCGATCGCCGAATCCCCGCCGCCGACGACGGTGACCGTCTTGTTGCGGAAGAAAAACCCGTCGCACACGGCGCAGTAGGAGACCCCCCTGCCGTAGAACTCCTTTTCGCCGGGCACCTCCAGCTTGCGGGGGTTCCCGCCGGTGGCCAGGATCACCGCGTGGCCCTGCAGGCATGCGCCGTCCGCCAGTCGCACTGTGTGGCAATCCAGGCCCGGCTCGACCGCAACCACTTCGTCGGAGCGGATGTCCAACCCGTAGGACTGGGCGTGCCGGGACATTTTCAGAGACAGCTCCGTGCCGCCGATGTGCTCGTCGCCCGGCCAGTTTTCCACCGCGTCCGAAAGGTTCACCTGCCCTCCCGGCGCCCCCATTTCCACCAGGACGGTCTTCAATGCGGCGCGCATGGCATAGATCCCGGCGGTCATGCCGCCGGGGCCGCCGCCCACGATGATCAGGTCATAGAGTCCGGTGCAGGCCATGGAAAACTCCTCTAAGCGGCGGCGGCTGAAAGCCGGTGGGTGTACAGGGTGAAGGCCTGCATGATCGCCCGGGTCCGATCCCCCGGCTTCCCGGCGCCGATCACATCCTCATCCACCCGGACGATGGGCACGATCAGGCGGTTGGAGGAGGTGATGAAGACCTCCTCGGCGGCGACCAGTTCGCTGCGCTGGATGTCGCGGATGTCGATCGCGCAGCTTCCCTCGGCCACGCCGAGCACTTTCTGACGGGTGACCCCGTGCAGGATCCCCGTGCCCGGCGTCACCAATCTCCCGGCGACGACGGCGAATATGTTGCAGGTGGTTCCTTCGCGGACCCAGCCCTCGGGGTCCACGTAGACGGCCTCGATCGCCCCCTTCTGGCGGGCTTGGGCCAACACCATGATGGCCCGGATGTAGTCGATGCTTTTGGCGCCGGGAATGGTCCGCGTGTGGGGCACGGTGATGACTTTGGCCCCTTCCGCGTACCACGCCGCGGGGTACTGGCTCAACGAAGCCACCATGATGGCGATGCGCGGTCGGCCCTGAGGCGTGATGAAATCCGGGCTGGACCCGCCGGTGACCAGAATGCGCACGTTGGATTCCACCGGCGGGTTGCGCTTGAGGGTTTCCTCCACGAGATGGATCAACTCGGTTTCGGAAAGCGGCAGATCGATGCCGATCTGCCGCGCCGAGCGGCACAGGCGCTGGACATGGTCCTTGATGAAGATCACCTTGCCGTTATAGGTGCGCATGAAATCGAAACACCCGTAGCCTCGCAGCAGGCCGAGATCGTTGATGGGGAACACGGCTTCGGAATCCGGAACGAATTTTCCATCAACATAATAAACATTCGCCATCGCTGCCTTCACCCCCTGCGTCTCTGGAATTGAAAAAGTGATGGCATTATACGACCGGAACCGGCGGGTGACAAGCATGGAATGCAGCCGCTCGGTCGGGTGCTGCGGGTTTTGACTTCGCCATCGCATTCTGGCATTTAATACCCCGGCAGTCGATACCGCGGACGTCAGCCGATGTCCGGCGGATCGGGGTGCCCGGTTGAAACCCCTCCCGGAGACGGGACCGCCCATGATTTCCCAGGAATCCTTCCATGCGGCCTACGACGCCGAGCCGGTCGAGATGGTGATCGCCGGCCGGTCCTACCGCATCTTCACCCCCCGGACCATCGAGCGGTTTTTGCATGATGCCGGCACGCTCAACGGCTTTCCGCTGTGGGCGCGGATCTGGCCGGCCTCCCTCGTGCTGGCGGAGATGGTGGCGTCCATGCCGGCGGACCGGCGGAGGCAGTGGATCGAGATCGGCGGCGGGCTGGGGCAGGTGAGCATCGTCGCCGCCGCCTGCGGGCACCGGATCACCTTCAGCGAGGCGAACCCGCATGCGCTGGCGTTTGCCCGGGCCAGTGCCGAGCTGAACGGGCTGCCGCAGCTGCCCGTCGTCCCGTTGGACTGGGGCGAACGGTCGGCTCCCGGCCCCTTCGATGTGGTCATCGGCTCGGAGGTGGTCTACCGCGACGCCGACATCGCCCCACTCCAGCGCCTCTTCGCCCGACTTTTGAAGCCGGGCGGGGAGGTCATCCTGGCCGGCGAAGTGCGCCGGGTCAGCGACGGATTTCTGCGGCGGATGGAGGAGTCTTTCCACGTCCAGGTCCACCGGAAACGGCTGTGCGCCGGGCCGCACGCCACGACCGTCCTCGTGTTCCGCTTGCAGCCGAAATTACAGAATTGATTCATCTAAAGACTTCCCCGTGTCGTGCCGATATCACCTCCGAGAGGCGGCGGCCGCCGGTCTGAGCGGTGACGCTCGTCGATTCCCGGCGCCCCGTCCTCCCCGGCAGCGTGCTGCCGGATCCGCATCCAGAAAAGGAACCCCTACGGTGAGCCCACACGCCAAGACCGCGGAGGCCGGTGCGGCCGGCCCATCCCCCCCCGCGGGGCCCGAGAGCCGCTTTGTCGACATCGTCGAGCTTCTGATCGCCGCCGGCAAGCTCACCCGCGAGCAGGTGGCCTACGCCCAGCGGATCCAGTCCAAGCTCGATGCGCCGCGCCCGATCCTGGAGCTTTTAAAAGAGCTCAAGTTCATCTCCGAAGAGCATGTCAAGGAGGTCGTCCGCAAGATCCAGGCCCCGGTGAGCCTCGGCAACCTCCTGGTCGAACTCGGCTACATCCGCGAGCCCGACCTCGAGGTCGCCCTTAAAATACAGGCTGAAACCAAGCCGCGCAAACGCCTTGGGGAGATCCTGCTGGAGCGCCGCCTGGTCGATGAGCGCACCCTGATCGAGGTGCTTTCCCTGCAGATGGGATTCCCCTACGTGGAGCCGGACTTTACGGAGATCGACCCCAAGCTGTTTCACCGGGTGCCGCTGAAATGGTACGAAAGCCACAGCTTCATCCCCATGCGGCTTGAAAACGGAGCGCCGCTGGTCGCCTTCTCCGACCCGATGGACAAGGACGAGCTGGCGGCCGCCCGGGACATCTTCGGCCCCCACCTCGTCGTGGCCATCGCGCGCCGCAGCTCCATCGAACGGGCCGTCAAGCGCGTCCAGCATGCCAAGCAGCGGGAGCGCATATCGCCTTCCGATGAAAATTCGATCATCGCCCTGGTCAACAGCGTCATTGCGGCCGCCATCGAGCGCAAGGCGAGCGACATCCACATCGAGCCCTTGAAGGAGCATATTCGCGTGCGCTTCCGCCAGGACGGGGTGCTCATCCATTACGAGGATTTTCCCGCGGCACTGATGGGGGCCGTCACCAACCGGTTGAAGGTGATGTGCGACGTGGACATTACCGAGAAGCGCCGCCACCAGGGGGGGCGTTTCTTCTTCGAACACGGCGAGACCCAGCTCGACCTGCGGGCGTCGTTCTACGTCACGGTGCACGGCGAGAAAATCGTCTTGAGGCTCCTCAACCGCCAGGGGGTCCTCATCCACATCGAGGACGTCGGCCTGGCGCCGCGGGTGCTCGAGCGCTTCAAGGAGGGCGCCCTTTACCTGCCGAGCGGGGTCATTCTCATCACCGGCCCGACGGGTTCGGGCAAGACCACCACGGTCTACAGCTGCATCAACCACATCAACGACCCGCAGACCAGCATCGTCACGGCCGAGGAGCCGGTGGAATACGTCATCGACGGGATCTCCCAGTGTTCGATCAACCCGCGCATCCAGCTGACCTACGAAGAGACCCTGCGGCACATCGTGCGCCAGGACCCGGACGTCATCGTCATCGGCGAAATCCGCGACACGTTTTCGGCCGAAATCGCCGTCCAGGCGGCGCTCACCGGCCATAAGGTCCTCACCACCTTCCACACCGAGGACAGCATCGGCGGCCTGATCCGGCTGCTCAACATGAACATCGAGGCGTTCCTCATCTCCTCGACGGTGGTGAGCGTCATGGCCCAGCGGCTGCTGCGCCGGGTCTGCCCGGACTGCGCGGCGGCCTACCGCCCGACCCCGCTGGACCTTCAGCGCCTGGGCTACGGGTACGCCGATGTCCACGGCGCGAATTTCCAGCGCGGCCAGGGGTGCTCCCGGTGCCAGTACACCGGCTACCGGGGCCGCGTCGGCATCTTCGAACTCCTGATCCTCAATGAAGAGATCCGCAATGCGATGATCGAACACAAGACCAGCCAGGAGATCCGCCGCATCAGCATCGAGGCCACCGACCTGGTGACCCTCATGGAGGACGGCCTCGTCAAGGCCGCCGCCGGCACCACCACCATTCAGGAGCTGCTGCGGTGTCTGCCGCGGCTGCAGAAACCGCGGCCGCTGCCGGAGCTGAAGCGGCTGTTGGAGGTGTGAGCATGGGCGAGACCCAATCCTTTATCGAGATCGTCGATAACCTGATCACCTCCCGCAAGGCGCGCCTGCCGGTGTTCAACACCAGCGCCGCCCGCATCCAGCAGGAGATCGGCAAGGAGGAGCCGGACCTGCGGCAGATCGAAAAGCTCATCGTGAGCGACCAGGCCCTGACGGCCGAGGTGCTGCGGTTCTCGAACTCCTCCTTTTACAAGGGGTTGACCCAGGTCGCGACGGTGCGCAACGCCATTGTGCGCCTCGGGGTCAACGAGGTGTCCAACATCGTCATGACGGTGACCCACGAGAGCCAGTTCCGCTCCAAAGACCCGTTTCTGCACGGCGTCATGCGCAAACTCTATCTGCACGCCCTGGGGACCGCCGTCGCCGCCCATTGGCTGTGCCGGCACTGCGGCCTGCACGGGATCGCGCACGAGGCCTTCTTCGCCGGGCTGCTGCACGACGTCGGTAAACTCTTCATTCTCACGGTGATCGACGATCTCATGCATTCCGGGCGGCACGCGACCCACCCCTCCACGGCCCTGCTGATGGAGGCCATGGACCACCTCCACACCGGTCACGGCCACACCCTCATGCACCACTGGAACCTGCCGGAGAAGTACGCCGAGGTGGCGCGCCATCACCACGACGAGGCCTTGGATTCGGAGAACTACCTCGCCCTCACGGTGCGGCTGGCGAACAAGACCTGCAACAAGATGGGCATCGGCCTGCGGCAGGACTCCGGCGTGGTGCTGATGGCGACCCCGGAGGCCAACGAACTGCACCTGTCCGAAGTCGACATCGCCAAGATGGAGATCCTGCTGGAGGACACGCAGGCGCTGGGGATCAAGAATTGATGGACGCACCCAACGGAACGGGGCGAACCCCCCCGGGCACCTGGGTCGTCTCGGAAGGCCGGCTGACGCGCCTCGACCCCACCGAATTCGACCCGGAGGCCGAGCGGGGGGTCGTCAAGGAATACCGCCTGTCGGAGATCGGCCGCTACCTGCTGAATCCCGGCCCGGTCGAGATCCGCAAACGGCTCGTCGGCTGCGAGGTGCACCCGGCCAGCACCGGGCTGGCGCGGGTGGTGCCGCGCCTGCTGCGGCGATCGGTCGACCGCCGCCGACGGACGGACGTCATCCTCTCCGGGCTGAAACTGAAGCTTCCCTCCCTGAAGGACGCGGACCTCGAGGCGCACCTCCGCCGGATGGTCGATGAACTGAGGGTCTTCGACCCTTTCGGAAAGAAGCTGGCGCGCCTGGACACAAAGCGGATAGCGCACCTGGTCGGCATCTGCGAAGACACCGGCGGCGGCTATTCCTATCTGAAGCTCCAGGGGTCCACCGAGGACAAGATCCGGTACCTCAACAGCCACGTGGGCCGGGACGTTCGCGTGACGATTCACCGGGCCCACGTGAGCGAGGGGCTCTTCGAGCTGCGCGCCTTCCCGACGGCCGGCTTCAACCCGGCCAACGCCTACCGGCTGTACGCCTACACGCGCGACGGCCAGCCGGCGGCCTGCGTGCTCACCGCTATCGGCAACCTGGACTTCCGCCTGCCGGACCCCCAGGCCGTCAAGTACGCCAGCCTGATCGAGAACACCCTGAAATTCTGTGCGGGCTTCCGCAAGGCCTTTGAGGCCTGTTTCGCCGGTGCGGCTCGGCCGGTGCGGCTGTTCATCAACCGGCAGCTCGAGGTGGACTACTCCAAGGCGAATTTCCCGGAGATCTACCGCGACGCCTTCCGGGCCTCCGAGACGGCCGCCACCCACCGCAACCTGGTGAAGCCGGTGCTGAACTACATGCAGACGGCGGTCTCGCTGAGCTATCTGCCGTCTCCCGACCGCAGCGACGAGCGGCTGGTGACGCACATCTGCGTCCTGCACGACGTGCGCGCCCTCGAGCCGCTGCGCAAGAGCCTGCCGGCCGTCTACGCCGAGATGAACCGGCGGGCCTTCAGCACCGAGGCCGGCCGGTTTTACGTGCTGGATTCGATCACGGGAGCCGCCCATGCCGACTGACTACAAAGAGACCGACCACGACTGGATCCGGGAGCTCCTGGAATACCCGCGCATCCTCGAGGAGCGGCTCGGCTTTTTCGACGACACCTCGCAGATCCGCATCCCCGCGGACCCGATCGAGCGGGTCATCTTCCAGGACCGCGCCAAGATGGCGATCCGCAAGGTGGCCCAGAACCGCGGCCACATGCTGATGGTCGGGCGCCCCGGCACGGGCAAGTCGCTGCTGGCCGACATGTTCAAGGAGGTTCTGGACCGGTCCATCGGCGATTACCTGCGACCGCAGGACGCCATCGTGGTCTTCCCGGGCAAGGACAAGAACCACATCCGCGTCGCCTACGAGTCGCCGGAGAAGATCGACCGGACGCTGGAGGAGATCCGCAAGGCGCTCGACACCGCCCAGAACAGCAGCGAGGAGTTCAGCCTGGAGGAGCAGATCCGCTCCGTGCGCAGGGTCAAGCGCTGGCTGCTGGCGGCTGCGGCGGCCACGGCGGCGGCCGGGCTGCTGTTCGCGCCGGCCTGGGTCGCCACGGGGCTGGCCGGCATGGGCGCCGTTTTTCTTTACATCCAGGAGAACAACCACCGGGTTCAGGAAAAGATCCAGCGGGAGGCCGGCGGCGGCCTGCGCAACGACGTCAAGCACCTGCACGACATGGTGCCGGAGGTGCTGTACGACCCGCGCCAGGAAAAAGAGCTCATGGCGCGCATCTCCGAGCCGAGCGCGCGCAACATGAAGGGGGGCTTCCGCCACGACCCCTACCAGTCCGGCAACCTGCACACCCCCTGCCACAAGCGTGCCTACCTCGGCGCCCACGCGACGGCTCCCATCATCTACATCGACGAGCTGAAGACGCTGGTGAAGATGGGATACATGGCGGACCTGCTGGAGATCATGCAGAACAAGAAATACATCCTGGAAGGCGGCAAAAACGCCGGCAGCGGGGCCGCCGACCGCTCGGAAAACCCTCTGCGCGCGGACAACATCATCGTGGCCTGCTGCAACCACGACACGCTCGCCTACCTGCAGGAGGAGGGCGACGGCGCCTTTCTCTCACGCATCGAGGACAAGGGCGAGATCGTGCACATGGAAAGCGCCGTGGGGGAGACCCCCGAGAGCATGCGGCACGTGGCCCAGTACGTCAAGCAGGAGATCGTCAACTTCGGGAAGGACCTGCGCCGCTCCTGGGGCGAGGTGATCGCCCGGGAGGGCTACGAGAGCGTGCGCCAGCGGAGCGAGCAGATCTTCGGCCGATGCCTGCCTGCGGATTTCCGGCTGCAGGAGCGCGAGTTCGCCCGCCACGCGGTCATGGAGATCGTCAAGGAGCTGCGCTGCCGGGCGGCCGACGGAAAGCTCAGCAGCATCCTGCGGCCGATCAACGGCATCATCAAGTCGGCGGAGTTCGAGGCCATTCTCGAAAACTCGGCGCGGGTGGAGCCGGCGCACGTCCGCAAGGCCCTGGAGGAGCATCTCAGCCTGGAGGGCAGCCTTTCCCGCGACATCGGGGAGCACAAGAAATACCTCAAGAAATACATCACCTCGATGACCGACTCGATCGGCTATGTCGTGGGGCTGGCGGTGATCCACTCCCAATCGAGCGGCCAGATGTACGGCCAGCCCCTGCCGATCCACTGCCAGATCAACGTGGGCAGCGCCGACAAGGTGGCCGCCCCGGGCAAGATGGGCGAAATCGCCAAAGCGGCGGCGCAGAACGTGCGGGCCTCCATCAAGAAGGTGCTGAAGAACATCGGCGCGCCGAACGTGGGCTACGAGATGCACGTGGAGTACATCCAGGCCCACGGCGGCGTGGAGGGCGACAGCGCCTCCGTGGCCATGGACATCGCGCTGATATCGGATTTCATCAAGCAGCCGGTCAACCAGCGCTTCGGGGTGACGGGCTCCCTCACCGGCGACATCATCCTGGCGGTGGGCGGCGTGACCGAGAAGATCCGCTCGATCATGGACCCCGAGCTCGGCATGGAGGGGGCCTGCATCCCCTGGCTGAACAAGCACGACATCGAGCCCCTGCTGGTCAACGCCGAGGCCGAGTACATCCAGCACGGCGAGATCCCGGGCATCCGCATCTACCGCCGGGAAGGTCGGGCGGAGCCCTTCGACATCTTCTTCTGCAAGACGAAGTACAGCGTGTACCAGATCCTGATGGGCGTGAACCGGGAGGAGGTCGAGGCCCGCATGGCGCAGCGCAGCCGGCAGGACCTGGAGTTCCTGCACAACGCCGGCCCCGCGAACGGTCGCCCGGCAGAGGTGAACGGCGCCGGCCAAGCGTGACGCCGGCGATTCAGGACCTTCTCCGATAAAGACAAACCGCTCCACCCGGGCCTATACGGAAGCTCATCCGTCCCCGTCTCGGCGGTCAGCTCTCCGCCATCGACTCGAGCAGCGCCGCCAGAAAATTCCTCAGGTTGGACAGGGAGGGCACGTGCAGACGCTCGGCCGGCGAGTGGGCGTTTTGCGTGGTGGGGCCGAGGGAGATCATGTCCATGCCCGGGTAGATGTCGCCGATCAGGGCGCACTCGAGACCGGCGTGGATGCCGCGGACCTCCGGCTCCTTGCCGTACAGCCGGCGGTAGATGTCCCGGCAGCGCGCCAGCAGCGGCGAGCCGGGGTTCGGCGTCCAGGGAGGGTATTCCGATTCGGTGTAGGCGCGGCCGCCGGCCAATGCGGCCGCCGCGCGCACCTGGCCGGACATGGCGTCCAGGCCGAAGCGGGATAGGCTGCGCTGGCTGGTGACGATTTTCTGCGCCGCGCCGGTCGTTTCGGTGATGGCCAGGTTGCTCGACGTCAGCACTAGGTCGCCGAAAGCGGGGTCCATCTGCGCCACGCCGTGCGGCAGGGCCAGCAGCAGATGGACGACCGCAAGGCCGCCCTCCCGGGACATGGCCGCCGGGCCCGAGGACGGGGCCGGCGCGTCTTCAATGGACAGGCGAAGGGCGGTCTCGCAGGGGAACTCCGCCCGGAACGGCGCATCCCATTCCGCGACGTGCCGATGGAGAGCCGGCGCGCGCTCGGCCGGGCAGGCGACCTGCCCCCAGGCATCCCGCGGGATGGCGTTGCGCCGCGTGCCGCCGGCCACCGCCATCAGGCGCACCGCGTCGTCCTGAAGCAGAACGTCGAGCAGCCGGGCCAGCAGCTTGATGGCGTTGGCGCGCGGCCGGTGGATGTCGATGCCGGAGTGGCCGCCGGTCAGCCCGCCCACCGTGACCTTCACCCGCCGGGACCCCTCGGGAACGGGCGTGAAGCGGAGGCCCCTTTCGATCTGGACGTCTCTTCCGCCCGCGCAACCGACCGTAAACATGCCCTCGGTTTCCGAATCCAGATTGATCAGAAGGCGGCCCTCGACGAACCCCGGCTCGAGCCGTTTGGCCCCGGTCAGGCCGGTCTCCTCATCCACCGTGAAGAGCAACTCCAGGGGCGGGTGTTTCGCGCCCGGGTCCTCGGCCAGCGTCGCTCCCAGCGCCAGCGCCACCCCGTTGTCGGCGCCCAAAGTGGTGGCGTCCGCGCGGATCCAGTCGCCCTCGCGGACAAGCCGGATCGGGTCGCGGGAGAAATCGTGCGGGGATTCCGGGGTCTTTTCGCACACCATGTCGAGATGCCCCTGGATCACGACGGCCGGTGCGCGTTCGCCGCCGGCCGTGGCCGGTACGCGGATCAACAGGTTCCCGGCCGGGTCGCGCTTGGACGGCCAGCCGTGCGAACCGGCCCAGGCCTCGAACCAGCGGGCGACGGCCTCCTCGTTTTTGGAGCAGCGCGGGATGCGGCTGATCGTCTCGAAAATCTCTAGTGTGCGTTCGATGTCGGCGTTCATGGTGCGGGTTTTCTCCTTTGGAGCCGGGCGGCCGCCCCCCTTATGAAATGTTCCGGGCGCGGAGTCAAGCGGCGCCCGGCGCGGCGGCCGGAACGGGGCCCGGATACTCGGAAACGGCCGTGCGCCCTCCCTTTCGGCAGGCCGACGCAACGTTGAACCGGCCCCGCTCCCCCGATCGGCCGCAGAACAACCCACGCTCGGCGCGTGCGGCCGCGTCCGCTGCGGTCGTTGACATATCGGGGAGGTCTGGCATAATGAAATTTCCAAAAACGGCGAGGGCCCTGCGGCCGCCCATCTCCGGCGCGGCCGGCGGCAGCTCGCTGCGGCGGGCACCTCGCTCCGCCCTCACCCGAACAAGATCTGACCTCATTGGATGGCGGTTGACTAAATTTGGGGATCGATGAACAGCGCTGACGAAACGAGCCGAACCTCCCGTCTGAAAAGCGACATCCTGCGAAGCCTGGTCAGGTTGCCGCCCATGCCGCAGGTCATCCTGAAGGCCAGAGAGACGATGGCCAATCCGAACGCCGGCTTGCGGGACCTGGCCCGGATCATCGAAAACGATCAGGCGCTCGTGGCCAAAGTGCTGTCGCTGGCCAACTCGGCCTACTACGGCATCAGCGGTCAAGTCTCTTCGATCCAGCACGCCTCGGTTCTGCTCGGGCTCAAAACCCTCGGCACCCTGATCACCATGTCGGCCTCCTCCGTGCTCCTGAACCGCGAGCTGAAAGGCTACCAACTGGCCCCGCAGGCGATATGGCGGCATTCGCTCAGCAGCGCCCTCGCCGCGCGGGAGATCGCCGAGCGCCGTTTCCCCGGAACCGAAGCCGACGCGTTCATCGTCGGTCTTCTGCACGATGCCGGTAAAATGATCCTGGACCCCTTTGTCTGCAGCCGGAAAGAAGAGAAGCCGGACGCTTCCCCGGCGCATGGGCCCCTGACCGAAGCGCATGAAATCGAGCTGCTGGGGGTCGACCACGCCGAAATCATGGCCCTGGCCTGCCGGTTCTGGCGCTTCCCGGAGCCCCAGGTGAAGGGCATCCGGTTCCATCACCACCCCGCGCAGTCCTCTCAAAGCGCGCTGGCGTATGTCGCCCACTTCGGCCATGTCCTGTCCCAGCGGGCGGGCTTTGGCTGTGCAGCGAACGAAACGCCGGTTTTCGAAGGAAGGGTCCTGGAGTTCCTGGGGCTTCAGCCGGCGGAGGTGGATGAGCTGCAGCTTCACATGATCCAGGAAGTGGAGCGACTGGAAGCGGCCTTTCACTGAGGTGGCCCATGCCCGCATTTGACCTGACCGAGTTCTTCAAGCTCTCCTCCGTATTGAATTACAATCTGAGCGCCGCCTCGCTGAACCGTTACAATGTGCTGACCTACATCCTGGCCGGCAAGCGCCTGGACTCGCGCGACCCGGCGGACCGCGAAAAAAAGAGCCTCATGATGGAGGCCCTCGGATACCTGTTCAGCGCCTACAGCCACAAGCGCCGCCGCCTCGGCCCCATGGCGGTCCTGCACCCGCTCAGGGCCGCCGCCTTGATGACTCGCGCCAAGGAGGCCCCGGAGCTGGACAGCCTTCTGACCGTGCTCTTTCACGACATCCTGGAGGACGTGAAATCCGTGGACTTCGAGGGCCAGGAGTGGCGGGACATGGAGCAGCGGCTCTTCGAGATGCTGGAGCACATGCAGCCGGATGAGGAATCCCGGCTGATCCAGCGCCTGAAATGCCTCACCCGCACCAAGTCCGAGTCCTACTACCGCTACATCGGCCGGATGCTGGAATGCGCGGCCGCGTTTCCCGACGTGGTGGAGGTCAAGCTGGCGGACCGGCTCGACAACACGCTGGACATGCGTATCGACCTCGAGGACCCGCTGGCCGGCATCGACTGCTTCCAGAACATTTTTCAGCTGCTGTTCGTGAACAACTACCCCGGCTACGTGCCGCGGACCGAGCACCAGCCGGCCTCCGCCATGAACGGGGCCCGGCGCCTCAATCAACTCTACAAAAACGCCGTGCTCCTTTCGCTCATCCGCCAGTTGGCCTTGACCCCCGAAACGCCGGCCCGCAGGACGCTGTTCAACGCCGTGGCCGAGGCGAGCCTCAAGGAGGCCCAGCGCACCTTCATGCACCTGCTGGGGTATCACTTCAAGGACCAACAGGCCCAGCGCCGCCTGATCCTGGACGCCATGGACTATTGCTTCAGCGGCCGCAGCGACCTGGTCACCAAACCGGACGGCCAACGGATGCTGGACGGCCTGTTTTCGACCTATTTCGCCCCCACCGACAGCCGCGTCCTGAATCAGCAACTCGACGGCCTCTACCAGAACAAGCCCTTGATGATCCAGGCCTGTATCGCCTTCATCGTCATCTTCCAGGGTTTTCTCAACGACCCCCGCTATTACATCCGCGGCATCAGCGCCGCGGGCATCGAAGCGAGCTGAATGTCCCGGTCAAGGATGCCATCGCGGTGAACGCGACAACGGCCAAAAGAACCCGGTTCGACGGCTGGCTGGCCGGGGTCTGCCTCTCGCGGGTGTTCAATGGGCTGATCTTCATGAGCTACGCCGCCGCACTCCCGGTGCTGCAGCGGGAATGGTCGATGTCGGGCGCTCAGGCCGGCGTCGTTGCCGGCGGGTTTCAGATCGGCTATGCGGTCTCCCTGGTCTTTTTCTCGAGCCTCGCCGACCGCGTCAGCCCCAAGCGGATCTACCTGTGGTCCCTGTTCTCCGCCGGGCTGTCGGCGCTCGGCTTCGCCTTTTTCGCCCGCGATTTCACCTCCGCCCTGGTCTGGCACACCACGGTGGGGGTCTCCTTGGGGGGGACGTACACGACCGGGGTGATGATTCTCGCCGACCAGTACGATGCCCGCAGCCGGGGCATGGCGGTCGGGGTCTTCATCGCGAGCACCTCCTGCGGCTATGCGGTGTCGCTGCTCATCAGCGGCGCCGCCCTGCCCGTCGGGGGGTACCGGCTCTCTTTTCTCCTGACCGGCCTCGGCCCGCTGCTGGGCTGGGCGATCGCCGGGTGGACCCTGCGGGCCACCCGGGTGCCTGCCGCCTGCCGACGAAAAGGCCAGCGCTTCACGCGCGAGGTGCTGGCCCATCGACCCACGATGCTGCTGATCGGGGGCTACGTTTTCCACAACTGGGAGCTTCTGGGGATGTGGTCCTGGACGCCCGCCTTCCTGTCAGCCTGTCTGGCCCTGGCCGGCGCCGCCCACACGGAGGCGGCCGGCTCCGGCGCGTCCATGACGGCGCTGTTTCACGGCGTGGGGCTTCTCGCGTCGTTCTCGATGGGGGCGCTGTCGGACCGCGTCGAGCGCGCCGCCGTCATGCTGGCATTGGCGGCCGTCAGCATGTGTTGTTCGTTTGTTTTCGGGTGGACCGTGAACTGGCCCCTGGCCTGGGTGATGGGCATCGGAGTGGTCTATGCCTTCTCCTCGCTGGGCGACTCCCCCATCCTGTCGGCCGCCCTGACCGAGACGGTGGACGGCGCCTACCTCGGCGCCGCGTTGGGACTCCGGTCGCTGCTGGGCTTCGGCGCCGCCGCGCTGGCACCGATGGCGTTCGGTCTGATCCTGGATTGGACCAACCCCGCGGCCGGCGGCCAAAGACTTTACACCCACTGGGGCTGGGCCTTCAGCAGCCTCGGTCTGGGCGGTGCCGGGGCGGTGTGGGCCGCCGGCAGGTTCGGCCGCTGCCGCCGGCCGGACGGCGCCGGGTAGTTGTCGCAGCTTGCCATCGGTCGTGACGGCATTATGTTGGGTCACCCTGCAGACGGGGAGCTTCTCCCCGGCAGGCCCGCCGCCCCGCTCATGTCTCGCTTCCGGGGCCGGGCGTTCAGGGTCCTCAACAGGTAAAACCCACCCAGCACGGAAAGGAGGGACCAATCCATGAACGCGACGAAATCCTTAGTACTTGCGGCTGCGGCCGGAATCCTCTTGTCGGGATGCTGCCTGAAGTTCAACGATCTCGCACCCGGGACCAACTACAACGTCGGCAGCACCATCGCCACGGGAGGGAAAACGGTGAAGGTGGAGCAGTTCCAGTGGGGGAACGGGACGTGGTCGTCGACCGGCTATGCCAAGGTCGATGCCTCCAATTTTGCGGGAGGCTCCGGCTACGAGCTCAGGGCCAACAACGTCAACCTCAACTTCCAGCTGGACTACCCGTTGTCGAAGCTCACGTTCAAGTTCGCCGATTACGGAGGAAACGAGAACATCAAGGTGAACCATGACTTCCGGAACGTGCCGAACTTCCTGGGTCTGAACAACACCACCATCGGCGGGGTCCAGGTGACCGTCACGGCCGTGCAGACTGTCAGCAGCATCCGCGGTGAGGTGGTGCTGCAGGGGCCCATCAGCGGGTTCACGGTCGGCGGCCAGGAGTTCTGGATCGACGAGGTCTGCCCGACCCAATAACCACCGACCGGCGGCAACGTAAAATCCCCGCGGGCCCTCCGCCCGCGGGGATTTTTTTTCTGCGGAAACGGCGGCAGCGTGGACGCTGCCGGCCTTGCCGTTACTTCATCGCGCCCTTCTCCTTGAAGAACTTCACCGCGCCGGGGTGGATGAACTTGACCGCGTCCGGGGTCAGCTGCCCGACCGCCATTTCGGGGGTCAGTTTCAAGGCGCCCTTCCAGACCGCTGAGATCTCCTGGAGGTTGGCGAAGACGGCGCTCACGATCTGGTAAACCCGGTCCTCGGGGAAATTCTCCATCGCGTTCAGCACGGCGGTGATGGCGATGGCGGGCACGTCGCTCTCGACCCCGGAGTAAACCCCCTTCGGGAACGCGGTCTTGTGGAAGACCCCCGGGTTGGCTTTCATG
>JALOPD010000266.1 GCA_025454075.1 Desulfobacterales bacterium | reverse complement strand
GACACCCAGACCACGGCGAAATCCTATGAAACGGCCTGCCTGGCGGCGGGGGCGGTGTTCAACCTGGTGGAGGAGATCTGGTCCGGCCGCATCCAGCGGGGGTTTGCCGCCGTCCGGCCGCCCGGCCACCATGCCGAGCCGGGCCGCGGCATGGGGTTCTGCCTGTTCAACAACACGGCCCTGGGGGCGCGCTACCTCCAGCATCGCCACGGCCTGAAGCGCATCATGGTGGTGGACATCGACGCCCACCACGGCAACGGCACCCAGGCGGTCTTTTACGACACGGACGAGGTGCTCTGCGTGTCCATCCATCAGTTTCCGGGGTTCCCGGGCACGGGCAAGCTCGGCGAAACGGGGCGCGGCAAAGGCGAGGGCTACACGGTAAACGTGCCGCTGCGCAAGGGGCACGGCGACGGGGATTTTTTGTGCATCCTGCATTTCCTGGTCCGGCCCCTCGCCCGGGCCTACCAGCCCGAGATCATCCTGGTGCCCTGCGGGTTCGACCTCTGGCTGCACGACCGGCTGGCCGAAATGCGGGTCTCGGCCGAAGGCTACGGGCTGATGACCGCGCTGCTCACGGACATCGCCGCCGAGGTCTGCAGCGGCCGGATCGCGTTTGTCATGGAGGGCGGCTACAGCGCCGAGGGCATCCGCGACTGCGGCCTAAAGGTGCTCCAAGCCCTCTGCCGCCC
Source organism: Desulfobacterales bacterium (assembly GCA_025454075.1). The sequence continues at coordinate 4,451 of JALOPD010000266.1, read as the reverse complement.
CTCGCCGTCGAACCTCGAATCCCTGGAAAAAGTCGCGGCCGAAAACCCCGGCCGGCTGGGCGCCCTGAAAAAGGCGATCGAGATCCACCGCGGCTACTGGGATGTACTGAAATAACCAATACCCATGTATGTCACCTGGAAGGTGACATACATGCACTTTTTAATCGGACGGCGATCGTCGGCATTCCGCTCAAACGACTGCTTCACCGCCGTTTCCGGGGATTGTTAGATGCGCCGCCCCGACCGGGCAAGTGGCATGTTTCTTGTAGGATAATTTGAAGCAATGGCGAAAGACCCCCCCACCTCCCATAACGGGCCCGAGGCCGTCGAGGTCCCGGACATCGCCGCAGCGCGCAAGGCCACCTATTCCCGGCTCTTCTGGCGGTTCGTGTGGCTCACCATCCTGTGCTCCCTGGTCCCGCTGCTGCTGGTGGGCTGGGGCATCAACCTGCACTACAGCCGGTTCGCCCGCGAGCGCATGCTCAATTATTTCCAGACCCAGGTGGAGTACCACCGCAGGATCATCGAGCTATTCCTAAGCGAGCACACCTCCAAGCTGCAGTTGATCGCCCGCACCCACGACCGGGATGAGCTGATAGACCCCGGTGCGCTGCAGACGGTTTTCGACCTTTTCAACCAGGATCTGCGGACGCTGACCGATCTCAGCCTCATCGGCGAGCACGGGTATCATCTCGCCTATGTCGGACCCTACGATCTCTGGTCGCGGAACTACTCCAAGGAGTTCTGGTTCCTGCAAGTGATGGAAAAAGGAGTCTACATCAGCGACATGTTCATGGGATTCCGCAAGGAGCCGCACTTCATCATCGCGGTCACGCATTCGAACGGTGACAAGAAATGGATCCTGCGGGCCACCATCAACACCGAGTCGTTCCGCTCCCTGGTGGAAAACGTGCGGATCGGCAAAACCGGCGAGGTGTTCCTCCTCAACGAAGAGGGAATCTACCAGACCAGCCCGCGCGCCGAATCCGCCATCATGGACAAGTCCTCCTTTCCCATTGAGCCCTACCACGAGGGTATCCGGGTCCGGGTGATTGAGGGCCTGAAAAACGCGAGGGGGCTGGACCGGCCGCCCCAGATCGCCTGCAAGGCCTGGCTGAAAAACCCACGCTGGCTGCTGGTGGTGCAACAGGACTACGACGAGGCGTTCGCCGACGTCAACCACGCCAACACCTGGACCCTTGTTCTTCTGCATCTGAGCGCAGCCAGCATCCTGGTGGTGACCGTCTTCATCACGCGGCACATGATCACCACCATCAAGCGCCGCGACGTCGAAGCCGACCGGCTCAACCAGCAACTGGCCCAGGCCGGGAAGCTCGCCTCCATCGGCGAGCTCTCGGCCGGTGTGGCCCACGAAATCAACAACCCGCTGGCGATCATCCTGACCGAGCGACAGCTTTTGCTGGATACCGCAAAACACGCGCCGATCAGCGACCCGGCCTTTAAGGAGCAGTTTGATGACTCGATGAGCCAGATCGACATCCAGGTCCAGCGCTGCAAACGCATCACCCAGAACCTGCTGCGCTTTTCGCGGCGCACCAAATCCCTGATCGAAACGGTGGACCTCAACGCCTTCATCCAGGAGGTGGTCGAGCTGATGGAGCGCGAAGCCCGCACCAGCGGCATCAAGTTCTTCAGCGAGCCGGACCCGGGCCTGCCGCCCGTGTCCTCCGACCCCTCGCAGCTGCAGCAGGTGTTCCTGAACCTGATCACCAATGCCATCGACGCCCACGACGGCAAACCCTATGGGTCCATCCGCATCACCACCCAGGCGGACCTCGAGCGGCAGATGGCCGTCGTGAAGGTGGCCGACGCCGGGTCGGGCATCAAGCCGGAGCACCTGAACCGCATTTTCGACCCCTTCTTCACCACCAAGGCCGTCGGCAAAGGCACAGGTCTGGGGCTCTCGATCTGCTTCAGCATCGTCAAGCGGCTGGGAGGCAGCCTCACGGTTCAAAGCGAAGTAGGCAAGGGCACCGAATTTGCCGTCCAGTTGCCATTCACCCCTCCGAAAGAATTGCAGGACAGCCTGGCAAAGAAGCAGCCGCCGAAAACGCCGGCCTAAAAGGAGACGACCTATGCCTGGATCACGGGTTCTGCTGGTAGACGACGAGACGATCTTCACCAAGAACATGGCCAAGCTTCTCAAATTCAGAGGCTACGAGGTCGCTGCGGTCAATAGCGGCGATGCCGCCATCCGCGAGCTCGAGCAGAGCCGCTTCGACGTGATCGTTCTGGACTTGAAGATGCCCGGCATGGACGGCATCACCACCCTCAAAGAAATCATGAAGCTGGGGCTCTTCACCGAGACCCTGATCCTCACCGGCCACGGTTCGATCGACACGGCGCTCGAGGCCATGAAGCTCGGCGCCTACGACTACCTCACCAAGCCCTGCGAGATCGACGAACTGGTCGCCAAGATCGAGGCGGCATGGGAAAAGAAAGAAGGGAAGAACTAATAGGGGCAGGGTTCGGGGTTCAAGGGAATTGATAGGGCACGCACCCTAATTTCCGGATTTCCATGCATACGGATCCATCGGACTGGCAGCGATCAGGTCCGGCAACCGCTTCTTTCCTGAACCCCGAACCCTCGCACCTTCTTTATGTGCTTTACATCCTGTAAAAAAAGCGGACAGAACCTCTCCCTTGCCCGCCTCCCCCCCGCACTCTCTACCCCGGCAACTATGTCAACGGTTTCGATCAGTTAAAGTGCAACGTGCGAACACTTTTCTCTTGGCACACCCGTTGCTCTGCAAGCTTGCGTGGAAAAAGTTTTCACCATCGTGATCGCCGACCGCAACCCGCACGTGCGCGGGTTCCTGCAGCGGGAGTTGAGCCGGGAGGGCTACCGGATCCGGCTGGCGGAAAACGCCCGCGACCTTCTGCAATGGGCGTTCAACCACGAGCCCGTCGATCTCATCATCCTGGATCCGGACCTTCCCGACGCCGTCGACGCCCATCTGCTGGAAGCTCTTCAAGAGCGCATGCCCCCGGTGCCGGTCGTCATCCACTCCCACTACGCCAACGCCCTGCCGGCAGCGCGGCCGGCATTCATCCCCGTTGAAAAAGGCGGCAGCAGCGTCGAACGCCTCAAGCAGATCGCCGACACCCTGGTGCACCAAAAAGCGCCTGCATAGCAGGCCGGATTTTTACAGCCGCAGACCCCGGAAACGACGACACACCCCTGTTTCAAGCTTTTTTTAATGGATAAAAACCGCGTGTCCCTTAACGCGGTTTTTATATTGAATTTATTTTTAAGCGCTTGTATATATGATATCTTGTCCAAACCCGAATCTTCCGAGCGTGATGGTTCGGCAGGCAACCGCAGGAGGGAGAGGCCGTGAGCGATTTCCGCGTGTTGTTCGTCGATGATGAAGCGGATTTTCTGGAAACCATTCTCAAGCGCATGCAGAAGCGCCGGGTGGCGGCCTTCGGCGTGCGCAGCGGCGAGGAGGCGCTTGCCTGGCTGCAGCAGCAGGCGGCGGACGTCGTGGTGCTCGACGTGCGCATGCATGGCATGGACGGCATCCAGACCCTGCGGGCCGTCAAGTCGGCCCACCCCCTGCTCGAAGTGATCATGCTCACCGGACATGCCAGCCTGGAGATCGCCCGGGAGGGCATGCAGCTCGGGGCCTTCGACTACCTGATGAAGCCGATCGACCTCGACGAACTCCTCTACAAGCTGGAAGACGCCTACAAGAAGAAAACCCTGCAGCAGCACAAAATCAAAACCATAGAGGGGGTGATCGAGTCCCGGAAGTGAAACCATTCGATTCAACGTTCAGCAGGCACTGTTGTTGGAAAGAACCACACTGCAAAAGGGGGAATGGAGAGAAATGAAATTTTTCAGAGAACTGGGACGCTTCATGATGGCGGGCGCCCGATACCACGCGCAGTGGGAGTTGGAGGTTTCCAACCGGGTCTTCGGGGACCGGCGGCGGCTGTTCGTGCTGCTGCTGCTCATGCTGCCGATCGTGATCGGCGGCATTGCGCTGGCCGACGACCTGCCGGCGATGATAGGGGGCAAGTCCACCTTCAGCCCGGCTTTTTATTCCACCACCATTTTCGTGGCCTCGATCGGCATCGGGCTGATGGCCGGCCTGATCACCGGCTGCATCGGGGCCGGCGGCGGCTTCATCATCGCCCCGGCGCTGATGAGCGCAGGCATCAAGGGCATCCTCGCGGTGGGCACCGATCTCTTTCACATCTTCGCCAAAGCCATCATGGGCAGCGTCATCCACCGCAAACTCGGCAACGTCTCGGTCCCGCTGGCGGCGGTTTTTTTGATCGGCGCCGTCCTCGGCGCCACCCTCGGCGGCATCATCAACCGCGGACTGTATGAGCTCAACCCGGTCATCAGCGACGCCTTCATCACCACGATCTACTCGGTCATGCTGGGCTTCCTCGGCTTCTACGCCCTGTTCGATTTCCTC
>JALOPD010000265.1 GCA_025454075.1 Desulfobacterales bacterium | reverse complement strand
CGAGGACGACCCGATCCGAAATGAGCCCCTTTATCACGAACAGTTAGCGGATTTGCATCTGCCCCATATTGAAAAAGAGCGGCTGTGCGTGGCCGACGCCAGCCAGATCATCCTTACGGGGGGACCCGACGATAGCGATCGCCCGTTCTGCCAGGCCGACCTCGTCCTGGCCGCGCGCGATATCATCGCCGCGGATGTCGTGGGCCTGGCGGTTCTGCGCTACGGGATGCTGAAGGCCCCCGATGGCCTGCACGGGCGGTATGAACCTCAACCCTCGGGGTGGCTGGATGCCCTCGGTGGAGTAATCAAGGACCTCAGATGGCCTGAGGGGAAACGCGTTTTCAGGGGGACGGATTCCAAACTGTGTGATCCGGAATTCAGCAACTGGGACTGGGTCGCGATCCAGCGTGCCAGGGAATTGAAGCTGGGCGTCATGCACCCGGATGATCTCCGACTCGTCTTCGATGAAAAGGACTCGCCGTTTGCGGTATCCGGTGCGAAACGTGACTGGATAACCGCGGATGCTTTGCGCCCGCCGAAGTGTCGACTGAACCTGCCTGAACCATAGCGGGATCGGGCGAATGCAGTGCCGGCCTCCGTTTGGGACAAAGCCCCCCGTGTCGCCGCCGTAAACCGGGCTTGCGGCTAAACCGCCGGGTACAGCCTTGGAAACCAACGCTCAACCGCATCTATCGGGAAGGCGAGCACGAGCGGAGCACGTGGACCTGCTGCCTTCAGGTAGCCTTTTTTGAGAAGTTCTGAAACGACGTTGCGGGCCATGCGCTCGCCGTAGCCGGTAATTTCGCCGGCGCGGCCACGCGACACCTCGCCGGCCTGCAAGGCTTCGCGGAGCATCGAGAGCGAACCCCTTGGAAGATTTCCAGCCTGCACTTCCTCTTCGACATGGAGCCGCATCCGGCGCAACAGCTCGTTTGGATCGAGCAGCGCCGCCATGAATTGCACCTGATCGATACAGACGGTCAGAAAAAACTCGCAAAAAGCGGTCAAGGCTTGCGTTGACAGCGTCCCGCGCCCATCCAGGTCGCCGCGACGTGGCGTATCGGCAGCCATCAGCTGGGCCTTATAGTCCTGAACATTTCGCGCCAATCCACGCGCCACCGACCAAAGGCTGTTTCCCACTCCGCAGCGCAGAAGAGAAGCGTGCGACATCAGGCGGGCTACACGCCCGTTGCCGTCGTAGAAGGGGTGTATCCACAGCAATCGGTGATGCGCCGATCCAATGGCAATGATCCGGCGCAGGCGCGAGAGCTTTTGCATTTCGTAAGCTTCGTAAAACCGTTTCAGAAAGCGCGGCAATGCTTCGGCGCTTGGCGGAATGTGCCTGCCGACCTGCACCCACCCCTTCCGCAGCTCCCCTGGAATGACGCGCAGCCGTTCGTTTGAGTCCGGATTATCAACCCAGAGCAGCTCGTCCGGTAGGCGGCGGCAGAATTCCCGATGCAGCCAGGTGATGTATTCGGTGCTGGTTGGCTCGGCCGGCAAATCCTCGCGATGATCGATAAGCCGTTGCAACTCTATATGGGCCACTGCTTCGAGCTGCAAAACCCGCTTCTCGGGGTCGGCCGAGTAGTCGGAATGAGTCAAAGCGCGTTCAATATCACGGGGGTGAGTATCGTGCCCCTCTATAAGGTTGGAATAGTAGCAGTTCATCGAACGCACAAGATCGCCCAAACCGAGCCTTACAGGTTGCGGTAGTTGGCCTGCCAATTCCGCGGCCTTTGTCGCCAGATCGATGGCAAGATCTTCAATGTTGCGCTCGCCCTCCGGAGGGAGCATCGGCTCCATCAACCCTATTCTTTCTTCGGTCGCTGCCAAAAGCCCCTCTTTTTCTTTCGAGCTCGTCTTTATTGCCGGAATAATTTTCTCTGTTAATTATTATATATCAATAAGTTGTTAATGCAATTAATAAAATCATTGCCGGTTTTATTGCCGTTTTCGCCCCCTGTCTCCGGCCTCCCAGTACATCACCAGCCCACTCTCAGCGGTTTGTTTCCGTATCAGCCGGCCTGGAGCTTGACGCCCCAGCCAATCCATCAGCGCTCTGGCAACCGTCAGATGAGCGCGAGCGCAAAGCCCCAGCAGCCGGCCGGACACCACTTCGTCGGTCACCTCGGTGACGATCTCGGAAACCGTAACCGGAAAACGCTGCACGCCGAAGTTCATCCCTGCCAGCCGCTTCTCGCTCGGCAACACCGTAAGCCCTTTGCCGCCCACTGGAGGGAAAACCTGCGGTTCCCATGAACGCGCATAGCGGCCATATCGGTCCTTCAGCTCGCGGTCCATTTTTTGTATTCTTTGATCCGCTCTGACCGCCCGGGCCATAACTTTTGAAATTTCCCGCGCCGACCCATGGCCGGGGTGGGAAATTTCATCGATGAAAGGCACGATCGCATAGATGAACGCCCGGGGAATCCAGAACTGCCGGAACCGTCCGGGGGCGTAGCCCGAGAAAGGCTGGTCCCACTCGTGGCTGGGGACCCCGTGGGCGTCCAGCACGACCAGCGGCAGCCAGCGCCGCCACAGGAGCGGCTTGACGCGGGCCTCCGGAAACCGCGGCTTTTCCAGAAAATAGTCGCCGTACCACTCGACGCCCAGCGCATTGTAGCGCGCGGCGTGCAGCTTGTGGCTCTCGCAGCCGGGCAGGAGCTCTTCCATCGTGGCGACCCCGTCCACGTTCTCGACCGGGACGATGGCGACGTTCACGCGCTTGAGAACCTGACGCCCCCAGGGCTCGGACGCCAGCTCCCAGGCCAGCCGCAGCGCGGCGTTGGTGCTGGAGACCTCGTTGGCATGGTGGCGGGCGTTCAGCAACAGCGTGGGCTTGAGCAGCCGGGCGCGAGTCAAGGAGGCGACCTTTCCGCCGCCCGCCAGGACCGCCTCCAGTGCCCAGATGGCGCGCCCCTGCCAGCTGGTTCCGGCCCGCCAGGCGCGCAGGTTGGGCAGCCCCCCAAGCCGCCGGACCTGCCGTTCGAGATCCCGCAGGGGAATCCGGCGGTCCAGGGGCGGCGCCGGGATGCTGGTTTTTCCGTCCGAACCGGGGCTGAGGCCGACCGGCCGGCGGGGCCGCGCCGTCCTTAAGATGAAACGCCCCCTGCGGTCGTCCAGGCTAAGATCCAGTCCCCGCGCGCGCGCCACGCGGACCGATTCGGCCGCTGGCCCCTGCAGGGCGGACGGACGGACCGCCTCGATCTCGAAGGCGAGTCTTCCGCCGTCGAGTGCGATGGAGGTTATCGCGGCCTCCGGCTTCGGGCCCGGCACGTTTGACGCCGCCTCCCCCTCATACGCCCGCGCCCGGAAAACGACTCGGGGCCGCCCTCCCGGCGCCGCCGTCGAGACCCGCGGCAGGATCCGGCCGAACTGGCTGTCGGCCGGCAGCCGGTGCTTTTCGGCGAAGAGCCGGAAATGGTCCAGCAGCACGAAATACAGGTCCTCGTGCAGGGCCTCCAGCGGCGCGATGCGCTCCTCGCCGATCCCCAGGCGCTCGTCGGTCTCGGAGATGCGCACATCGAAGGCCGCCTCTTCCCAGAAAGCCGGAGGCGGTCCTCCGCCGGCCGATACCCGCGCGGCCATGGCGCTTTCGAGCTCCGGCAGGAGATTCTGCTGGAAGAATTGCCAGCAGCGTTCGCGGTCGGTCGGAAAACTCTCGTCCAGGAGTTCGCGGCCGGCCTGGACCAGCCGGATTCCTCCCGTGCACGGGTGCACCCACCCCAGCTCCGGGTGCCCGGGAAGATAGGGCAGCCGGCCCACCCGCGGCGTGAACCCCGCCCGGTAGACCCGCGCGCCGCTCCGGTCCCAGGCCGTAACGAGATAGGCATCGGGCAGCCGGCGGCGCCGGGAGAGCTTCACCTTCGCGAGCGGCAGTCTTAGAGCGGCGGCCAGCAGGTCCGGCCCGGGATAGAGCTCCTGCAGCCAGCGGGAGCGCATCTCCAGGGCCGGCGGATCGGGCGCAAACTCGCGGCAGGCAATCCGCACGCGCTCCACCTGCGGGATGGCCTCGAGCGCCGGCTGCACGACCTCCCGCAGCCAGGAGAGGCCGGGCTTGTAGGCGTTCAGGACGACGACGGCGGGCACGTATCCCCGGGCGCGCAGGATGCCGGCGATTTCGCGCCGCACCTGCGCCCGCGCCTTCCCGGGCTTGCTGACCAGCGCGAGGCCCTGGACGGGGCCGCTTCCCGGCGGAACCCGGCGCAGGCACTCGATCAGTCGCTCGGTCTCGGAGCGCCAGCTCAGCCGGCGCCGGATCGCGGTCTGTGCCCCGCGGGCCGGCAGCGGTGCCTCCGCGGCGAACGTGGACAGGATCTTATCGATACGGTCGCGCAGTCGTCGCGCGCCTGCGTCCGCCGAGCCCTCGGCGGCCAGGCCGATGCGCACCCAGTCCCGGAGCAGGTCCGCCAGGCGGCGCCCATCGCCGCATGCGCGGATAACGGTCCTGCCCGCGCCCCCGGCTTGCTCCACCGCCAGGCAGGCATCCCGGCCGGGCCGCTCCTCGATCCGCAGGCAAACGCCCCGCACCGGTCCCGGACCGCAGGCCGCCAGCGGCAGGGCCACGGCCGTGGCCTCCAGCGTCGTGCGCACCGCCACTTCCGCGAGCGCAAGCCCGACCGGGAAGGAGAGCCGCTGGCCAGGCAGCTCGATGCCGAGGAGCAGCTCCGTTGCGCGAGGGTTATCCTCCGAGACCCGGTAGAAGGTTCGCGTCAGATCCAGCAGATCGGGGGCCGCGCCTCCCGGCATCCCGGCCGCGGGAAGCACCGGCAGCAGCCGATAGCGCCCGACCGCTTTCCCCTCGCGGTCGAAAGCCTCGATCGCCGGTACCGTGTCGTCCGCGCAGCGCATGGACGCCCACCCCGCCTGCTGGCCCATCTGCCGGCCGGGCGGACAGACCGCCAGGCAACAGAGCACCTCGGCCATGCGCGCCGCCGAACGCCCCTCCAGATGGACCGCGCGGCCGGACCGGCGCAGCTCGACCGCCGCCGGATGGTTCTTCGCCGGCCGGTGGACGACGAGCGCCGCTTCCCCAGCGGCCACTTGCCGCGCGGCCTTGACGACCGGCAGATCCAGCGCCGTCACCTCGCCCGCCAGCCGCGCCGCGAGGTTCAAGATCTGCGCCCAGACGCCCGCGTCG
>JALOPD010000066.1 GCA_025454075.1 Desulfobacterales bacterium | reverse complement strand
CTGAACGACCCCTCGGTTTCCCGGTACCACTGTGTCATCGAGGAACGGCAGGGCGCCTGCCATATCCGCAACATCAGCTCCTCCAACCCCCTGACGATCAACCATGAACCGGCGGCCGAAAAACGATTGTATTCCGGGGACCAGCTGAAGATCGGGGCGTGGTCCCTCGCCTTCATCTCCAGCCGTCGGGACGACACCCGGCGGCCGGAACAGCCGCATCGGCGCCACCCGGCGCACCGGCGGTGGGTTTTCGCCCTTCTGTTTCTCGCTGCGGTGGGGTATGCCGCCCACGGCCTGGTGTTCGTGCCCTGGATGGACGAACAGACGCTGAGCGGCATCTCCGCGCAGATCGACGCCGGCGAGTTCGACGGCGCACGCGACCGCCTGCTCCATTTTCTGGAGAAAGGGTCGTCGCCTGACAGCGGAGCCGCCGCCCGGAGGCTCCTGGCGCTCGCGGTGGTGGAGGCCGCCGGTCAGAAAGCCCGGAGCGGAGACCTGGAGGGTGCCGCCGCGTTTCTGAGAGAGCACCTGGACGCCCACGGCGCCGGCAAGGAGGCCGCGCCGGTGTGGGACCAGCTGTATCGCTATCGCATGCAGATCGGCCAGCGCCTGGAGGCGGGCTCGGACCATCACCGCGCTCTTTCCCACTATTCGGCGGTTCCCGAGGACAGCCCGTTTTTCCCCGAGGCACAGAAAGCCATCCACCGGCTCTGGCTGGATTACCAGAGAAACGAGCACCAGCAGCAGACGGTGGCCCAACTGCTCAAAGAGGCGGAAACCCACTTCGCCTTGAAACGCTACCTGACCCCGGTCCACCAGAATGCCTACAGCGTCTACCAGGCCGTGCTCGCCATCGAACCCCAAAATGAGACCGCGCTGAAACGCATCGAGCAGATTCGAGCCTATTTCCGCACCGAAGGCGACGCCCATTTCAAGGCGGGCAACTGGCCCAAGGCGCTTGCCTACCTTGAACGCTACGCGCTCATCGATCCGGACGCCACGGACATCCGCGAAAAAATCACCGCCTGCCACCGCAAACTGGCCGAACCACCGCAATCGGCGACACCGTCGGCCCCCGCCGGCCAAACGCTTGCGCCGGCGGAACCCGACGAGCAGGAAAAGGTCCGGCAGCTGCTCAAGGAATCCGGGGCCCAGAGTTCCTGGATCATGAAATACCTTTTCGACGAGAGCCCCCGTGAAAGCGACTCCGAGACCCCATGGTAGCCGGATCGTCGTCGGGTTGCTTCTGCTGGCATTCGCGACCGTCTGCGGTTGCGCGCGGGTGCCCAAGCCCGACGCCAACCCGCCCCCCACCGCGATGGATCTCCCGCGCAAGGTCGCTGTGCTGCCCTTTGAAAACCACACCGCCAACCCGGAAGCCGGCACCGTGCTGCGACGGATGTTTTTCAATTTCTTCAGCTCGCTCAACTATGCGGACATGGAGCCGGCGGCAGTGGACGCGACCCTCGAAGCCGGCCGGCTCGTGTGGACCGCGGAGACCGACGGGCCCCTGCCGCTGGAAAGGCTGGGGCAGCTGCTGGGGGTCGATGCCGTGGTGGTGGGCGAGGCCCTGGCGCTCGGGCAGACCTATGCCCTGGTCTACGCCAACCAGCAGGCGGGGCTGCGCGTGCGGATGCTGCGCTGCAGTACCGGGCAGGTGATCTGGGAGATGGAGCACACCGTCACCCTGCACGAGGGGGATCTGCCCCTTTCGCTTCCGGGACTGGCGGCCGCCATCGTGAAAACCGCCTTCAACTATCAGCAGAGCAACACCCTGCGGGCCGCCTCCGAGCTGTGCATGCAGATGACCGCTTCCATCCCCAACCCGACGGCCGAAGCCGAATCCCCTCCTCCGATCCAGACGCTGGTCCACAACGGGGCCGCCGGCTTGCTGGCGCCCGGAGATGAGCTGCGGGTGGTGATGATCGGCGGCAAAAAGCAGATAGCGAGCCTCAGCCTGCCGCCGCTGCTGCAAGAGGTCCCCATGGAGGAAAAGGAGCCGGGAGTTTACGTCGCTTCCTACCGCATTCAGCCCCAGGACCGTTTGGCGCAAGGCCAGCTGACAGGGTACCTGCGGTCGCCCTCCGGCTCCAGCCGACAGTGGGTGGACTCCCTGGGGCCGATTCGGGTCGGAAGGCCGACCCCCCTGCCGCCAGCCATCTCGGCCGACACCGTGCTCTCCGCGGACCGCAGCCCGTATCTGGTGGAGGACGCGCTGGTGGTCATGCCCGGGGTCACGCTGACCATCGAGCCCGGAGTGGTGGTGTGGTTCCGCAGCCTGGGGATGGTGGTGAGAGGGACCCTCCAAGCCCGCGGCACTGCCGAGCACCCGGTGGTCTTCAGCGGTTTGAAAGCCAAAGGCTGGAAGGGGGTCTTCATCGAAGGCGGCGAGGGCGAACATCTTCTGCGCCACTGCCGGGTTTCCGGGGCGGAGTTCGGCATCCGCTCCGCCCGCGCGCGGCTCGTCGTTGAAGAGAGCCGGCTTCAGGAGAACACCTGGGGGGTGGTGGGCGAGGGCGGCCGGATCGACATCAGCGGCAGCCTCGTGCGGGCATCGGTCAAGACCGGCATCGCTGCGCGCCAATGCCGGCTCGCCGTGAAAGGGTCGGTGGTCACGGAAAATGCGGCCGGAGGCTTCCTGCTGGAGGGTTCGCCCGTGATCATCGAAGGCAACAACATCGTCAACAACGGCGGCTGGGGCATCAAGACGGTCGGCGCACCCACGGAAGTTCTCGCCGGCAACAACTGGTGGGGCCATGTGGAGCCGGATTTGTCGGAAATGGTCAGAGGCGCCGTGCAGACGGCTCCCCTGCTCCCGGCGCCGGTCCGCACCGGGGCTGCGACCCGCGACACGAACTGAGCCCGAAGCCGAAGCCTTGCACCGGCACGCTACCCGGCCCCGGGCATCACGCATCGAGAACCTGTCTCCCGGTCAGCTGAACCCGTGCATGATCGCGATCGCAATCTGAAAATAGACCGTGATCCCGACGGCGTCTATCACCGTCGCCATCAGCGGACCGGCCGTGAGGGCGGGATCGAGGCGGGCCTGCTTGAGCAGCAATGGAATGAGCGCCCCTCCCAGATTGGCCAGCAGCAGCGTCGCCAGAAGGGCCGATCCCACGATGGCTGCCAGCAGGAAGTTGTGGTCCTGAAGAAAGACCCTGAAGTAGGCCATCAACCCCAACGACACCCCGAGCGCCACCCCCATCCAGAGCTCTCTTCCGAACACGCGCAGCAGGTCTCTGGGACAGACTTCCCCCAGGGCCAGGGCCCGCACCACCATGGTCGCCGACTGGGTGGCGGCGTTGCCGCAGGTGCCGATCACCATGGGGATGAAGAAGACGAGCGCCATCATGTCCTTCAGCGTCGCGGCATTCCACTCCATGATGGTCGTCGACAGCAGCGAGGTGAACAGCAGGATGGCGAGCCAGCAGAAACGGCTCCAGAAAAGCCGGGGCATGGAACGCTTGAAGTATTCCTCCTCAAAAGGCACCACGGCGGAAATCCGTTGGAAATCCTCGGTGTTTTCGGCCTCGATGATGTCGATGACGTCGTCGACCGTGATGATCCCCAGCAGCCGATCCTCTCCGTCGATGACGGGGATGGCGAGAAAGTCGTATTTCTGGATCTGGGCGGCGGCGGACTCGGCCTCAAGGTTGTGGCGCACCGAAATAACGTTCGCTTCCATGATGTCCCGCAGCCGCGCCTGGGGCTTGGACATGATGATGTCCCTGAGGGAGGCCACCCCCAGCAGGTGATGCCCGCTGTCGGTGATGTACACCTGGTAAATGGTCTCCTTGTTGGGCGCCTGCAGGCGCAGGGATTCCAGGGCGTCCTTCACGCTCATGTCGGGCGGCAGGTTGCAGTAGTCCGTGGTCATGACGGCGCCGGCCGTGCCTTCGTCGTAGTTCCACAGCCGGCGGATCTCGTTGCGTTCCGCCTGGGCAATGAGCGGCATGATGGCTTCGCTGACCTCGGCGTCCACCTTCTTGAGCAGGTCGACCCGGTCGTCGGGTTCCATGTTCTCGATGAACTGCAGCATGGTCCGGGTCTTGCCGGTTTCGAGGCAGGCCTGCTGGGTCTCGATCGACAGCTGTTCGAAGGCCTCGATGGCGAGCGCATTGCCGATCTGCACCAGGGTCTCGATGATCTCCAGCGGGCTCAAGCCGCTGTTTTCCAGATACTCGGCAATGTCGGACGGGTGGCGCTCTCTTAAAGCCGCCACTTCTTGCCGCTCTTCGAGTCGGCAGGCGGAAGAATTTTCGGGAATCTGTCGGGGTAAATCGGTCATGGGCACCTCCTGTCCGTCTCGGTCGTTCCGGGGCCAAAACGGGCAGGAGCATGCCCTGGATCAGGGGCGCGGTGCTCTCTGGGGGGCGTTTGGGTCTCGGACGAGCAGAACCTGCGGCAGAGTTGAACGGCATCTGCCGCGCCGGCATGGGTGACTCGGACTACTGCCAGGGTCGTCTGTGTTCATGCATTTCGTCCTTGGGGTTATGGATTGGCAGCGCAAAACCGAAAGCGGCGTTCACGCGGCGCGCCATTCGGGCCTTTTTAAAGACTCTGCCGGTCAAAAGCAAGACAAAAACGATGCGTCAAATGCTTTTTCACGAGTCGGCCATCTTGCGGAGCCCCACGCACTTCAAATAGGCGGTTTCGGGCATCGACAGCAGCACGGGGTGGTCCTGAGCCTGGCCGCCACGGTAAACGACGTGGGCCAGTCCGCCCTCCTTTTCAACGGCTGCCGCGAGCAGACCCAGAAAATCGCTCTCCGCAATGTGATGGCTGCAGCTGCAGGCGAACAGGATGCCGCCGGGCCGAAGCCGGCGCCAGGCCAGGCGGTTCAGCTTCTGGTAGGCCTTGATCGCCTTGGGAAGGTTTTTGCGGGATTTGACGAAGGCCGGGGGATCGGCCACCACGGCATCGTAGAGGGTCGCGTCGCCCGCCAGGAAATCAAAGACGTCCCCACTGTGAAGGGCGGCCTTGTCCGCGGCCATTTGATTGGCGGACATTCCCTTTTCCACCAGTTGGAGCGCCTCGCGGCTCTGGTCGACGAACGTAACGTGCCGGGCGCCCGATTGCAGAGCGCGCAGGCCCCAGCCGCCGGAGTAGCAAAAGAGATCCAGGATTCGGCCGCCGTCCATCCCGCCGACGCGTGCGCCGAAATGCAGGCGGTTGTCGCGCTGGTCCAGGAAAAAACCGGTCTTCTGCCCCCCCACCAGGTCGGCCGCATAGCGGATGCCGCCTTCCTGAATCTCCGCTTGCGACATGGCTGCCGGCTCGCCGAACGCGACCCGGTTGAACGACGCCACCGCCTCCAGCTGCCGGATGCCGGCATCGCAGCGCAGCACCAGCCCCTGCAGCGACACCCCCAGAGTTTCCGCGAGAACGCCGGGCAGGATTTCTTCCAGCAAGGGGAGCACGATATCCATGCCCGCGGTGGTGCTCTGGATCACCGCATAAGGCGGGTAGAGATCGATTGCCAGCCCCGGCAGGAGGTCGGCCTCGGAAAACACCAGGCGTGCGGCCTGCCCCTTTGCGAGCGGCCGACGCCGTTCGATCGCCCGCCGCAGCCGGTCGACCAGCAGCCGCCGGGTGTCGCCCGTCTCGCCGATGGCGACCGCCCGTCCGGCGATCAGGGAGTGCCGGTTGAAATAGCCGACGCCGACGGTTCGACGGTCGCGGGTGAAGCGGCACCAGTAGGCCGCCGCCGGCTGGTCTTCACGGCCCAGGATCTCGTTGGAATACACCCACAAATACCCGCCGGCCAGGCGCCGCGCCGCACGCGGGGTGATCTCGACCGCAGGCCTGTTCGATGATGCCGTCTGCATTTTCCCCATCCCCCCCCAAAAAACCAATCTACGTCGAAGCTCGGCTTGGGCGCCTTATTTCAACACCCCTTTTCCCGGCCACCTTAGAACATAACGGTCGAACGGACAACCCACCGGGTGAAAAATCGGTCCGCCGGCAGGTTTGACCGTTTTTCGTCTCCATGATAGTCTAATAGGAATAAAGACCTTACCACGCGCTTGGGTGTCACCCTCTCACGGATGTGCCCGGAAGCGTCTTCGCAAGCCTTACTTGCACGCATTGGAGCCCCGAATGAAAAAAAGCAAACTCTTCCAGCAGTGGGGGACCTTCCGCAAGGGGCTGGATTCCCAAAGCATCCAGCTCTCGTTCGCCAGCCACCTGGAATACTCCCTATCCAAAGACCAATATACCGCCACCAACCGCGACCTCTACCTCTCGCTGGCGCTGGCCGCCCGCGACCGGCTGATCGAGCGCTGGATCAAGACCCAGCAGAAGTATTACACCGAGGACGTCAAGCGGGTGTATTACCTCTCGGCGGAGTACCTCATGGGCCGGGTGCTGGACAACAATTTGTTGAACCTGGGCATGTACGACGAAACCCGCCGGGCCATGGAGGAGCTCTCCATCGACCTGGAGGAGCTTGCCGGCGAGGAGCCGGACATGGGGCTGGGCAACGGCGGTCTGGGCCGTCTGGCCGCCTGCTTCCTGGACTCGCTGGCGACGCTGGAAATCCCGGCCATGGGCTACGGCATCCGCTACGAGTTCGGGATCTTCGACCAGGAGATCCGCAACCTGCAGCAGGTGGAACTGCCCGAAAACTGGCTGCGCTACGGCACCCCCTGGGAGATCCCCCATCCGGAGGTGATCTTCACGGTCCACTTCTACGGCCGGGTCAAGCAGACCCGGCTGCCGGACGGCACGCTCAAGAGCGAGTGGGTCGACACGAGCGACGTGGTGGGCGTCCCGCACGACATCCCCATTGCCGGCTACGGCAACAACACGGTGAACACCCTGAGGCTTTGGGCGGCCCGGGCCTCCAAGGAGTTCGATCTGAACTATTTCCAGCACGGCGACTACCTCAAGGCCGTCGAGGAGAAGAACGTCTCCGAGAACATCTCCAAGGTGCTCTACCCCAGCGACGAGTTCTACGAGGGCCGCGAGCTGCGGCTGAAGCAGCAGTATTTTTTCGTCTCCTGCTCGATCAAGGACATCATCCGGCGCTACCTGGTCAACCACGACACCTTCGACGCCTTCCCCGACAAGGTCGCCATCCAGATGAACGACACCCACCCGTCGCTCGCCGTCGCCGAGTTGATGCGGCTGTTCCTCGACAGCTACGGCATGAGCTGGGAGAAGGCGTGGGACCTCACCACCCGCACCTGCGCCTACACCAACCACACGCTGCTCGCCGAGGCCATGGAAAAATGGTCGGTGCCCATGTTCCAGCGGCTGCTGCCCCGGCACCTGGAGATCATCTACGAAATCAACCGGCGGTTTATCAAGGATGTGTCCATCCGCTTCATGCACGACGGCGACCGCAAGCGCAGCATGTCGCTGATCGAAGAAGGGCCGGAGAAGCGGGTGCGCATGGCCCACCTGGCGATTGTCGGTTCGCACTCGGTCAACGGGGTGGCCGAACTGCACAGCCGGCTGCTGCGCGAAAAGGAGCTGCGGGACTTCGACGAGATGTACCCCGGCCGCTTCAACAACAAAACCAACGGCATCACCCCCCGCCGCTGGCTGCTTTCCGCCAACCCGAAGCTGGCCGACCTGGTCGGCCGGCGCATCGGCAGCGACTGGGTGAAGGACCTCCATGAACTGCGCAAGATCGAAGCTTTCACCGAGGATCCCGATTTCCGCCGCGAATGGCGCGAGATCAAGCGTGGCAACAAGAAGCGCCTGGCCGACCTTGCCCTCAAGCTGACCGGCGAACGGCTGGACCCCGAGGCCGTTTTCGACGTGCAGGTCAAGCGCATCCACGAATACAAGCGCCAGATGCTGAACATCCTGCACGCGGTCTATCTCTGGCTGCGGCTCAAAGAGGAGAAGGACTTCCGCATCCACCCGCGCACGTTCTTCTTCGGGGGCAAAGCGGCCCCCGCCTACCACACCGCCAAAATGATCATCCGGCTGATCTGCCACGTGTCCGACATGATCAACCGCGACACCGCCACCAACCAGACCCTCAAGGTGGTCTTCCTGCCGAACTACCGGGTCACCCTGGCCGAGATCATCTACCCCGGTGCGGACGTCTCCGAGCAGATCTCCACCGCGGGCTACGAGGCCTCCGGCACCAGCAACATGAAGTTCGCCCTGAACGGCGCCCTCACCGTCGGCACCCTGGACGGCGCCAACATCGAGATCATGGAGGAGGTCGGCCGCGAGAATATTTTCATCTTCGGCCTCACCACCGAGGAAGTGGTCTCCCTGCGCCCCGGTTACCGCCCCATGGACTACTACAACGGCAACCCGGCGCTGAAACAGGCCATCGACCTCATCCGGGACGGGTTCTTCAGCCCGGACGACCGCGGCTTGTTCCAGCCCCTGGTCGACCTGCTCCTGAACGAGGACCGCTACATGGTCCTGGCCGACTTCGATGCCTACCACCAGGCGCAGATGCGAATCGACGGCCTATATTGCGACACCGAGGAGTGGACCAAAAAGTCGATTTTGAATGTCGCCCGGATCGGCAAGTTTTCGTCGGACCGCACCATCCGCGAATACAACCAAGACATCTGGCACGCCGAGCCGGCGCCCATCGAGCGCAACCACGCCGAGCAGCCGAAATCGGGCGCCGCGGCCGCCAAGGCGGAAGCCACGCCGCGCCACGGGCGAAAATAAGGAATGGCGAGGCCTCCCGCACTGCTCATCGTGCATCAAGGGGCGCTGGGGGATCTCGTCTGCATCTTCCCGGCCATCGCGGCGCTGCGGAGCCGATTTCGGCCGCTCGGCATCCTCTGCCAGGAGCCTCTCGGCAGACTGGCCGCGGCCGAGGGGCTGGTCGAAACCTGGTTTGCGATCGAAGCCGCCTGGACGGCTTCCCTCTTCGCGGGCGATGCTGCGCCGGAAGCACGGCGTATGCTGGCCCTTTTTGCGCACATCCTGGTTTTCTCCTCTTGCGAGGCCCTCGCCTCCTGCCTGCAGGGCATCTCCGGTGCCCGTGTCTGCCGTTTCCCGCCGCGGCCGCCGGCGGATCAGCGCATTCACGTGACCGAGCATGCGCTGGAGCATATACGGGGATGCGGCCTTCTCCCGGCCACGGACAGAACGTTTGCGGAAACGGCCCGATCCGCACCCCTGCCTATCGCCAAAAGCCCTTCACGGACGGTTCTCATCCACCCCGGGGCCGGCAGCCCTCGCAAACGCTGGCCGCTTTCGGGTTTTCGGGAGGTCGCGGTGCAGCTTGCGGCCCTCCGGCTGAGCCCGGAGCTTGTGATCGGACCGGCCGAACAGGACCTCCTGCCGGAGCTCGCGTGCAACACAGCCGTCATCCACCGCCCGCAGAACGCCGTCGAACTGCTGGCCCTGCTTCGATCCGCGGCGGCCTACATCGGCAACGACTCCGGCGTGAGCCACCTGGCCGCCTGGGCGGGTCTTCCCAGCGTCGTGATCTTCGGGCCGACCGACCCCATGCGCTGGCGGCCGCGGGGGAGTTCGGTCGAGATCGTGCAGCCGTTGCTCGATTGCCGGCCCTGCTTCGAAACCGCGGTTGAGAATTGCGCGACGGCAGACTGCCTGGGGCGAATCACCCCCGGAAATGTCATGGAGGCATTCCAACGGGTTGCCCGCCGCCGTGAAATGTTTTAAAGAAGGAAAATGGAAATCGAACGCAAACTGGCGGCCCTCGACCGGATTTATGCCGTCTACGACGAGTTCCTCCGCACTTTGGACACCGCCTGCCGAATGCACTGCCGCGTGTGCTGCACCACCCACGTCACCCTGACCACCCTCGAGGCCTGCAAGATCTGCGGCTCTCTGCCGCCCGGGGAACGCGAAAAGCTGGTCGGGCGGGTCGGCGGGGCCTCCGGGCTCAAGCGGTTCCGGCCGGCGCTCACCACCAATGCCCTGGCCGAACTGTGCGCTCACGATGGGGAGGTGCCTGAAGAAAACGATTCGCCCGCCGGCGAAAATTGCCCCCTCCTGGTAGAGGACCTCTGTTCGATCTACTCCCTCAGGCCCTTCAACTGCCGCTGCTTCATCTCCCGGACGCCCTGCGGGGCGAAAGGGTACGCCGACGTGGACGAGGCGGTGCTGGCCGTGAACACGCTTTTTCTTCAGGCCGTCGAGCACGTGGACGCCGACGGGTGCAGCGGGAACCTGCTGGATGTGCTGGGCGTGATGGCGAATGAAGAAAAGCGCACGGCTTACGCCGCCGGCCGCCTGCACTGCACCGGGAACGGCCTGATCGCCAACCGCCCCATGAAGGTGCTGATGCTGCCCCCCGAGCATCAGGAAAGGGTCGAGCCGATCCTGCGACAGTTGAGGAAGATACGGGTTTGAAAAAAATGCAGGATACGAGATGCGCGATGCCGGATAACACCAACGGCGGGGCCATGCGGCTTTTCATTTTACGTGCGCATCCGGGATCGATGACCTTGCCGCCGGCCCCCGAACACGCCGATTAGTCCTCAGCACGGAAATGCCTCTCCTCGAACTCCGGGCGGCCGGCGTAGCGGGACATGAAAACGCCCGGCAGCCGGTCCATCTCCTCGAACCACTTTGAATCCGCATCGATGCCGGCTTGGCGCAGGGCGTGGAGCAGATCTTTCGGCTCCGGCGGGCAGCCCTTCACGGCGATCATCTGCCGTATGTCCGGGTTCTTCCGGTGGGCCTTGTACATGCACTTGCCGACGAGAATGGTTTTGGTCATGCCAGGCGTCGGCTGCATGGATTTGCCGGTCAAAACCTCCACGCGGTCCCACGGCGCCCCCTTCCAGGCATGGCGGACGGCCGACAGCATGATCCCGTTCACCGCCGAGCAGTACGTGCACATGGAAAGGTCGTACTTGCGGTAAAATATGCCCTGGAGCCCTTCCCGGGCGAGCGGTGCCGGCATGGTGCCGTCGGGGGTTTCGCTGTAGACGAAGTCATGCTCGTGACGGCGCGCCACCGCTTCGATCTTCTCCCCAAGGATCGCGATATCGGACAGGTCCCAGGGACGGCCGCGGTTGCGGGCCGCCTGCACGAGATGCGGAACCCGGCCGGGGCCATGCCCGAGGATGCGGGCCCCCACCAGATCGGCGGAGAGCACGTCGGCCGAGGCCACCAGGACGTTGCTGCGGTGCATGCGGCCGTCGAAGCCCGGTCCGCGCTCGTTGCTGTAGATGCCGTCGATCAGGGTCAACATCGGGGGCATTCGGTTCGCCAGGCGGGCGACCCAGGCGTGCAGGTCCCGGCCGGGCTGCATGCTGTGGCAGCGCTTGCGGGAGGGGATGTCGATCAGCCCCTTGAGATTCTTGATGCCCAGGCTGACCACCGTCTGGTTGTGGGATTTCAAAACCGGGAGATCGACGATGAAGTCGCTTTCCAGCGCATCCACGTTGAAACCGACTTTAAACCCGTCCCCGAGGTCCATGGGCGCGAAGGGCCGCTCGAAGACATTCAGGCACTTGACCCCGTACCTGCGCGTCAACGCCCCGTACCCCAGGGTTTCGAACGCGTGGGCCGCCGTTTTCGTGTCCCCTGGGGTCATGGTGACGGTGCCCTCGCCGATGGTGACGGCGTCGATGCCGCGCTCCTTCAGCAGCCGGACCACATCCTCGACGACGCGCGTGGTGGTGACGACCCCCCACTTGGGGAAAGGCACGGACCGGGTCCAGAAGACGATGTTGGGCTTGATGAAAACTTTGGCCCGCGGAGGAAGATGGTCGAGCCCGCGGCACATCTCCACGGCCCGGCGGACGGACCTCTCCGGCTCCTCGTAGCGAACCACGGCGACGGTAAAGGCGCTCATCGGGCGGGCCCTTCTCTCTGCTGAACGGGGCTGTATTTTTATCCGGTTGGATCCATGCTAGGTCTTCAACAACCGTTCGGCGTTCAGGCCGCAGATCTGCGCCCGCTGCTCTATGGGCAGTTGAAGGGAATCCAGCTCTTTGAAGTATCGCTGCGGCTCGATCAGCGGGTAGTCGCTGCCGAACAGGATTTTTTCGACACCGACCAACTCGACCGCCATCCGGTAGATGGCCGGATCATAAAGGAATGGAGAGGCGGCCGTGTCGAAATAGACGTTCTTGAGCCGGTCCTTGACCTCTTTTTTCAGGAGGCTATAAAAAAAAAGGCCGCCGCCCCAGTGGGCGAGAACGAGGGTGTTCGCCTGAAACCGTTCGACCAACCGGTAGATCTGGGCAAGCGTGTTGGGGGTTTTCCCGGGGTAGTCGTGCCCGACCGGCTCGTTGGTGTGGATCAGCACCGGCCGACCGCGGTCGCGGCAGACGGCCATGACGGGATCCAGCTGCGCGAGGCTTTCGTCATCGAGCCCCGACCGGTAGAAAGCCAGCTCCCCGATTCCTGCCAGCCCCCCGTCCAGGCAACGCTCCGCCTCTTTGGCGGCCGCACGGCTGCCCGGGTCGAAGCACCCGAAACCGATCAGCCGCTCGGGGTGTTTCTGCACGGCCTCCATGATGCAGTCGTTGTGCATCTTGAACAGCTCGGGATCCTGCCAGGGGAAGCCGAAAACAACGGATCGGTCGACACCGTTCTCGTCCATCGCCGCGAGCAGCTCCGTCGCGCCGGCCAGGCGGGATTTGGGCGATCGATAGAGCAATTCGAAGGCCGGCTCGGATTCACAGTAGCTTTCCCTGCCGGAGCAGATGGACTCGGGGAACAGGTGGGTATGAAAGTCGATGATCATTGCTCCTCACTCATATCATAATCAATGCCCCGCCGATAGCGGCGGGGCATTGATTATGATCGGCACAAAATTTTAACGGCTAACTGGAACATCCAATTAGCCGTTAAGGAGGAGAACAGATGAAGAAATTATTAGGCTTTGATTATGGTATATGCAAACTGCTTGCCAACGCTGCAATATTTTATTCATATCCCGCGGGTTTTCATAAAAAACAATATTAAATCAACACGATAAAAAAATAAATGCCAACTCGTTTATCTGTGTTCGCCCTGGGAAATCTGGTTTCACAAAGGCCGCTTCGTTCACTAATATAAACGCCAAAAACCTCGATTTTGGAAAAAGTCGTTGTTTTTAATGGTATTTTTTACTAAAGACATTAGTTCAAAAATTTGAACCAATTTTTCAGCTGTCGCTGAAAAATTATATAACATACTAAAATTATAATATAAAAAACTTGTTCAAGAACCCGAACAACCTTGATTTCGGTCCCAGTGAACCCATGCGACCGGTAACCCCGCATGCTTGAAACCGACTCCATCAAGCGCAACCCGATGTTTGTTTACCTGGTTGTGCTGACCATCAGTTCCACCGTGGGTCTGCAGACCTGGACCACCCTTTTCAACAACTTCGCCGTGGACGTGGCCGAACTGGGCGGCAACCATGTCGGCATGATCCAATCCATCCGCGAAATCCCGGGGTTCCTGGCGCTGCTGGCGGTCTTCGTCATCCGTTTCATCCCCGAGCACCGGCTCTCCGCCGTTTCCATTCTGGTGCTGGGTGTCGGCTTGGCGACGACCGGGTTCTTCCCCTCTTTCGTGGGAATCGCCCTGACAACGCTCGTCAGCAGCTTCGGGTTTCATTACTATGAAACCACCAACATGTCCCTGACCCTGCAGTATTTCAAAAAGCACGAATCGCCCTGGGTGTTCGGCCGGCTCACCAGCCTGGCCGCCGCTACCAGCATCGGCATCGGGCTGCTGATCTGGCTGATGATGTCGTACCTCAGCTTCAGCCTGGTCTATCTCATCGTCGGCGGGTTGATTGCATCGGCCGGGATTTGGGCCCTCACCCGCGACCCGTCGGATCCCGAGGCCCTGCCCCAGCGCAAGCAGATGGTGCTGAGAAAACGATACTGGCTCTTCTATTTCCTCACCTTTATGGCCGGTGCGCGGCGCCAGATCTTCATCGCGTTCTCGGTGCTGCTGCTGGTCCAGAAGTTCAACTACTCGGTCCAGGAGGTAACGATCCTCTTCGTCATCAACAACAGCATCAATTATTTCTTGAGCCCCCTCGTGGGCAGAAGCATCATCCGGTTCGGCGAGCGCAAGGTGCTGTCGCTGGAATACCTGAGCGTGATCTTCATTTTCACCGCCTATGCCACCACGGACTCCAAGCTGCTGGTGGCGTTCATCTACATCCTCGACCAGATTTTCTTCACCTTCGCCATCGCCATCCGCACCTATTTCCAGAAGGTGGGGGACCCCCAGGACATCGCCCCGAGCATGGCCGTCGGCTTCACCATCAACCACCTGGCGGCCGTGTTCCTGCCGGCGATCGGCGGGATGCTCTGGGTGGTCGATTACCGCATCCCCTTCTTCGCGGGCGCGGCCATGGGGGTCGTTTCGCTGCTGGCGGTGCAGAAGATCAAAATTGAAAAGCGTGGTGGTTGAACCAAACGGTCACGCCGCTCAGGCCGGTCAAAACCAGGGTCCCCCCTGGCGATGCGGATCCCCTGCTATTTTCAGACAAGCTGTCTGCTGGCGATTACCTAACCAGCCCCATCAAGAATCAAAGAGTTTGCGACGATTCTATTCATCGCCGATATACGTAACCGGAGCCGGGTTGGTAGGGCAAATCGCGCTTTGCACGAAAAAATTCATTCGCTCCCCCTTGAAATTTCAAACCCTGACACTAATTTTTTTTCGGCTGAGGTACATAGAGCACTCTGATCTTCTTGATCCGAATTTTCCGTGTCCTAGCCGCGTTCAATTCCGATAAGCCGCTGTGGAACCTTAGATTTCTATTTTCTCTCTCGCTGATCGCATTTTGTTGATTCGCTCCATCTGCATTTGGAACGTCCCATTCCCTTCCAAGCGGTTTTCGGAAAGCCAAGGCATCGGTCCAATCCATCAACTCTCCAAAATCCGTGCGAGGTGTTTATGAAAGCTCGACGACATACCTCGATTATTTTATTCGTGATCCTGACTCTCGGAGTCGGGACGAACGGTCTCATTCCGCCTGTCTCGGCAGGCCCTAATCATGACGGTCCACCGGTTGCCATAGCAGACCAAAGAGCCCCTCGGCTGCAGGACTTGGGCAGCTATATTTTCCCGGTCACTACGACTTCAAAAAATGCCCAACTCTTCATCAACCAGGGTCTGATGTTGGCATACGGGTTCAACCATGCGGAAGCCGCCCGCTCCTTCGGCGAGGCGGCGCGCCTTGACCCCGCTTGTGCCATGGCCTATTGGGGCATGGCGTGGGTGGGCGGTCCCAACATCAACATGGAAATGTCCCCTGATGCGGAGCCCCAAGCCTACAAATTGGTCCAGCGGGCGATGGCGCTGAAGAAGGGCGTGTCCGAAAGGGAGCAGGCCTACATCGAGGCCTTGTCCCGGCGCTATTCCGGCGATGCGCATGCTGACCGCGGCGCCCTCGATCGAGCATATGCCGAGGCCATGCGTGCGCTGCACAACCGTTACCCGGACGATCTCGACGCTGCCACCCTGAGATCATGCGCGTGCTGGAATCCGTGCTGGCCCGGCAACCGAACCACCCCGGAGCCATTCATCTTTACATTCACACGGTTGAAGTCGGACGACCCGAATTGGCCGAATCCGCCGCTGAAAGGCTTCTGACGCTAGCGCCCGGAGCCGGGCACCTGGTGCATATGCCCTCGCACATTTTCCGCCAGCTCGGACGCTACGCGGATGCCAGCCGAACCAACGAGATGGCCATTGCCGCCGACCGAGGACTACATCACCCAGTGTCGTGCCCAGGGGGTGTACCCGCTGGCCTATTACCCGCACAACGTCCATTTCCTGTGGGATTCTACAAGCATGGAGGGACGCAGCCGGGATTCGCTAGAGGCAGCGCTTAAGGTGGCATCCAGAATCCCGGAGGAAGCCTGGCGGTCGATGCCTTTGCTGCAGCAGTTTCTTGTGGCCCCTCTGTTCGCCTACACCCGGTTCGGGAAATGGGCAGAGATCCTTAAGGAACCCGCTCCGCCCCAGGAAGTGCATTTTCTGAGAGGGGTTTGGCACTACGCCCGCGGGCTGGCCTTTACCGCCACCGGCCGGCTGGAGGATGCGTCCCGGGAGCTCGGCTACTTGCAGCAGATCGCGGCAATGGATGCGCTGAAGGGGCTGCGAGTTACCTTTTCGCGGAACGGCGCGCTTGCGATCCTGGAAATCGCTGTCGAGGTGTTGGCAGGGGAGATCGCCGCGGCGCGGGGAGATTTCGAGCAGGCTATCGCCCGGCTCCACCGCGGGGTGCTTCTTGAAGATAACCTGATTTACATGGAGCCGCCGGACTGGCATGTGCCGGTGCGGCAGTCGCTGGGGGCGGTGTTGTTGGCCGCCGGCAGGGCCGCCGAGGCGGAAGCCGTTTACTGGCAGGACCTCAACCACAACCGCGAGAACGGCTGGGCCTTGTTCGGTTTGCTGCAAAGCCTCCGCGCCCAGGGCAAGGGTGAACAAGCGGCCTTGATCGAGCGCCGATTTCATGCCGCCTGGAGTCGGGCGGACGTGAAATTGACCGCATCGCGGTTCATGGGCGAGGGAAAAACCGCGATAGCGGCGCAATCAGAAAAAACCAGATGAGGTGATCGAAAAATGGATTCGGGCAGGAAAGGCGAAAAATATCAAGCGCGGATCAGGTCATGGTGTCGCTCGGATGCTTTTTGAATAGCTCAGGTTTCCTGGGACCTGCCGCCCGAGTGCTGAAGCCAGACGGCAGGCCCTAAAATCTGCCTATTACTTGCCCGCCTTGAGGGTCGCGTAGCTGGTTATCAGGTTGCGATAGTCGGGGATATGGTTGGAGAACAGCGTGCCCAGTCCCTCGATATCGTTGCGCCAATCCCGATGCAGTTCGCAGGCCATGGCGAACCAGGTCATCAGTTGGGCTCCGGCGGCCGACATGCGACCCCAGGCTGAATGCCGGGTCACCTCGTTGAAGGTCCCCGAGGCGTCGGTAACGACAAAGACATCGAAGCCTTCCTCCAGGGCCGACAATGCCGGGAAGGCGACACACACCTCGGTCACCACACCGGCGATGATCAACTGCTTCCTGCCGGTCGCTTTCACGGCTTTCACGAACTCTTCATTGTCCCAGGCGTTGATATTACCGGGGCGGGCAATATAGGGCGCCTTTGGGAAGATTTCCTTGAGCTCCGGTACCAACGGTCCGTTCGGGCCATCCTCAAAACTCGTCGTCAGAATGGTCGGCAGTTTGAAATACTTGGCCAGGTCGGCCAGGGCAAGGACGTTGTTCTTGAACTTGTCCGGGTCGATGTCGCGCACGAGGGACAGTAAACCCGTTTGATGATCGACCAACAAAACGGCGGCGTTATTCCTGTCAAGGCGGATATAGGGCTTGTTCATGGTGTGAACCCTTTCCTGATTTGAGGTCAGCGCTGGGAATCCGGCACTTCGTACTTTTTGATTGCTTCCTGCTTGGTAAATCAGGTTCGTTTGATCAGACCGACAACAAACAGGAGCACGA
>JALOPD010000264.1 GCA_025454075.1 Desulfobacterales bacterium | reverse complement strand
TGGCCATTTTCTGCTTGCCCTCCTTTGCTCATGACGAGAATGGGTCGGTACAAGCAGAAGCATATATTTAAATCATCTTGATTGCAATTTAGAATTAGTTGTCATTTCCACGGTTCTCGGCTAATAAGGCCGATGCCACCCGAAAGGAGAAAGAATCATGCCGCGAAAGATACTGGTCGTCATCGGAAGCCCCCGCAAGAACGGCAACAGCGCCTCGCTGGCCAGGCAGGTTGCGGCCGGCGCCAGGGAATCCGGCGCGAAGGTGGAAACCGTTTTTCTCCAAGGCATGCGCATCGAGCCCTGCACGGCCTGTGACGCTTGCCGCAAGAAGCTGAAGAAGGATTGCATCATCAAGGATGACATGCGGGCGCTTTACCCCAGGATCAAAGCGGCCGATGGCATCGTGATCGCTAGCCCCATCTACTGGTTTACCGTTTCGGCCCAGACCAAGCTTTTCATGGACCGCTGGTACGCCCTGGGAGGCGACGGCGGGTATGATCTGGCGAGTAAGAAATTCGGGGTCGTCCTGGCTTACGCCGACGCCGACCCGTTTGCCTCGGGGGCGGTCAACGCCCTGCGCACTTTCCAGGACGCCTTCCACTACCTCGGTGCCGAGCTGGTGGGCACGGTCTACGGCAGCGCCTGGAAAGCCGGCGAAATCCGCAAGAACAAGGACCTCATGGATGCGGCCTATACGCTGGGAAAGAAGATCGCCGGCGCTTGAACGCGGAGCGGGGACGCTTCAGCAGGGTGCCGCGGGAAGGTGTCGGGCCGTCAGCCGCCTGGGCGCACGGCGCCTTTGAGAGCGCAGCCTGAATGCAGATTGCGGGGCATTCCCCAAAGCCGCGCAGCGAAGGACCGGCCGGAGATGCCGTCTTTCACCGCCATGCCAGAGCGAGTGCCGTTCTATGGCGCTGTCCAAGCCATGATCGGCACCGTGCTGATGCTGTTCTGGGGGCTGCCGGTCAGAACCCGGTCGCTGTAGGCAACGTAGACCAGGACATTGCGCTCGCGGTCGAGGAATCGGACCACCTGGAGCGTTTTGAATACCAGGCTGCGCTGCTCATCGAAGACGCGCTCGCCGTCCTTCAGCTCGCCGAGGATCTTGATCGGCCCGACCTGGCTGCAGGAAATGCTGGCGAAGCTCACATCCTCCGCTACGCCCAGCGCGCCCTTGACCCCCCCGGTCTGGGCCCGGGAGATATGGCAGGCGACGCCCTTGACCTTGGGGTCGTCGAATCCGTCGACCACGATTTTGTCGTTGGGCCCCAGCCAGCGGAAATTGGTGCTGACCGCTCCGGTCGTTCCGCGTTCAGGTCGGGTGAAGAACCACCACCCCGCGCCGACGACCGCCAGAAGCACGAGGGCGCCGAGTATGCTGCCGATTGTTTTCATGGGGCCTGCCTTGTCTTTATAACTCTTTAGGAAGCCATCCGTTTCGTCGACTGCGCCTACCTTCCGGCCTCCAGGTCGAGCAGGGCGCTCACCGGATCTTTCACGTCCATAGCGGCTGAAGGTTTTATCGCAATGCGCTCCGCCGGTATCCGGCCGGCCGCGCCCAGCTCGGCGACGACCGCCTGGGCCCGGGCGTCGGCCAGCCGCGTCAGCGCGCCGTCGTCGACCGGTTCGACCGCCGCCAACCGGTCGAACATGATTTTGGCATTCCGTCCGGGGTCGTCGGACCCGGCGTCCGCGGCGGCCGCGCCCTGTGCAGCCGCATCCTTCTTCTCTTTTTCGTCCGCCGCCTTGAGCTCGGCTTTAAGCGCCTGGAGGGCGTCGGCGCCGAAGCGCTGCGCGAACAGCGCTTCCAGCGCTTTTCCGGTTTCCGGGCTGCTGAAGTCCACCGGCCCGGGGTCTTCGCCGGGGACCGGCTTCTGTCCGAGGCGGGCCGTCAGGTTGCGGCTCAGATTCAAGATGCGCAGCTCCGCCAGGTCGCTTTGCGGGTTGAAGCGCCCCTGGACGGAGAGCCTGATCTGGGGCCGTTTCTGAAGCGCGTCCGCGAGGCGGGCGAGCTTTTCCTTTTCCGGCGGCGGCACATCCGGACGGCCGGGCTCGAAGGCCACCGAGTTGGAGGTTTCATCCCCCCCGCCGGGCAGGAGCGCCCCGAGCGCCCGGAAAGGGCTGGTGACGATCTTGGTGATGAGATTGGCGAAGGCCTTCCAGATCAGCGCGCCGAAGCTGAATTCGGGCGAATCCAGGTTTCCGCTGACCGGAAGCCCCAGGTCGATCAGGCCGTTGGTGTCCTCTAGGAGGGCCACCGCCAGATCGAGGGGCAGGTTCACCGCCACCGGGCTCTCCACCTTGTCCCCGAGGGCCAGGCGTTCCACCACGATCCTGTTGTCGCCCGCGAGCCGGCTCTTGTCGATCTTGTACTTCAGGTCCACCGACAGTTTTCCGGAATTGATCTTGCGGCCGGCGAATTTACCGGAATAGGGCGTGAGCCGGGACATCTCCACGTTGCGGAAGACGACGCTGATATGGGTGAAGGCCTTGGGGTCGGAGGTGTTCAGCTCGCCGTCGATGTTGGCGGTGCCGTACTCGTCCACCCGGCCGTCGAGCTTCACCTGCGCGCGCGCACCGCGGGTCGAGGACACCCCGGCCACGATGCCCTTGAGCTCGTGGATCTTGGTGCCGAACGGCGTGAGCAGGCTGAGGTCGGCGAAGTTCACCAGGCCGCCGCTGACGAGGACGCGGCGCACCCGGTAGGGAAAGGGGTCGGCCGCGGCCTGCGGTTTCTCGGCCTTTTTGGCGGCCGGGTCGGATTTGATCACCCGGGTGAAGTTGAGCGAACGGTCTTTCTCGATGATGAATTTGCCGCCGAGCTGGCTCACCCGCAGGTCGCCGATTTCGAGACCGTTGGGCTCGATCTGCAGCGCCAGCTGCTCGGTCTGGACCGTGCTCCAGCCGACCAGGGTTTCCTTGCCCCCCGCTTCGGTGATCCGCAGGTTGTCCACGCTGAATCCGCCCCGGTAGGCGGTCTGGGCCCCGGCGGCCTTGATCCCGTGCCGCAGATTTCCCTTGGTCGAGAAGGCACCCGACTTGAGATCGACCGCCGCCGCCTGGGCGAGATACGGCTGGAAGGGCACCAGGCCGAGTTCCGCCACCTGGATCTCCGCTTCCACCGCCGGCCCGGAAGGGTCGATCCTGCCGGCAGCCTTCATCCGGCCGCCCTCGCGCACCTGGACGCCGGCCTCGAAGGTCATGGGGGACTTGCCGTCCACGTTGGAGAGCACCGCGGAGATCTCGTCCAGGTTCAACAGCGGCCCGTCGGATTTGACCATCTCATCGGTCAGCGCGGCCCGGAAGTCCGCGAGCGCCGCCGTCTTCACCAGAAAGCGGAAGGGATGCCCCGCGGCGGCGGCCTCGGCCGCGGCTTCCTGGATCGCTTCGACGATCGTCCCCTTATCGGGCGGCGCAAACAGCAGCATCAGATTCAGGACGCCGTCGGGCTGCCGCCTCACGTCGACAGACCCGCCGGCCGCGGCGGCCTTTTCGGCCGTAAAAAGGTTGTCCGTAAGATCGTAGGCCCCGCCCTGGAGTTCCGCCTTGGATGCCCGCAGCGTCGGCTCGGCGGCCTCCGCGAACCCCACCTGCAGGTCCGCGAGGCCGACATCCAGGCCGCTCAACCGCATCCGGGCCTGGTCGCCGGCCTCGGCCTCGGCCGTCAGCCGCACCTTGAGGTCGCCCACCGCCGCCTTTAAACCGGGGGTGCGGCTGAGGTTCTTGAAATCGAGCGCGAATTTTTCGAGCTCCAGCGCGTTCAGCTTGACTTTCCAGGGGCGGACGTGCGGGTCGGGAGCGGGGCGGGACGCAGCCGGTTTACCCGCCGCCTTGGCGATGCGCTCGAGGTTCATGGTCCCGCCCTCGTCCACCGCCAGCCGTGCCCGGCCTCCGTGCAGCGCAACCTTTCCGATATCGACCTGCTGCCGGGCCAGATCGAAGCCGATCCCGTCGATCCGGGCGTCCTGCAGCTCCATGAACGGGGCCGCGGCGCCATGGAGCTTGAGGGCCAGGCCGGAGAGCGCGACGGACGCGTCGGCCAGCGTGACCTGCGGGTCCTCACCCTTCAGATCCGCGCCGTAGTCGGCTTTGAGACCGAAGGTTCCGGTCGGCGGCTCGAGGTTGACGGCATCGCGCACGAATTTCCAGGCAGTGGCGGCGTGGATGTTTTCGATGGCGAGGCTGCCCCGGCTCACCACCGGGTTAAGGCCGATCGTGCCGGTCCAGCGCAGCGTTCCGCCCTCGGATAGATCGGCCGTTATGGTGTTGCGGCCTTCCTGCCCGAGTAGCGTGGTAAGGTTCTTGACGGAGACCTGCAGCGGCTTGAGCGCCAGGGATGCGGGCTTCGACGGACGCTGGTCGGAGAACTCGATCTGGCCCTGGTCGATGAAAAGCTCCTCCACGACCAGGGGCGGCGGGCCCTCGCTCTTTTCCTGCGGCGGCCGGGGTTCTTTGGACGGCGGCACCAACGCGGCGAGGTTGAGGCCCCCCGATTTAGAAATGACGGCGTTGAGGTGGGGACCCTCCAGACCCACCTGGCGGAAGGTCCACGCCCGTTCGACGAGGCTCTTCAGTTCGAAGTCGACGAAGAGCCGCCTGAAGCCGAGGATCGGCTGCCCGTCCGGCTCCTGCAGGCGGAAGTCGTTGGCCTCGAAGGTGAAAACATAGGGATTGAAGCGCACGTCGCCGATGGCGGCCTGCTTATGAAGCTGTTCCTGGGCGATCCTCGGGACGTAGTGTCGCACCAGGAACGGAACCAGGAAAAAGCCTGCCAGGGTGTAGAGAACCACCAAACCGACGGATACGAGGAAAGGCATTCCCAGGAGGATCTTTTTAACCCGGTCCATTGCCATTGCAGCCTCCCGCGGAGAGTTTTTAAGCACAAGGCTCAACTATAAGCCGCGCACCTTCAAAATCAACAACCCTCTTTTCGTGGCGAAGCGGCGGGGTTCCGGGCCGCGTTTTCCGTGGGAGCGGCTTTCCGGCCGCGATTCGACGATTCGGCCGCCTTATGCCTTGAAGCGGTATGGGCGGCGTTGATCTGGAAACGGATGGTCTCGTCCCCGCGGGGCACAACGGGGAAGGTCAGGCCGACGGCCAGCACGCCCGCTTCGAACAGATGATGCACCAGCCGGCGGGTGCGCGGGGTGTCGCGGACCAGCAGCGGCACGATCGGGTGCGGTCCCGGGATGGACTGCCACCCCAGGGCCGCGATACCCTGCCGGAAGCGGGCGGTCATCTGCCGCAGATGCTCCAAGCGCTGCCGGCCTTCGGGGCCGTCGCAGATTTCGATCGCCCGGCCGGCCGCCGCGCAGTCGGCCACGCTCAGGGGGTTGGTATAGATGTAGGTGTCGGCCTTCTGGCGCACGGCCTCGATCACGGTCGCG
>JALOPD010000263.1 GCA_025454075.1 Desulfobacterales bacterium | reverse complement strand
GAAGGCCGTGGATGGGCTGGATTTGGCGCTGCAGCCCGGGGAGACCTTCGGCCTGGTGGGGGAGAGCGGCTGCGGCAAGAGCGTCACGGCGCTTTCGATCCTGCGCCTGCTGCCCCAGCCGGCGGGCCGCATCGCCGCAGGACGCATCCTGTTCGACGGCAAGGACCTGGCGACGGTCGGCGAGGCGGAGATCCGCCGGATCCGCGGCAACCGCATCTCCATGATCTTCCAGGAACCCATGACCTCGCTCAACCCGGTCTACACCATCGGCTTCCAGATCGAGGAGGTCCTGCGCAGGCACCGCGGCATGGGCCGGACCGAGGTCCGGGCCGAAGCGGCCCGCGCGCTCGGCCTGGTGGGGATGCCCGAGCCCGCCGCGCGCCTCGACGACTACCCGCACCAGCTCTCGGGCGGCATGCGCCAGCGGGCGATGATCGCCATGGCGCTCGCCTGCCGGCCGGCGCTCATGATCGCAGACGAGCCGACGACGGCCCTCGACGTGACCATCCAGGCCCAGATCCTGGACCTGATCTCCCGTTTGAAGCAGGAGTTCGGCATGTCGGTGCTCCTCATCACCCACGACCTCGGGGTGGTGGCCGAGATCTGCCGCCACGTGGCGGTGATGTACGCCGGCAAGGTCGTCGAGCGCGCCGGCGTCGATGAACTGTTCGGCCGGCCCGCACACCCATACACCGTCGGTCTTTTCAACTCCCTGCCGCGGATCGGGGGCCGGGCCGGCGGTCTTAAGCCCATCCCGGGGGTGGTGCCGAGCCTGGCGAACCTGCCGCACGGCTGCGCCTTTCAGGACCGCTGTTTCCGGCGGCGCGAGGCCTGCGGCGAGGAGCCGCCGTGGCGCGAGATCGCCCCGGGCCACCACGCCCGCTGCTGGGAGCCGCTGGAGGTGGGCCATGGCCCAGCCGATCCTGGCCGCTGAACATGTCGCCAAGCACTACCCCCTGAAGGGGGCGGGCTTCTCGCGCCGCCGCGGCCGGGTGCTGGCGGTGGCGGATGTGTCTCTCAGCGTGGCGGCCGGTGAGGTCTTCGGCCTGGTGGGGGAAAGCGGCTGCGGCAAGTCCACCCTGGGCCGGGCGCTCCTGCGGCTGGAGGACCTTACGGCCGGCCGGGTGCTCTTCAACGGAGAGGACATCGCCGCCTTTGACCCGCCGCGCCTGAAGCAGTTCCGCCGCGAGGCCCAGATCATCTACCAGGACCCCTACTCCTCCCTCAACCCCCGGCGGCAGATCGGGGACCTCGTCGCCGAGCCGCTCGACATCCATCGCGTGGGCACCCCGGCGGAGCGGCAGGAGCGGGCGGCCTGGTTGCTCAAGGTGGTCGGGCTTCTGCCCGAGCACGCCCGACGCTACCCCCACGAGTTCTCGGGCGGCCAGCGCCAGCGCATCGTCATTGCCCGTGCTCTGGCCCTGAACCCGATGCTGCTTCTGGCCGACGAACCGGTCTCGGCTTTGGACGTGTCGATCCAGGCGCAGGTGATCAACCTGCTCAAGGAACTGCAGTCCCAGTTCAATCTCACCTACCTCTTCATTTCGCACGACCTGAGCCTGGTCGAGTACATTTCCGACCGGGTGGCCGTGATGTACCTCGGCCGCCTCGTTGAACTGGCGTCAAAGCAGGATCTCTACCGCGAGCCGCTGCACCCTTACACCCAGGCGCTGCTCTCGGCGGCGCCGGTCCCGGACCCCAAGGCGCCCAAGAACCGCATCCTGCTGACCGGCGACGTGCCGAGCCCCGTGAACCCGCCGGCCGGCTGCAGTTTCCACCCCCGCTGCCGCGAGAGCCGCGGGATCTGCCGTTCCGACCCTCCCGCCCTCCGCGAGATTTCCCCCGGCCGCTTCGTTGCCTGCCACAACCGGTGAACGGCCCAAGCCGCGAGCTTTTCGGCAAGGATGAAACCGAGTCTTATGTGGGCGAGGACGCCCTGGAGGAGGTTTTGAGGGCCAGGGGCGAGCCACCCCCCTTTTACTGGGGGGCGTTTGTGTTCATGGGCGAGCCCTGAGCATTGACCCACGGACCCTGCCCAACGGACAGGAGTTGCATCCGGTTCTGAATGATCGTATGTAATGGCGGCGCATGGGTGGGTCGCCGCGGCGTGAAGAACCTGGCAGGGACCGATGAAAGGGAGCGGACGATATGACCGGGCGTTCGGAATTCGATGACGTACTAGAGATCATCCATGACGTGGTTGAAAAAATCCCATTTAACCAACTCCTGGGTCTGACCGTCGACTCGTTGAACCTCGCACACCCTTCCGTGAAACTGGCGATGCGGCCGGAATTGATCGGGAACTTCATCCGCGGCTCGCTGCACGGCGGCGTCATCTCGAGCACCCTGGATTTCATGGGGGGCCTGGTGGCCTTCCTGGGGGTGCTGAAGACCATGCAGGGGCAACCCGCGCGGGCCATGGCCGAGCGCTTCGCCAAGATCGGCACGATCGACCTGCGCATCGACTACCTGCGGCCGGGGATCGGAGAGCATTTTATCGCTACCGGCTACGTGCTGCGCACCGGGAAAAAGGTCGCAGTGACCCGTATGGAATTGCACAGCGACGAGCGGCAACTGATCGCCGTCGGCACCGGCGCCTACACGGTTGCCTGAAAAACGGGCTGCGGCTCCCCGCGGCGGGCATCCCGCTGTGCCTGTTCGCGGGATGCTCAAATCAGACCGTGTTCAATCGACGGGGCTGCCGCTTCCGCTGAAATCGGAATATTGTTTTCTTTTCAAGGAATCGCTGGTAGGAAGAAAAAGGACCGGCTGACCTAATTACGATCCTACGACGGGAGGAAAGTGAAATGTCCAAGGCCCAGGATGTGAAAAAGGACAGCAAGAAGAAAGCCCAGAAGTCGCTGAAAGAAAAGCGCGCGGAGAAGAAGTCCAAGAAGGGGAAAATCTAACCGCCGCATCGCCGCAAGCAACCCCCCGCCCGGAAGGGTCCGCCCGCGGCTGAACGTGAAACCGTTTTGCGGCCGTGCGGCGCCGCCGGCGGTCGCCTGCGCGGCGGGGGATCCGTGCAGCCGCAGCGGCGTCGTCCCCGCCCGGGGGCCGGCGGCGGAAGGGCGATGTCATCGAGGGCGTCCGCCCGGGCGGCGTCGTGCGTCCATTGAACCCGGATCTGAACCCGGGTCACACGTCCCCGTACAGTTTCCCCAGGAAGTAGTTCATCTGCACGTACCACCACGGCCAGTCGTGGTTGACGTCGTGCCCCCAGAAATCCACCCAGGCCGGGATCGATTTCTCCCGGAAGCAGCGTTCCAGCCCCCGCGTGTCCTCGACGGCCTCGTGTTCCCAGGCCCCCTGGCCGACACAGACGATGATGCGGCTTTTCCGGTAGCCGTCCAGGAACCAGGGGTCGGCCATCCCCGGCAGGTAGGCGAGCGGCGAGTTGAAATAGACCGCCGGCAGGTCGGCGGCGCCCAGCCCGAACTCGGGGCGATCCAGGCGGTAAAGGCCGGAGAGCGCGATCGTGCCTTCGAAGAGATCCGGGTGCTTGAGAAAGAAGTTCACGGCGTGATAGGCGCCCATGCTGCAGCCGGTGGCCATCGCCCGCTCCTCCGGCGACCGGCAGTGCTGCCGCACGAAGGGGATGACTTCGTCGGCGACGTAGCCGTCATAGGCCTCGTGGCGCGCATTGCGTTCGGCGGGCGAGATCCCCCAGTTGTACCAGGACTCGCCGTCCACGCTGTCGACGGCGAAGAGCTTGATTTTCCCCGAGTCGATGAAACCCGCGATTGCGGAAACCATCCCCATGCCCTCGAAGTCGAAGTACCTCCCCCGGGAGCAGGGAAACACGATGAAGGGCCTGCCCCAGTGCCCGTAGACCTTGAGTTCCATGTCGCGGTGCAGCCGCGGGCTCCACCAGCGGTGCTGTTCGATCTGCATACCGGATGCCCCCTCAGAAACGGGTTGCGTGGATGAAGCGCACGACTTCCATGACTTGGTCCAGGCTGGGGGAGCGGAAGATGTACCCCACGTCGCCCAGGGCGCCGCTGAACACGCCGGGCACGCTTTCCACCTGCAGCATCAGGTGCCCGTAGCGCGAGAGGATGTCGTTGTGGGTGCGCACGTAGTCCTGGGGGCGCTTGCGGCTGGCGTAGCAGCAGTGATACTTGCGTTCGTAGACCAGGTCGCTGCGCTGGTGCGCCATGAGCTCCGCCCAGGCGCGGTAGATGTCGATGTCGGCGGCGTAGTTGAACATGTCGGTGGTGAAACCGCCGGGCGGCCGCATGTTGACCTCGAGCGCCACGTACTCGCCGGAGGCCGTCAGGAAAAACTCGATGTGGAAGAAGCGCTCCCGCACGTGGAAGGACGCCAGGCAGCGCCGGCCGACCTCCTCCAGGGCGGCGGGGAGGTCCCGCATGGAGTAGTAATAGATGTGGCGCGCCTCGTTGACGGTCTCCATGATGCCCTGGCTGAAGACGTGACCGGTGAAGAAAATCGGGCGGCCGTCCGGGTCCGCCAGACCGTCGAACGAATGGATGTCGCCGGTGATGAACTCCTCCATCAGGTAGTCCCCCGGCGGCTTGCCGGCGAAGAAGCTCTCCAGCCCGGCGTCGGAGTCCACGCGGTAGGTGTTGAGCGCCCCCACGCCGGCATCGGGCTTGGCGATGACCGGGTACCCGGTCGCAGCGATCAGCTCCCGGGCTTCCGCCGGGGTGTGAACCACCCGGCCGCGGGCCACCCGCACGCCGGCCGCGCGAAAGCGCTCCTTCATTTTGGATTTGCGGCGGATGAAGTCGATGTCCGCGCAGCGGATGCCGGGGATGTTGAAGTCGTCGCGGATGCGGGCCTCGGTGGCGAGCCAGTACTCGTTCAGGGAGTCGAACCGGTCGATCTTGCCGAAGCGGTGGGTGTAATACCCGCAGGCGCGGACCAGCCCGTCGTAGTCGTGCATGTCCGCCAGGCAGTAATACTCGGTCAGCGCGGCGCGGACCGCGTCCGAAAGCGTCTCATAGGGCTCGTCGCCGATGCCGAGGGCATGGGCGCCGGCCTGCTTGAGGTGCAGCCAGAAGCGGTGGTAGTGCGGCGGGAAATGCGGGGAGAGAATGACGATGTTCCGGGCCATGGCGGTCATCCCTCTTCGCGGGCGGCCGCCGCGAATTCGAGGATCTGCGCCTCCGCCTCGGCGCGCACGAGGT
>JALOPD010000262.1 GCA_025454075.1 Desulfobacterales bacterium | reverse complement strand
GCGGCCGCTCATGGGGTTTCAGCAGATGGGCATCCAGGTCTATCACTGCGGCCCGGCCCGGACGGTCGGGGATGCCGTGCAGGCCTTCAGCGAGGGGCGGCTGCCGGAATTCGGGCAGCAGCACACCTGCGGGGGCGGCGGCGGGCACCTGCCGGGGGCACGATAACGCCTGACGGCGGTCTCAAATTCCCTCACCCCCCCAGGCTGCAGGGGGAAGCGAACGGAATGAGGCCTCCCGGTGCCGCGTCGGAAAAGAAGCGCCGTGTCTCGATCTGACTTATTGGCTGTCAACCCTTTGGCTGCCGCGATGGAATCATGGATGCCAGCAAGCTCAGCGACCGCTTTTTCAGGCATGCGAACATGCCGTCCAACCTGGGAACCATCGAACCGCCCTCGGGGCGGGCGCTCGGCGTCGGCCGGTGCGGAGACTCGATCGAGGTGACCCTGGGGGTCGTCGGCGAGCGGGTCGCCGAGGTTCGCTGCCGGCCCTGCGGCTGCGAGTACACCGTCGCCTGCGCGAGCGCCATGAGCGAGCTCGCGCGGGAGCGCACCCTGGAACAGGCCCTGGAGATCACGCCGCGGGACGTGGAGGTCGAACTGGGCGGGCTTCCGGAAGACCATCTGCACTGCGCCCGGCTGGCGGTGAACACCCTGGGCGAAGCCATCGCCGACTGCTACCGGCGCCGGCGCCCGCCGGTTCCCGCAGCGGGCCAGCCGCCCGTCGAGGAGAATGAATCCGATGCCCATATTTGACATCCACTGCCGCAGCTGCGGCTACCGGGGCGAAGTGCTGGTCTTGTCGACGGAAGCGCCGCTCCAGTGCCCCTCCTGCGGAGGGAATCAACCCGAAAAGCAGATGTCACCGACCAGCCCGCTGACCGGCAGCGGCCGCCGCCGGACGCCCGGCCCGCGCGACCACGGGTGCTGCGGCAACCGGCCGGCGGAAGCCGGCTGCGCCGGGCCCGGTTCCTGCTGCGGGCGTGCGCCCGCCCGGGGATAAACGGCGCCGGCGCATCCCGCCGCAGCATCGCTTCGACCGCAAACGGAGACTTTCAGCATGCATCGCATCCTCATCGTCACGCCCGACCGCAGTTCCCTTTCGGCTTTCGCCCGATCCCTGGAGGAGAGCCGGGAGGTCCAGGTGGCATGGGCGCCGACCGGAGAAGCGGCCATCGCCGCTGTCAGGCAACACCCGCCGCTCGGCGTCATCGTCGATGAAAACCTGCTCGACATGCCGGGCCTGGACCTCGTGCGCCGGCTGCTTCCGATCAACGCCCTGATCAACACGGTCCTGATCAGCGACATGCCCCCGGACCGTTTCCATGAAGCCGGCGAAGGCCTGGGCATCATGGCCCAGCTGCCGCCGGCACCGACCCCCTCGGACGCCCGCACGATCATGGCGCGTCTCAAGCGCCTGGCGTCGGCAGCCACGGCATTCACCCCATCCGACCGTCCGGCATAGACCCCTGGAGCAAAAATACGGCGCAGCGCAAATCGTCGCACCACATCACTCCCGTCGAGAGCGCCGGGCCGCCGGTGCCCGTTGCGTCCGTGCTGCGGGTGCACCATCTAAAAATATAAAAGTGTAAAGCGACACTTGACAGTTTACATTATGGCTGCTATGACAGCACCGAATTCCCTTGACCTTCGCCCGAGACTGGACCCTTACACCCAGACGGAGACGCGGCCTCGCCATCCGCGCAGCCCGGCCCATGAAAAAAACCGCCAAAGAAAAATTGCAGCCAGCCGGCCCAGGTTTGAAAATGAAGGACCTCGCCGCGGCGACCGGCGTTTCCAAGTCCACCATCCTCTATTACCTGTCCCAGGGGTTGCTGCCGGAGCCGGTCCGGACGGGCCGCAACATGGCCTACTACGACCCGGCCTGCGTCGAGCGTCTCCGTTTGATTCAGCAGATGCAGGCGCACCACCGTCTCACCATTTCCGAAATCAGGCAGTGTCTGAGCGCGGATCAGCGGGGAGCCGGGCTGGAGGTCTATCTCGAGCTCAACGAAGAGGTGTTCGGACGCGGCGATGCCCGGCGGCGGCTCGATGCCAAAGGCTTCTGCCGCGAAACCGGCCTGAGCGCCGGACAATTGCAGGAGCTCGTGCAGGCGCGGCTGCTGCTGCCGCTGGAAGCGGGCCGGTTCGACGCGCAGGACGTCGGCATGGGCCGGGTGTACCGGAGCGCTTTCGAACTCGGCATCCGGTCGCCGGAGCTCTCCTATTATGTCGATCTGGGGGAGAAAATCGTGGATCGTGAAATGGACCTGCGCCGCCGGGTGACCGGTCACCTGCCCTACCAACAGGATGCGGCGGCGACGACCCGGATGGTCAAAAACGCCCGCATGTGCCGGGCCTACGTCATCGACCGCCTGTTCCAGCAGCGCGTGGCGGCCATGAAGGACCTGAAGGAGCCGTCGCCGGAGAAGACGCTGGAGCCGGAGCCGTGGCTCGACTGATCCGCCGGGGGGCGGCCGCGGCGGCGCCGGCTGGAGCCTCCGAATTCATGTACCCCATCCATCCGCGCCGCCACAACCGTCCGACAAGGAGAAACCACTCATGGAACGCCGCTTCACCATCGTCGCCGTCAACGGTTCGCCGCATGCCGGGATCGGCAACACCGCCCTGATGCTCGAGATGCTGCGCCAGCCCCTGGCCGAACAGGACTGCGCCCTGGACGTGCTGACGCTGTGCGAACACGAGATCGAATTCTGCACGGGATGCGCCCTGTGCATGGAAAAAGGCCGATGCTGGATCCCCGACGGACATCACGCCCTCGTCGAGCGCCTGCTGGCCGCCGATGGGGTCATCCTGGCCTCCCCGGTCTATTTTCTGCACGTCACCGCCCAGATGAAGACCTTCCTCGACCGCAGCCTCGCCTGGGGCCACAAACCCAGACCTTTCTGGAAGCCAGGTCTGGCGGTCAGCGTTTCGGCCGGCTGGGGGGAGACGCAAACGGCGGAATACCTGGCGGGACTGCTGCGGGTGTACGGGGCCTTTCCGGTCGGCCGCCTGACGGCCATGGCTACTTCGCCGGGGGAGTTCGTGGGCCGCGAGGCCGTGGAGGCCCATGCCCGGATGCTGGCCCGGGACCTGGCTCGGGCGGTTCGCGACAAGCGGCGCTATCCGGCCACCGACGTCGATCTGCGCTTCTACCAGTTCATGGGGAGCCTGGTGCAACGCCATGGGGATTCGGTGATGGCCGACGACTATGCGCACTGGGACCGGCTGGGTCTGTTCGCCGATTTCGAAGCCTACATCCAGCAAAGAACGGAAAAAATCTCCTACGATCCCGCGCTGCGCAAGGCGTGGATACGGGAGATGGTCGCCCGGACCGCGTCCGGCCGCAGGCGCCGACCCGTTGAACCCCCCACCGCCGCCCCCACGGCGGTGCGGCCTGCGACCTGCCGGGATTGTTTAAAAATGATGCCGCTCGGCTTCGACCCGCAGGCCGCCCCGGAGCTCGATGCCGTGATTCAATTCGATGTGTCTGGGGAAGAGGTGTTTCAGGTCCATCTGGAAATAAGGAGCGGGAATTGCCTTTACCACGAGGGTCCGGCCGCCGCCCCCGCGCTGGTGATCCGCACACCCGGCGACGTCTGGCTGGCCATCGCCCGGGGAGAACTCGACGGCCAGCAGGCCTCTATGAACGCGATGTACACCGCCGAAGGCGACCTGTCGCTCCTGCTGAGGCTCCGCGCCCTGTTCCCGGGCGGGTCCGGCGCCTGATCATTGCAGCGATTGCAGGCTCGCTAGGCCGCTCATCCGCAGCACCTCCTTGCGGCTGAGCTCGACGGAGCGGAATCGGATGTCCTCGCGTAGCTGGAGGTCGTTGCTTTCGATCCAGGTCCCGCCCTGGTAGAGATGGATCTTGTAGGTATCGGGGTCGAACATGCAAAGCGTTCGATCGTTGCGAAAAAACTTCACAGACATGAGTGGCTCTCCAATGCTCGGCATAAGGTTGTCCTTCGAACCGGTGCCAATATGCCGCCGCATCATTGGAACCGGATGAGGGTTCGGTTAAAAAACGATTCGGTCGGTAGCGCCCCGGCGCAGGCCGGGCCGGGCGTCGGAGAAGTCGTCAGGACGGGGCGGGCAGGAAATGACCTGCCGCCGCGGAGGGCGGCAGGTCATTTTTCCACCACTCGGGAGGGGGAGGGTCGCGTGGCAGAAAGATGGGGAGTAGCGCGATTCAGATGACGGCGCCGCTGCAGCAGCGCTTCTGAAACGGGTTGAGCAGGCTTTCATAGCAGGACGCGCATATCACCCGCTTGCGGCTGTGGATGAATTCCTTCGGGTTGGTGAGAACCCGGTCGCAGCAATTGCAGGTCACGATCGTTCGCAGGTTGCTTTCTTCTTTCTTGAGAACCGCGTCGTCTTTCATGTCCGCTCCTTTTGCCGGGGCTTTGGCGGTGGCATCGAAGTGTTCTGCCCCTGCTTCCAAATCAACATCCATGCCATTTCCGCCGGATGCCCGCAAACGAAAATTTTATTATTTTATTTTATATGGTTAGCCCCACGGCGGCCGCTATGGGGCGGCGCTCGGGTGCCGGCTGTTTTCTACAGACATGTAATATCATGACTTTGTTTCAGACAAGTTTGTAGGTTTTGACAGTCAGCGGTCCTTGTACTATACGAGCACCTATGAACGCCATGCCATCGGACGCCGCAGCGCCCGTGCCGGTCCCGGTCGCGGGCATCCTCGTCGTCGGGCTTTACATCGCCGCACAGATGCTCGCCGACGTCGCCAGCCTGAAGATCGCGCTGGTGGCGGGATTCAGCATCGACGCCGGGACCTTTGTCTATCCGCTCACCTTCACCCTGCGCGACCTGGTCCACAAGCGCCTGGGCCTGGCTGCGGCGCGCACGGTCGTCCTCCTGGCCGCGGCCGTCAACCTCTTCATGGCATTGTTCTTTCAATTCGCGGTGCGCCTGCCAGAGGACCCCGCCTGGGGGCTGGGGCGGGAGTTCGCGGCCATCCTCGGGCCGGTCTGGCGGATCGTGACCGCCAGCATCGTGGCCGAAGTGGTGAGCGAGTTTCTCGACACCGAACTCTACCGCTGGTGGGTCGCCCGGGTGACGCCGCGCTTTCAGTGGATGCGGGTGCTGGTCAGCAACAGCCTCAGCATCCCGCTCGACAGCCTGATCTTCT
>JALOPD010000065.1 GCA_025454075.1 Desulfobacterales bacterium | reverse complement strand
CGAGAGCGACCCCCTCTCCCTTACCCTCTCCCCCAGTCCTGGGGGAGAGGGCAGGGTGAGGGGGCGTCCGTGTCTATACAATTATGCAACCCTTAATATCTGTCTGAAGTTTTAATCTTCCAGCGGCTGCTTGAGGTATCGATAGTAGCTGTCCAGCGTGTAGACCGCCGCGAGCGGGTTGTGGCCGAAGACCCGGTCCTTGGCCGCCAGCACCGTGCAGGGCGCCGCGCTGTATTTGAAGACCAGCGAGTCGTGGCCCACGCACAGCCCGAGCAGCACGTTGAAGTGGGTCCGGGCGGCGTTCATCGTCATGGCCTGGCAGATGGGGTTGCACATGCTCTCGTGGCGGCCGATCGCGATCTTCTGCTCGTCCGCGACCCCTATTTTTTCCTTGGGCACCCGGCCGACCTTGCAGATGGTCGAGACAACCTCGAAACCCTTGGCGCGGTAAAATTCCGCGACGAGCTTGCCTTCGCGGGCGAGCCCCGCGCAAAAGATCAACCCCAGGCGGGCGTATTTCATGCGGCGGGCGAACTCGGCGATCTCCAGGATGCGCGGCTTGAGCGGCTGGACCCGGGCATACCCCTGCTCGCGGCCGGCGTAGCCTTCGGCTTCCTGGACCGAGGCCTGGTAGGCAAACTCGCGGATCTCCGGCTTTTCGTATTCCCTGAACGACGCGGCGATCACATCCCCCGCGGCCAGGGTGGGGCAGACCTCGGGGTGTTTTCCCTCCGGGTTCATGCAGAGCCGCTCCGCATTCTTGAACGGGCAGGCGGCGCAATCGGTTTTTTCCGGTGAAAGCGGTTCCGTCATTCGGCATGACTCCTGTCGGCAGGGGGCTCCCTGCTGAAGTTACGGCCAGCGCGATTTCGCCGGCCGCATCGCGCTCCGCAGGCGCCGGTACTCTTCCCGCGCCAGCTTGCGGTAGATGTGGTAGAAGAAGAGACTCATGATT
Organism: Desulfobacterales bacterium; assembly: GCA_025454075.1. Next base: position 14,644 of record JALOPD010000065.1, on the reverse strand, counting down.
TCAGCGAACCGGCTGCCCTTCGCATCCATTTCGGCGGAAGAGAGCCGCGCCAGGTTGCGCCGGTAGTACTCCCGATGGGCGCTGCGCACGAAGTCCCGGATGAAATCGGCGATGCGTTTCAGCTCTTCCGGATCATAGCCGTCTTTGGGCCCGAAGCCAAGCAGGTCCATGTCCACCATCAGGCGGCCGATGATGAGATCGTCCCGGGAATAGACCGGCTTGCCGCTTTTTTCCCGGCAGGTGATGACGCCCCACGTCTCCATGGTCGCCAGCCACTTGCGGCCCAGGCCGGTGGCTTCGCAAAATGCGTCCCGGCCGACGATCTCGGTCGACAGCAGGCGGTCCAGCGGGCGGAAATACTTGTTGTGGAAATCGGAGGCGGCCTGATCGGAGGGGGATTGTTTGCGCGTTTGCTTTAGAATCTTCTTGATTTCGGGGATGGGCAGGAAGAAGCTGTCCCGTAGCTCCTTGATCAGGAGGATGCGCTCCAGGTGCCCGCTGGTGTAGTCGGCGGCGTTCGCCCCGGACTTGCGCGGTTTGCGCAGAAGCCCCTCGCGGAGATAGAAGTGAATGGTTTCCTTGGGCACCCCGGTTTTCTGAACCAGTTCGCTGATCCGCATAGGCCCTGTCGCATCGTTCGGTGGCCGCCGGCCGCCGGCCGGCGCGTGTCGGTTTGCGGTCCATGCTGCCTTCCACGTCGATTAAAGTCAAGAAAAATGTTGACAAATTTAATCGTTATTATAGATAGATTGAGCGTATAGCGTGTTGCACGGTACATCACTTGGCGGACGTCCCAACCTGCAGGGGGGAGAACGATGAAAACGGATTACAAAACGATCAGAGTCGAGATGCGAGAAGGGGTTGCGCTGTTGGTCATGGACAACCCGCCGGTGAACCAGCTGTCGGAGCATTTTGTCCGGGAACTGGCCGGCGCCATCGCGGAGGCCTTCCGGGACGGCGGGGTCCAGGCCGTCGTTTTGACCGGGGTCGGCCGGAATTTCATCGCCGGCGCGGACATCACGCAGATCAAGGACATCCGGACGCGGGCGCAGATCCTGGAGCTGCTCAAAGACAACAACCGCTTTCTCAATTCCATCGAGACCGGCCCCAAACCGGTGATCGCCGCCATCAACGGCCATTGCCTGGGCGGCGGGCTGGAGCTCGCCATGGCCTGCCACTACCGCGTGGCCGCCCGAGGGGTGGAGCTCGGGCAAGCCGAAGTCCAGATCGGGCTCATCCCCGGCGCGGGCGGGACCCAGCGCCTGCCGCGGCTGATCGGCCTTCCCAACGCCCTCGAGATGATCACGACCGGAAAGGCCGTCACGTCCGAAAAGGCCTTCGAGCGGACGCTGGTGGATGAGCTGGCGGAGCCGGCGCAGCTGGTCGAAACCGCGGTGAAAGCCGCCCGGCGCTTCGTCTCCGGCCGGCTCAACCTGAAGCTGCGCAGCACGCGCTTCCGTTACGAACGGCTGCCGAGCGCGGCCGAGAAAAAGGCGCTGCTGGGGTTCGCCACGCTCATGACGGCCGCCAAGGCCAAGGGGTACATCGCGCCGCTCAAGGCCATCGAGGCTTTCGAAAAGGGGCTCGGCTACGACATCGACGCCGACCTGGACCGGGAAGCCGAGCTGTTTGCGGACTGCCTGCTGTCCGACGTGGCGCAGAACCTCATCGGGATTTTCCTCAACACGCGGGCCGCCGGCCGGGTGCCGCGCATCGAAGGCCTGAAACCGGCCGCGGTCACGAAAGTGGCCATGCTGGGGGGCGGGGTCATGGGCTCCGGCATCGTCCACCTGCTGCTGACCGGCGGCTTCCAGGCCGTGCTCTGGGACATCCATGCGGCCGCGCTCGACAAGGGCCTGGCCTCCCTGCGCGGGACGTTCGACTATCACCTCAAGAACAAGAAGATGTCGGCCGCGGAGCTGGAAGGGATGCTGAAAGACCGGCTGGTCTGCACCTCGGCCCTGGAGGACCTGAAGGACGCCGACCTGGTCATCGAAGCGGTCCTCGAAGACATGCAGGTGAAGCAGGAGATCTGGAAAAAGCTCGAGGGGATCTGCCGCCCGGACGTGATCTTCGCCACCAACACCTCGGCGCTGCCCATCACCGAGATGGCCTCGGTGCTCAAGGACCCCGGCCGGATGATCGGCCTGCATTTTTTCAACCCGGCCCAGCGCATGCAGCTGCTGGAGATCATCTGCGCGCAGAAGACATCCGACCCGACGCTCGCCGCCAGCGTCGCCTTTGCGCGGCGCATCAAGAAGATCCCCATCATCGTCAACGACGGCCCCGGGTTCTACGTGTCGCGCCAGCTGATCGCGCTCATGAGCGGTTCGGTCTTCCTCATGGCCGACGGCGTCGACGGCGCCGCCATCGAAGCCGCCATGGTGGACTTCGGCATGCCCATGGGGCCGGCCGCTTTGTCGGATCTCACCGGGATCGACATCAACTACCACGTCAACCGGACCTTCGAGAAGCGGCTGGGGGAGCGCTGGAAGGTCCACCCGCTCACCGAGGCGATCTTCAAGACCGGCTGCTACGGCCGCAAGACCGGCTCCGGCTACATGGACTACAGCGGCCCCACGCCCGTTCCCAACCCCAAGGTGGCCGAGGTCGTCCGGGCCTACCTGCAGGCGCACGGCATCCAGCCGAAAAAAGTCCCCCCGCAGGAGCTCGTCGACCTCATGCTGGCCGCCGCCATCAACGAGGCCGCCTTCATGATCGAGGAGGGGATCTGCGACCGGCCCTGGGACATGGACCTGGCCATGATCTACGGCACCGGGTTCCCGCCCTATCGCGGCGGCATCCTGCGCTACGCCGACCGCTGGGGCGCCGAAAACGTCCTTCGCAAGCTGTCCGCGCTCGAGCAGCAGTACGGCGCGCACTTCAAACCCGCCCGGCTGATCGCCGACATGGCGCAGAGCGGGAAAGCCTTTTACCCGAAATGATCGGCGGAGAACCGCGCAGACGTCGCTGCCTGATGCTAACGAACAAAAGGCGCTTGGGCCATCAAACACCAAACACCCAAATAGCCAAACACCTAAATACCTGTTCAGCCGTTTAACCATCTTTCTCCAAAGGAGGAGCACCCATGAAAGAGGTCGTGATTGCAGGGTACCTGAGGACGGCGCTGTCGCGTTCGCGCCCCAACGAGCCGGCCCGGGACTGGTTTTGCCGCATGCGGGCGGACGAGCTGCTCGCCAAGCTGCTGCCCGAAGTGATCCGGCGCACCGGCATCCGGGCCGAGGAGATCGACGATTTCCTGGTCGGCTGCGCCACGGCCGTGGGCGAGCAGTGGGCCTACGGCGGCCGGATCCCCATTTTCATGGCCAACCTGCCGAAGAGCATTGCGGCCAAGTTCGTCGATCAGCAGTGCGGCTCGTCCATGGCCGGGGTCCAGGTCGGCTTCATGGAGATCGCCCAGGAGTTCGCCGACATCGTGCTGTGCTCCGGCTACGAGCACATGACGCGGGTGGCGATGGGCTTGAGCAACGTGGACAAGGGGCTGCTCGCCCCCAACATGACCCTTTTTCTCAACCCCGAATACCAGCACTGGGACATGATGACCTCCATGAACATGGGGCTCACCGCCGAGAAGCTCACGGCCCAGTCCAAGATCTCCCGCGAAGAGATGGACCGATGGGGCGTGCGCTCGCACCAGTTGGCCGCAAAGGCCCGCAGCGCGGGCTTTTTCAAGGAGGAGATCCTGCCGATCGAGGCGGAGCAGGCCGACGGCTCGGTTCTGAAGGTGGAGACGGACCAGGCCGTCCGCGACGACGCCACCTACGAGGGCCTGCGCGAGCTTAAGCCCGCTTTCAAAAAGGACGGCGTCATCACCCCCGGGAACTCCTCGCCGCTGAACGCCGGGGCGACCGCCATGATCCTGATGTCCAAGGAGACGGCGAAGAAGAAAGGCATCCGGCCGCTGGCCACCATCCGCTCCATCGGGTTTGCCGGTGTCGACCCCGCGGTCATGGGCGCAGGCCCCGTGCCGGCCAGCCGGAAGGCGCTCGAGAGGGCCGGCCTCAAGGCCGCCGACATCGACTTCTGGGAAATCAACGAGGCCTTCAGCGTGGTGGCCTTGAACTGCATCAAGGAGTTGGGGATCGACCGCGACAAGGTCAACGTCATGGGCGGGGGCATCGCCATCGGGCACGCCCTGGGGGCGACCGGCATCCGGCTGATCGGGACCCTGGCGCGGATTCTCAACGCCAAGGGCGGCCGCTACGGCTGCGCCAACGCCTGCGTCGGCGGGGGGCAGGGGGTGGCGACGATCATCGAAAAAGAGAAGTACGACTGGTGAGAAAAGCCCTTGCGGGCTTTTCTTTCAGGAGTCCAGGTGTTCAACGCTTTCCACGAAGCGATCGCCGACATCTCCGGGACCATCCGCAAACACCAGGAGCGGTGCGGGCGGCCGGTCATCGGCGTGATGCCGGCGTATTTCCCCCTGGAGCTGATCCATGCCGCGGGCGGCTACCCGGTCCAGCTCTGGGGGGCAGGGGGGGCCGTCGAACACGCAGACGGCCATCTCCAGTCCTACTGCTGCTCGGTCTCCCGTTCGCTGCTGGAGCTTGAAATGCGAGGCGTCACCGGGAGGGTCGACGCGTACGCCTTCACCTCCCTGTGCGACACGCTGGTCAACCTGCGGGAGGTCTATCGCCGGCTCTTCGCCAAGCCGACCGTGGAATTTTCCATCCCGGCCGCCCAGACCCACACGGCCCGCAAGGCCTATCTCGCCACCGTCATCGAAAACGTTCTCAAAGGGCTGGCAGCGGTGACCGGCCGCGCGGCATCGCGCGAGGCCTTGCGGACCTCCGCAGCACTTTACGGCCGGATCCGTTCCCTGCAGCGGGAGATTTACCGCATCCGGCGGCAGAAGCCGGGGGTGGTGAACAGCGGGGATTTCTATGCCGCGGTCAAGGCCGGTTTTTTCCTGCCGCCGGAAGACTACGAGCCGCTGCTGGCGCGCCTGTCCGCCGAGTTGGAAGCCCTCCCGCCGAGAAAAGGCCGCCGCCCCCGGTTGGTGCTGAGCGGGATGGTGTTCGAGCCGGTCGCTGCCTTCGGCGTTTTGGACGACGTGCCGGCGGATGTGGTCGACGACGATTTCGCCAACGGCTGGCGGTCGGCGGCGAAAGACGCCCTCCGGGTGGACGACCTGGTGGCGGGCATCACCGACTACGTTTACAGCGGCGCCCCCTGCTGCTGCATCTACCACCCCGAAAGCGACCGCCACGCCTACCTGGTCGAAAAAGTGAAGGCCGCCGAAGCCGACGGCGTGCTCTTCTGGGCGATCCGGTTCTGCGAGCCGGACGCTTTCGACCGGCCGCAGCTGGCCGAGCGGCTCAAGCAGGAGGGGATCCCGGCCTTTACGCTGGAAATGGACCTGGCGACGGGCAATTTCGAGTCGGTCAAGACCCGGGCGGAAGCCTTCTGCGAAATGATCGGAGGCCTGGAGGTATGACCCAGCTGGCGGCCTTCAAGAAGATGAAGGAGCTGATGACGCTCTATTACATCGAGGCCAAGACCTCCACCGCCAAGCCGGTCGCGTGGCTCACCAGCGGTGCGCCGGTGGAGTTCGTCCACGCCATGGACGTCATTCCCGTCTACCCTGAAAACTACGCCGCCATGTGCGCCGCCGGCCACCAGTCCGTTGCGCTCATGGAGGCGGCCGAGGCCGCCGGTTTCTCCCAGGACATCTGCGCCTATGCGCGCACCGATTTCGGCCAGGACCTGCTGCAGGGCGGGCCGGCCGGCGGGCTCCCGCCGCCGCGCTTCCTGATCGCCTCGACCAACATCTGCAAGACCGTCATCAAGTGGTACGAGGCGGTCGCCCGCAAGCACCGCGCGCCTCTTTTCCTCGTGGACACCCCGTTTCTGCACGACGGTTTGAACCGCGAAACGGTGGACTACACGGTGGCGCAGTTCCACGACTTGGAGCGGTTTCTGGCCGGGCAGCTCAAGCGGCCCTTCGACCGGGAACGCCTGCTGGAGGCGATCGGCATGAGCCGGGAGGCCACCGGCCTGTGGCGGAAAACGCTCGATCTCGCCAAGACCCTGCCGACCCCCCTGACCAGCCTGGACGCCTTCATCCACGTGGCCCCGATCGTGACCCTGCGCGGCACCCGGCCGTGCGTGGACTACTATCAACTGCTGTACGAGGAGGTGGCCGAACGCGCCGCCCGGCGCATCGGCGCCATCCCCGAGGAGCGCTACCGCGTGCTGTGGGACAACCTGCCCATCTGGTTCAGGATGCGCTACTTCGAAAAATTCTTCGAGGAGCGCCGCTGCGCGCTGGTGACCGCCACCTACGCCGACAGCTGGGGCGGCATCACCGCCTCGCAGGGCATCCAGACCAGCGACCCCATCGAGGCGCTGGCGGTCTCCTACCTCAACATCTACATCAACTTCGGGTTCGAAGAGCGCATCCGCTACCTGGCGCGGCTCATCGACGAATTCGCGCTCACCGGTTTCATCATGCACTCCAACCGCTCCTGCAAACCGTATTCGGTGGGGATGTACGGCCTGCGCGGGGAGGTGTCCAGGCTGACCGGCAAACCGGGGGTGGTGATCGAGGCCGACCAGAACGACCCGCGGGTGTTCTCGGAGACGCAGGTGGAAACGCGCCTGGACGCCTTCCTTGAATCCATGACGCCGCTGCCGTAATATACTTCCGGCACCTGCTTTCTCTTCTTCGAACGCCGGTTGAGGCCGGCGGAGTCCGACCCGATCGATGGTCAAGTCCATCCCTCTGTGGGAGCGGCTTCCAGCCGCGATTCCCCGGTTGCAGGTTTGTCGCGGCTGGTAGCCGCTCCCACAGGCAAGACATAGTATATCGCTGAAAGGCGCACATGCCCGGTTTCAAGGAATACGACCGCTACGACGGCCTTGGGCTGGCGGAGCTGATCCGCACGCGGCAGGTGTCGCCCGGGGAGGTCCTCGCGGCAGCCGTCGAACGGGTGGAGCGGCTGAACCCGGCGGTCAACGCCGTTGTCACCCCGATGTTCGATCTGGCCCGGCGCTCCCTGGGGGATCTGCCTCCCGGCCGGTTTTGCGGCGTTCCCTTCGTGCTCAAGGACCTGTTGTCGGTTTGCGCCGGCGTGCCGCTCACCTTCGGCTGCAAGGCCCTGAAAAACTTCATCCCGGACCATGACAGCGAACTGGTGCGCCGGTACCGGCAGGCCGGCCTGGTGATCCTGGGCAAGACCAATACCCCGGAATTCGGGCTCGTGGCCTACACGGAGCCCGAGCTTTTCGGGCCGACGCGCAACCCCTGGGACCGCGCACGCACGCCCGGTGGCTCCAGCGGCGGGTCGGCGGCCGCCGTGGCCGCCGGCATGGTGCCGCTGGCGGGGGCGGGCGACGGCGGCGGCTCGATCCGGATCCCGGCCGCCTACTGCGGGCTTTTTGGGCTGAAGCCCTCGCGCGGGCGGATCCCCACGGGCCCCGACTTCGGCGAGCTGTGGCAGGGGGCCGTGGTCGAACACGTCCTCACCCGCACGGTGCGGGACAGCGCCGCCATGCTGGACGGCATCGCCGGCGCGGATGCCGGGGCCCCGTTCGTCGTCGCGCCGCCCGATCGGCCCTACCACGAGGAAACCCGGCGCGACCCGGGGCGACTGCGGGTTGCGTTCAGCTCACGCTCGCCCATCGGGACACCGGTCCACCCGGAAAACGAGAAGGCGGTGCTCCAGGCGGCGCTGCTGCTTCAACACCTGGGGCACGACGTCGAGGAGGCATCCCCGGATCTCGACGGCGCGGCGCTGGCCCGCACCTACCTGGCCATGCTTTACGCCGAGGTGGCGGCGGACCTGGAGGACCTGGGCCGGGTGCTGAACAGGCCCGTGCAGCCGGAGGACGTGGAGACGGCGACCTGGACGCTCGGCCTGATCGGGCGCTGCGAGCCCGCCTCCGTCCTGGCCGGGGCGCGCCGGCTGTGGGGCCGGGCCGCGCGCACGATGGGCCGGTTCCACGCAACCTACGATCTGTACATGACCCCGACGACGGCCCAGCCGCCGGCCTTTATCGGCGAACTCAAGCCCAGCCCCTACGAGATCGCTGCGCTCAAGGCGGTCAGCCGGCTCGGCCTCGGCCGCCTGCTGCGGCGCAGCGGCATCATCGACCGGATCGCCCTTCAGAACCTGGCGCGGACCCCCTTCACCCAGCTGGCCAACTTCACCGGGCAACCGGCCATGTCCGTGCCGCTGCACTGGACGCGCGAGGGGCTGCCGTGCGGGGTCCACTTCATGGCTCGCATCGCCGACGAGGCCACCCTTTTCCGCATGGCGGCCCAGCTGGAAGCCGAGCGCCCCTGGTTTGAAAAAAGACCGGCCGTGGTTTGACACGCGCTCTTTTATTCTTTATTTTTTGCACATCCAGGTGACGGTGGAGTGGTCGAACCTCGCGCGGTCCGGGGGTGGCCCATGCAAGCCGGATATCGGAAGGTGCCTGAAATCGGCCTCTGAGGGCAAGCGTCAGCTTTCAGAGGCCTTCTGTTTCCGACGCGGGTACAGCCTTGCATATCCGCGGCGCAGGTGTGCGCCTCGAAGGGGGGCTAAACCATGTACAAGCACATTCTGGTTCCACTGGACGGTTCCGTCAGGGCCGAGAAAATCCTCCCATACGTGGAGGAAATGGCACTGAAACATGGCTCCCGGGTGATCCTTCTGCAGGTGGTCGAGCCGATCGTGACGGTGAGCAGTGCGGACGTTTTCATCCCCGCCAACGATACGTTCGCCGCCAAACTGGAGCAGGCGCGCGTTTACCTCGACGGCGTCAAAACGAGATTCCAGGAAAAGCGGATCGAAGTGGAGTCGCGCGTGGTCGGCAACACGATCGTCGATGCCGTTTGTGAGACGGCTGAAACGGAGAAAGTGGAGCTGATCGCCATGGCCAGCCACGGCCGCACGGGTGCGGGGCGCGTGTTCTACGGCAGTGTCGCTGCAGGGGTTCTGCACCGCATCGACCGCCCGTTGTTGATCATCCGGTCGCGGGGAGAGTGATTCCTGAACGAGGCGACGGCCCCCGGCTCAGTAGGGCTCCTTGCTCAGGGGGTCGATGCCGCACTCTTTGAGCCAGGAGTAGACCGGCGGGATTTTTTCCTCGATCGGCCGGCTCAGAATGTCGATGAAGCATGGGCCTTTGGACGCAAAGGCCTCGGCGAGGCTTTTTTCGAGCTGGGCCGGGGTTTCCACGCGGAACGCGCGCAAGCCGAAAGCGGAAGCCACCTTGGACATGTCGAGCGGCTTGAAATCGACGGACAGGTAACGGCTCTCGGAATGGATCTTCTGGAGCGTCTTGATCCAGCCGAAGGAGCCGTTGTTGAAATGAATCAGGACCGCCGGCACATCGTAGCGCAGCAGCGTTTCCAACTCGCCGCAGGACATGCCCATGCTGCCGTCCCCGAAAAGGCCGACGGGCCTGGCCTCCGGGCGCGCCAGCCACGCGCCCAGCACCCCGGGGATGGCGTACCCGAGCCCGCCGTAGGCCCTGGGGATGATGAAGCGCGACCGGCTGTGGTTGAGCCGGAGGTAGCGCGTGACATACGGGGTGGCCGTCCCGGCATCGGCGACAACGACGGCCGGCTCCGGCAGGGCCCGGTTCAACGACCCGATCACCCGCTGGGGCGACAGGGGCGTCTCTTCGCTCGCCAGCACGGCAGCGGCCTGGTCCCAGAAGCGCCTGCGATCCAGGTTCAATTCCTCGACCCAGCTTTCATCGCCGCGGCGCCGGGCCTTTCCCAGTTCGACCAGAACATCCTCCAAGACGAGCCGCGCATCGCCCACCACCGCCTCGTCCACCTGGAACGTGTTGCCGATGATCCGCGGGTTGATGTCCACCTGCAGGATTTTCCTGCCCGCGCGCGTTGAGGGCAGCGTCCACTTGACGGTCGATACGGACCCCATCTTGCACCCGATGTAGAGCAGCACGTCGCCCCCCTCCACGGCCCGGACGGCATGCGGGTGGTAGCCGTTGTCGCCGATCACCCCCAGCGCCAGGGGGTGCTGGTCCGGCATGATGCCCTGGCCGGATATGGTGGTGACGACCGGCGCCTGCAGGCGTTCGGCCAGCGCAAGGATCTCGCCGCGGGCCTGGGAGTGGTTGGCCCCGCCGCCGACGATCAGGACCGGGCGCCGGGCTTTTGCGAGCTGCCGGGCGACCCGGGTGATGGCATCCGGGCTGCCGCGGAACCGCATCGAGGGGTAGGCCTTGCACTCCTGCTCCGCGTGGAGCGAGACCTGCTCGAGCGGGATCCGGCCGACCACGGTCTCGGTGGGGAACGCGAGGTGGACGGCGCCCGGGCAGCCCGACGTCGCCACGCGGAAGGCTCTGCGCAGGGTCTCGGGGATTTTGACGGCCAGCTTGAGGAAGTTCGACCACTTCGAAATGGACTCGAAGAAGACGTGGTGGTCCATCTCCGTGATGGTGCCCTTGCCTTCGCCGGCCAGGCTGACGCCGCTGGTGAACAAGAGAACCGGGACGGAGGAGGCGTTGGCCTCGGCCATCCCCGGCGCGGAATAGAGCGCGCCGGCCCCGGAGGGGCATTCGCACACCCCGGGCTTGTGGGAAAGCCGGGCGTAGACGTCGGCCATGAAGCCGGCCGAGCGCTCGTCCCGCGCCAGGATGTGACGGAGGGTGTCGCGCCGCTCGTAAAGCGCCTGGTAGAGCGGCACGGAGGTGTCGCCCGGCACGCCGAACACGTAGTTCACGCCGTAGGCTTCGAGCATCCGGACGATCGCCTGCGCGCCGTTGATGTCCCCTTTTTTTTCGCTATCCATGAGACCTCCGGTTCAGGCAGCCTGGTTTTTTTCAGGAAGGCGCAAACAGAGCACCATGGTCAGCAGCGGGACGGCCGGCAGCCAGGCGAGAACGGTTTGAATGGAGTAAATATCGGCCAGCTTGCCGATGATGGGGCTCATCACCCCGCCGATACCCAGCGCCAAACCCATCATGAGGCTCGATACCATGGAGCGCCCCTTGGGGGCAAGCTGCTGCCCCAGCACCACCCCGAGGGGCAGGGTGGCCATCGAGAAGAAGCCGGATAAAAAGGAGCACGGGTAGACCCAGTCGCCGCGCAGGTAAAGCGACAGCAGCAGCGCGGGTGCGGTAAGGAAGTGGCTCAAAATGAAGATCGGCCGGTAGCGGGTGCGGTCCGCCAGGCTGCCGGCGATCAGGCCGCTGAAGGCCCCCGCCAGCGTGAAAAGGGCGGTGATGACGCCGATCGACACCAGCGAATACCCCTCCCGGGAGTAGAGAATCGGGAAAAAGGTGATGAACACCTGGCTGACGAAGGCCCGCAGCACCATCACCACCCACAGCATGGCAACGGATCTCCAGGCCCCGCCCAGCGCCTCCCGGAGCGACCCCAGGAACCCGTGGCCGGCCAGCCCCTCGCCCTCCGGGCGCGGCACCAGTTTGAACAGCACCACCATCAGCGGCAGGCCGATGACCATGGACAGCAGCGTGCCGCGGATGCCGTAGGCGTGGACCAGCGTCGTGATGATGATGGGGCCTACCCCGAAGGCCAGCGTGCCGCCCGCGTTGAAGATGGACATGCAGAAGCTGAAATGCCGGCCGGCATAGGTGGAAATCATCCCGGCGACCGGCGGGTGAAAAAGGGACTGGCCGATGGAGCCTATCGAAACGAACAGCATCAGGACCAGGAAGCTCGGCGCCACCCCCACCAGCGGGATGAAGATGAGCGACAGGATGGGGCCGCCGAGGATGAAAAGGCGGGTGCGGTAGTGGTCGGCCAGGTAGCCGGCGATCGGCTGGACAATGAACATCAGAAAGCGGTTGACCCCGGCCAGCAGCCCCACCTGGGTCATGGACAGCGCAAAGACATCCGCGAAGACCGGCAGCAGGGGGCTGACGAAGGAGGCGTACAGGTCGCCCGTGAAATGCACCAGCCAGAGCGCGAACATCACTTTGACGTTGGCTTTGGAGGGGTCCGCTGCGGTGCCGGTTTCTCGAATCGTCGTCATGGCGAAAAAAAAGCTCCAGTCATTCCGACTGGAGCGCTGAATCAAAGGTGGTCGGGACGAGTGGATTTGAACCACCGACCCCAGCGTCCCGAACGCTGTGCTCTACCAGGCTGAGCCACGTCCCGACTGAACGAGGGTTTCTATTCCAAACCGGCGCCGATGTCAACCCCATCGCCGGCGAAAAATGGCGCGGGTCGCTCAGCGCCGCCTGGAGCGCGCCGGCGTGGCCTTGGTTTTCGAGGCGCTGCGCCTGCGAACGTAAGGGTTCCGCAGAACGATGGTCTGGTCGCGGTCCGGCCCTACGGAAACGATGTCGATCGGAGTGCCGGTCAGCTCCGCGATGCGCTTCAGGTAGCTTTTCACGTTGCGCGGCAGGCGGGTGAAGCTCCTGATGCCGGAGATGGTCTCCGTCCAGCCCGGCAGCGTTTCGTAGACCGGCCGGCACTCCGCGAGCACCTTGAGGCTTGCCGGGACCACGTCGAGGGTTCGGCCTCGGTACTCGTAGTGCGTGCAGATGTTCAGCGTCTCGAGGCCGTCGAGCACGTCGAGCTTGGTAATGGCGAGGCCCGTGACTCCGTTCAAACGGACGGCGTTTTTGAGGATCACCGCGTCCAGCCAGCCGCAGCGGCGGCGGCGGCCGGTGGTGGAGCCGAACTCCGCGCCTTTCTCCTGCAGATGACTGCCGATCTCATCCAGCAATTCGGTGGGGAAGGGGCCCTTACCGACGCGGGTGGTGTAGGCCTTCACGATGCCGATCACGTCGGTGATCCGGCGGGGGCCGAAACCGGTGCCGCAGCAGGCGGTGGCGGCCAGCGTGTTGGAGGAGGTGACATAGGGGTAGGTGCCGTGATCGATGTCCAGGTGGGTCCCCTGGGAGCCTTCGAACAGCAGCTGCTTTTTCCTTTTGACCGCTTCATCCACGACCACCGACACGTTGGTGACGTGCGGCGCCAAGCGATCGGCGTAAGCCCGGTACTGCGCGATGATCTCTTCGGCATTCAGCGGCTGAGCATTGAAATAACTCTGGAGGTAGAAATTTTTTTCCTCCAGCAGCGAGCGCACTTTTTCGGCGAACGTGTCGGTCTCCAGCAGCTCCACGAAGCGGATGCCCCGGCGGGCCACCTTGTCCTCGTAGGCCGGCCCGATGCCCCGGCCGGTGGTCCCGATCTGCTGGGCGCCCTGCTTCTCCTCGCGGGCCACGTCGATTTTCTGGTGGTAGGGCATGATCAGCTGCGCGATCTCGCTGATCTTGATCCGGTCCGGCCCGACGGCGACGCCCTTTCCGGCCAGGAAATCCATTTCCTTCAGCAGCACGGCGGGGTCCACCACCATGCCGTTGCCGAGCACGCAGACCTTGTTCTGCAGGATTCCCGAGGGCACGAGGTGGTTGATGGTTTTTTCACCCTTGATCACCAGGGTGTGGCCGGCGTTGTTGCCGCCCTGGAAGCGCACCACCACGTCGGCAAATTCGGCCAGCAGATCGACGATTTTGCCCTTGCCCTCATCCCCCCACTGAGTCCCGATGACCACGACGTTCGCCACGGAAATTCCTCCACTCGTAAGAGATGTCACCCGCGCCTGGATTTGAAAAAACCCTGCATCGTCGACCGGCACTCCCCCTCGAGAACGCCCGCGACGATTTCCACCCGGTGGTTCATGCGCCGGTCGGCGGTCAGGTTGTAAAGCGAGCCGGCCGCGCCCCACTTGGGGTCGGCGGCGCCGAACACCAGGCGCGCCACCCGGGCGTGGATGATCGCCCCCATGCACATGACGCAGGGCTCGATGGTAACATACAGCGTCGTATTTACCAAACGGTAATTTTTTAGTTTTCGGGCCGCCGCGCGCAGCGCCAGGATCTCTGCGTGGGCCGAGGGGTCGCAGTCGCGGATCGTCCGGTTGCAGGCCCTCGCCAGGATCTCCCCGGCCTCGGAAACGAGCACGGCGCCCACCGGGACCTCGTCCGCCGCGCCGGCTGCGCGTGCTTCCTTCAAGGCCTCCGTCATGTAGCTCGCGTGGTACGGCATCACGGCATTTCCTGGAAATGAGTGAAGGCGCCCATCGGCTTTCTTAACCGATATTGACCGGTTCCTCAAGCCGGCGGCGATCTCCGAAAGGGCGGCTTGAATTTTTCAACCACAGACGGAGAAATGGCCGACATGGCAATTCCTTGACGGGTTTTGGAAAGCCGTAGTATTGGACCGTTAGCGAGCATGAGGTCCGGAGACGCTAATCCCGCTACAGGAAAGGAGGTGCCCTCGTGGAGAGAAAGACAGGCGTCATCGTCGTCGACCTGCAGGGGGATTTCACCACGCTGAAAAAGGGGTCGCTGGCCGTCGAGGGCACCGATCAGGCCTATGTCGACCAGGTCCGAAAGGCCACGGAAGCCCTGCACAATAAGGGCTGCCCCGTCTACGCGACCCAGGACTGGCACCCGGCGGATCATGTCTCCTTCTACACCAATCACCCCGGGAAAAAGGCCTTCGACGTGATCGACGTCGCCGGGAAAAAACAGGTCCTGTGGCCGCCCCACTGCGTACAGAAAACGGGAAACGCCGAGGTGCTCCTGGACGGCAGGATGTTTGCCGCCGTCGTGAAAAAAGGCAAGGACAAGAAATACGACAGCTACTCGGGCTTTCAGGACGACGGCGGCGCCAAAACGGAGCTGG